>QZJP01000032.1 GCA_003599345.1 Bacillota bacterium | reverse complement strand
CGTCGTCAGCGTCGTCAGCGTCGTCGCTTTCGACCCGGATCTTGGTGACGAGTCCATCCTCCATCTTCAACTCGAGCTCGGAGCCGGCGACAAGGTCCACCGCGGTGACGGTCTCGCCCCGCCAGCGGATGTCCACCTCGTCGTCCAGGGTCAGGACGACGTCCTCGCCTTCGACGATGTCACTCGGGACGTCGCCTTCTTCCCAGTCGATCTCGGTCACGGTGACGGTGATGGTCCCGTCGTCGTTGACCGCCACGAGGACGCCTTCCAGCTCGCCCTTCAGTTCATACCGCTCGTCGATGACGATGATGACCACGACGTCATGGACGAGCTTGAGTTCGAGGATGTCGCCGGCCGCGGGCTGGACGTCGGAGTCATGGTCGCCACGGAACCAGACGGCCACGTCGGGAGAAACCTCGAAGGTGACGACGGCACCCGGCGCGTAGCCGGACCCGTTGTCGTCGCCCTCGTCACCGCCGTCTCCGGCGCCCTCCTGTTCCGCCTGGTCGCCCTCTTCCCCTTCCTCCTCGTCCTCGTCTTCGTCTTCGTCCTTGTCCTCGTCGAGGACTTCGACGGTCAGCGACGATAGGAGGCCGGTCTCCTCGTCGTAGGCGCTCTCGAGAAGGACTCCCTTGACTTCCTCGCGCTCGCACTTCGCGCTTATGATATAGGCTACGCCGTCGACAGCCAGGACCTGAACCTTGTCACCGACGGCGAGGTCGTCAAGAGTCGCCGGCGTCCCGCGAAGGAAGATCTGGGCGGCGGCGCTGACCGTCAGGGTCACCGTGACCGGGGTGTCGTCGTCCTCATCCTCATCTTCTTCTTCCTCTTCGTCTTCGTCCTCGTCCCCTTCGTCGTCCCCTTCGTCTTGGCCCTCCTCGCGTTCCCGCTCGTGCTCCCTGTACTGGTTCAGGGCGCCTTGAGTGGTCTCGACGGATATCGACGGAACGGCGGGGTCGATTCCGGTGAGAGCGCCGTGGATGACGAAATCGTCGCCGTCGCTGTCGACCTCGGCGTCAACCCTGGCCAGTAGCGCGGCTATCTGAGCCCGCGTGACCTCACTGCCCAGGTCGAGGCACCCGTCGTCATCCCCGCGCAGGATGTCCATTTCGATGGCCAGGGCCACCCAGCCCACGGCCCACTCGGGGACCTGATCCCAGTCCGGGGCCTCGGGCTCGAAGCCCCCTTCGGCAATCTCCTGCTCGATCTGGGTCGCCTCGCCGGCCAATCCCATGGCCGCGAGAAGGGTCACCACGACTTCCAGACGTGACGCCGCTTCGTTGGGTCCGAAGCTCGGCAGGCCGCCGTCGTTGGTGGTGAAGAAGTGCTCGTCGAGATAGCCGTTCTCCAAGGCGTAGGCCAGGCACTCCCGGGCGCCTTCCCAAGTGGGCACCGAGGACGCGTCAGCGAAGGCCGCGTCGAGTATCGCCTGAGCCTCCTCGGGCGTCAGGGCCATGGCGTCGTCGTCCAGAGCCATGATGCGCAGCGCCAGGCAGACGAGCTGGATGCGGGTCACGGGGTCGTTCGGCCCGAAGTTGCCGTCTCCGTAGCCGCCCAGCACGTCCTTGAGGTTCATCAGCAGGATGTCGTGATAACCCCAGAAGTCCTCCGCTACGTCCTTGAACTTGAACCCGTTCCCCATCCCGTTGTCGCCGCCGTGCTCGTTCCCTTGCCCCCGACCCTGCCCGCCGGGTCCGGCGAGGCCCGGTCCGGACGCGGTGAGAGCCACGGCCAGGACCAAGGCGAGGACGAACAGCTTGACTGCCCTTTTCATTCTCAAACCCCCTCTATTGAGGACTCTCCGCCACGTGTACCAGGTAAGGCTCTCCGGCACAAATATCGGACCGCCTCCGGCCCGGCGGCCCCAAATCCCTTCATTGATAGAGGACGAGTCACGCCGCCGTTTTCTGGGGGTTGTGGGAGAAAGAGCGGGAGTGCCCGCGGCAGCTAGCGCCGCCTACAGCGCGAGAAGCCCCATCTTGCGCTTAACATCGGCCAGGGTGGCCGCGGACACCTCCGCGGCGCGGCGCCCACCGCCGGCGAGGATGTCCCGGAGTTCGCCCGTGCTCATGAGTTCTTCGTAGCGGGCCTGGATGGGCCTCAGCGTGTCGTTCACGGCCTCGGCGACGGCCTCCTTGAAGGCGGCATAACCCACCCCGGGGAAGTCGCCCTCCGCGGCCTTTACGGTCTTGCCCCGGCACAGGGAGTAGATGGTCAGAAGATTGCTCACGCCGGGCTTCTCCTTGGGGTCGTAGCGCACCTCGCGCCCCGAGTCCGTGACCGCCCGCGCCAGCTTCGACCGGACGACGTCCGGAGGGTCGAGAAGGGCTATGTAGCTGTCCGGCACCTCGCTGGACTTGCTCATCTTCTTAGCCGGGTCCGTCAGGGCCCTTACCCTGGCCCCCACTTTGGGGATGTAGGGCTCCGGAACGACGAACGTGTCTCCGAACCGGTTGTTGAACCGGATGGCGACGTCCCTCGACAACTCGAGGTGCTGCTTTTGGTCGGCCCCGATGGGGACGAGGTCGGCCTGGTACAAGAGGATGTCAGCGGCCATGAGGATGGGGTAGTTGAGTAGTCCGGCCGTGACGGTCTTCCTGTCCTTCGCCTTGTCCTTGTACTGGGTCATGCGGCTGAGCTCGCCGACGTAGGCGATGCCGTTGAGCAGCCAACTCAACTCGGCGTGGGCCGGGACGTGAGACTGCACGAACAAGGTCATCTTGGCCGGGTCCAGCCCCGAAGCGAGCAGGAGGGCGGCGACCTCGGCCGTCTTGGCCCGGAGTTGTTCCGGGTCTTGGGGCAGGGTCAGGGCGTGAAGGTCGACCACGCAGAAGAAGCAGTCGTGCTCGTGTTGGAGCTCGACGAACTGCCTCAAGGCCCCGACGTAATTGCCCAGTGTAAGATTGCCGGAGGGCTGAACCCCCGAAAAGACCCGTGTCATGCGCAAATGATACCCCCCGATGTTGACGGTGTCAACGAAACAGGTCCGCCCGACCCAGGCCTCGAGGCAGCTAGAGCCTCCCCGCATACTGTGACAAAAACGACTTCCGCGCATGGAGGACCGGCCATGCTTGTAGCGCTGGATGGGAACCCGCTGATAGGCGGACACGTGGCCCGAGGCATCGGGCGGACCACAAGACGGCTGCTTGAGGAGTTCGGGCGCTTTCTCCCCTCGCTGGACCCGTACGGCAGTTTTCGCTTGAATTACTACTTGCCAGGAGACCAGACCTGGGGGCATCCGGCCGATTGGCGACACATCGCACCACGCCGTCTCGCCCCGGGGGAAGACCTTCTCGAGGCGGCCCAGGCCGACGGGGCCGCCGTCATCCACCTGACGGACTACTTCCACCCCGCCTACGAAGCGGGTAGGCTCGCGGCCGGGCAAGTCCACGTACCAGTGATCGTTACAGTCCGGGACATAATCCCCTTGCATTTCCCGGCGAAGAAACAGCGGGGCTTCGGGCGTCTCACGCGCGCTCTCGTCCCCATTCTGCCCGCGGTCACGCGCATCATCGCCATCTCCGAGGCCACCAAGCGGGACTTGGTCGGGACCTTGCGGGTGGATCCCGATAGGATAGACGTGGTGTATCACGGGGTCGATCACGACGTATTCCACGACCGCTACCCCGAGGACGAGATAGAGAACACGCTCTCTAGGTACGGCCTGGCCCGGCCCTACATCCTCTACGTTGCCGCTTTCGACTCACGTAAGAACCATGGCCTGCTGGTCGACGCATTCCAGCATCTAAGCCGGAGAGGGAGACACAAACCCTACCTGGTTCTGGTCGGGCCGGGAACGGTGCCGGCGGAACTCACGAGTCAAATCAAACGGCTGGGGGTCTCGGATCGGGTTAAGTTCGCTCACGACGTGCCCGCGGATGACCTGGCCCGGATGTACCGCGGAGCCGACCTGTTCGCGTTCCCGTCTCTTTACGAGGGGTTCGGCAACCCGGTCCTTGAGGCGATGGCTTGCGGAACGCCGGTCGTGGCCCTGGCCACGTCGTCTGTTCCGGAAGTGGCCGGGGACGGCGCGGTCCTGGTGAGCCGGAATGACTACGGCGCTTTCGGCAACGCCATGGCCCACGTTCTCGACAATCCCGCCCTCGCCGCCGACCTCCGCCGCCGGGGGATGATGAGAGCCCGGGACTTCACCTGGTGGCGGACCGCCCGGCAGACCCTGGACATCTACAGGTACGCCATCGCGGATGCCCGCTAGTCCACCAGCCGGGTGACGACGTCGTCCTGCCCCCACACAAGCCACGGGTCAGCAACGATGCAGTCCCGGCCCGCCAATCGTGTAAGCTCCGTCCACTGCGTCTCCCGGTACTGCCGGTGCGGCACCGTGACGAATATCTCCCGCGCCCCCGAGAGGACGCTCCGAAGGTCCGAGACGGCGCCCGCCCGGGTCACGTGAGGGTCGTGAGCGGCCACCTCATGCCCGCGAGCCTCGAGGAGGCGCGCCAACTTGAGGCCGAGGGAGTTGCGCGTGTCGTCGCAGTCCGCTTTGAAAGCCAGCCCAAGGACGACGGGACGGACCAGCGGGCGGATTCTCTCCACGAGGGCGATGAAGTACTCGGGCAGGGTCTCGTTGATCTTCCAGCCTGCCAGGAGGAGGTCGACGGCGGGGAAACGCGTCCCGAGGAACAGCCCGTCTTTGAACAGGCACGGGCCGGAGGCATACCCGGGAGACGGGATGCCCCCCCGCTTGTAGCCTTGGTTGGCGGCCTTGAGGACTTCATGGACTCTCGCCCCGTGGCTCTGGGCTATCATCATGAGTTCGTTGCTGAGAGCGAACGCGATGTACCTGTAGGCGTTGCAGGCCAGCTTGGCCATCTCCGCTTCCACCAGCCCGGTATCCACCAGTTCGACTCCCAGGGGCTCGAACAGGCACCGGGCCGCGTCTCGCGAAGCCTCGTCACGGGCCCCGATTATCTGCGGCAGCTCAAGAAGTTCATCCGACCGGCCCTCCAGGGTCCGCTCCGGGCAGAAAGCCACGAAGAAATCCCGCCCGGCCTTCAGGCCGAAACGACGTTCGAGAGACCTGATGAGACCGTCCGTCATGCCGGGAACCACAGTGCTCCTGATGATGATGGCCGGAGGCCCGCCGGGCTCCGGGCCTCCCGAGGTCGCCGGTCTGCCCGGCACCGGACCCCCTTTCCCGGACAGGCCCTCCAACACCCCTTCTGCCACGCCGGCAACCGCCGACAAGTCGGGAAGCAGGCCGGGGCCGAGCGGAGTACCGATGCACACCACGAACGCCTGGCATTGCCGGGCGGCAACCGCCAGATCACCGGTGATGGAGAACGTGCGCCCCAGGGTCTCCGCGAGGTAGGGCTCGGAGAACGGGTCCGTGAAAGGCATGCGGCCCCGGCTCACCGCGTCCCTCACCCGGGCATCGACCTCTACCGCCACGACCTCGTGGCCCCGGGCGGCGAGAAGCAGGGCGAGCGGCAGCCCCACTCGACCGCATCCGATCACCGAGACTTTCACACAAACACCTCCCCGGCACCGGATACGAGGGTGGCGCGCTTTGATTCCTCGAGGGAAGCCAGGAACTGGAGCCGCGGGGCCGCTTGGGCCGGCGTCCGGTCGGGGTGAAGCCCCATGTAGAGATCACGGGCGGCCCGCACGAAGTGGTGGGGGAACAGGAGGTCCGCCATCAGGACCTCGAGCTGACCCGAGGTGAGCGGGGCCTTCGCGCGGTAGGCTGCCAGTGCCGCGTCGACCAGCTCCGGCCGGCAGGCCCGTGCCTCGCGGAAGGCCCGGGTGAGGAGGTTGCGGAGGTCTCGGGCGGGGATGTCAATGGCTATGGCGTCAAGGTCGCACACCTTAAGGCCGTCTTCCGTCAAGAGGAGGTTCCCCTTGGCGAAGTCCTGGTGGACGAACCCGCCGCGCTGCCGGGACAGCTCACACCATGACTTATAAGGAGCCCGTTCGAGTAGTTGACTAGCCAGGTCGGCCTGGTCAAGAATGCTGTTCACGGCGCTGAGGTAGGCGTCGTCGGCACGCCCGCGCAGCCCCCGCCGGGCGTCCTGCTTGAGCACTGTGAGAAGCCGGATTCTCGCCTGGTAGACGTCCGGCCAAGTACCAAGGTAGTCGCGCGGGTCCGTCCCGACCGAAGGCCTGAAACCGGACGACGCCAGGTGGAAGTCGGCCATCGTGCCGGCCACCGCCGCCAGTTGGTCGGGGTCGGATAGGGACACGTGCTCATCCGACGCCTCGAGCCAGTCCATGAGGACGTAGCTCGTCGACCCGTCTTCCACGTAGAGGGCACCTGATGTGGTGGGCCTAAGAACCGGAGCCAGAGTGCTCCGTTCGTTCAGGTAGGCGTGGGCCTCGGTCAGGAACGCCACTCGGAGGGCCGTGACGGTCAAACTCTTGAGGGCGAAAACACCGTCGTCCGCCCGGACCCGCCACACTGTCCGCCCGCGCTTCCGTGAGACCTCCGCTATCTCAATGACCGTCAGACCGTAGCTCTCCAGGGCGTGTTCCGAAACTATGTCGATGGGAGACGTCCCCCGTTCAACTGGTAATGGATTCCCGGGGAAAACCCGCAGGCAGAGGCCTAGTCAATCTTATGTCAACGCCCCGCGAGGTGACCGCATATAGTGACAAAAGAACCCCAGCTACCCAGCCGGTTACCCAGGGGCCTTGCGGCTTGCCGGCAATCGTAGCGGCTACTGGAGGAGGACAGCTCCAATCATGGCAGTGCGGGCTATCGTCCTTGCCGGGGGTAGGGGGTACCGCTTCTGGCCGAGGAGCTCCGAGACCATGCCGAAGCAGTTCCTGGCGCTCTTCGGACGGGAGACCCTGCTCCAGGCCACGGTTGCCCGCCTGGGGCGTTTCCTCTCGCCCGACCACATCCACGTCATCACCGGGGCCGGCTATAAGGGGCTCGTCCGCGAGCAAGTCCCGGGGCTCGCGCCTGGAAACGTCATCGTGGAGCCCGCCCGGCGCGATACGGCGGCGGCCATCGGATACGCCCTGACCATGATTGACGGGCTCAGCCCGGACGACGTGGCGGTCGTCGTGCCCTCCGACCACTTCATAAGCGGGGTCGACGCCTGGGTCCAGGCGATCGAGGATGCCTGCCGGGCCGCTGACACCGGCAGGCCGGTTCTCGTCGGCATACCCCCCACCAGGCCGGAGACGGCCTATGGTTACATCCTCGTCTCGGGTGAGTTCGACGGGTGGGGCCCCCGAGGTCCCGGGGGACTCCGGACCAAGTTCTACAGTGCGGCTCGCTTCATCGAAAAGCCCGACCGGACACTGGCCGAGTGCTTGATAACGGAAAGCCGGTGTCTCTGGAACAGCGGGATGTTCATCTGGAAGGCCGGCGTGGCCCTGGAGCTCATCCGGCGCCACATCCCCGAGACCGCGCGGGTGCTCGACGACATCGCCCGGCTTAAGGCCTCGAGGGGCGCCCCCGCCGTCGGGTCGGCCGCCTGGCGGGCCCGGACGGCCACGCTGTTCGCCGGCCTCGATGCCGTGTCCATCGACTACGGGGTCCTCGAGAAATGCCCCGACGTCATTGTGGCCCTCGGGGAGTTCGGCTGGGATGATGTCGGAGGGTGGGAAGCCCTTGCGAGATACGTCCCGGGAGACGACAACGAGAACGTGGTCAGAGGCGAGGTCCTCCTCCGGGGAGCGTCTCGCTGCATCATCGATTGGTCCGGGAGCCCGGCGCTGATTGTCGGGATGCGGGACGTCGTCGTCGCCGGAGGACCCGGGGGGCTCTTGGTGTGCCCCCGCGACCGCCTGGGTGAACTCAAGGATCTGGTCACCGGGCGCGAGTTCCGCCGCCTGATGAACGGGGCTCAGGAGCACGCCGCCGGCGAGCAGCAACCCGCAACCGACCGGAAGGACGAGAAGGCGACATGAGAGTCCTCATAACGGGAGTGACGGGCTTCGCCGGAAGCCACCTCGCCGATTTCGTCTTGGGCCAGCCCGGCACCACGGTGTTCGGCACGTTCCGTCCCCGGAGCCGCCTTGACAACGTCCTTCATCTCATGCCGTTCGTGCGGCTGGTGGAATGCGACCTCCGCGACCCGTTCGCGGTCCAGACCACCGTGCGGGAGGTCTCGCCGGACCGGGTGTTCCACCTGGCGGCCCAGAGCTTCGTCCCCACGTCCTGGACGGCCCCCGAGGAAACGTTGACCACGAACGTCATCGGCCAGCTCAACCTCCTCGAAGCTCTGCGCCGCTTCCGCCCGGACGCCCGCCTCCAAGTGGCCTGCTCCTCGGAAGAGTATGGCCTTGTCCGGCCCGACGAAGTGCCCATAACCGAGGATAACCCCCTCCGTCCCCTCAGCCCGTACGGCGTGAGCAAGGTCGCCCAGGACCTCCTCGGCTACCAGTACCACGCCTCCTACGGCCTCCACGTCGTGAGGACGAGAGCCTTCAACCACACGGGGCCGAGACGGGGCGAGGTCTTCGCCACGTCGAGCTTCGCCAAGCAGATAGCGGAAATCGAAGCGGGGCTGAAGCCGCCAGTGCTCCTTTGCGGGAACCTCGACGCGCGGCGGGACTTCACGGACGTGCGGGACATGGTCAGAGCCTACTGGCTGGCCCTAGACCGCTGTGAGCCCGGGGAGGCTTACGTCATCGCCTCCGGTACGGCCCCCACCATGAGGGAAGTCCTCGACCTCCTCCTCGGCCTGGCACGGTGCCCCGTGGAGGTGAGGGTGGACCCGGAGAGGCTGCGGCCGTCGGACGTGCCCATCCTCGTCGGCGACGCCTCGAAGTTCAGGACCCGAACCGGATGGGAACCCGAGATACCGTTCACCAAGACCCTGGCGGACCTTCTCGACTACTGGAGGAACCTATCGGCGCCCGGGGCCGGAGGCGGTGACGGCTGACGCCCGCCCTGGAACGCACGCGAGCGGAACCGGCCGCGCCGGTCGAGCCGTTCCGGGTGGCGATGCTCGTCCCGAGTTGGGGAAGCCGGTGCGGGGTCGCCCTCTACTCGGCCTCTCTCATCAGGGAGCTTGAGAAGGCCGGATACCTGGTGGACCTGGTCGGGTCGGACCTCGTGAACGGAGCCCGGCCGGAACGGTGGCCGGCGATCGTTCACGTCCAACATAAGTATAGTCTTTACGACAGAGCCACGCTGAAGCGTATATGGTCGCGGTCGGCCACGCTGCGGATACCGTCTCTGGTGACCCTCCATACCTTCGATCCGGCCCAGCTCGTCGCGAACTGCCTTCTGGCCTCGGCCTTCGAGGAGGTCCTCGTCCACTCGCCCCTCACTCTCGAGGCCCTGCGGGCGGCCGGCTGGCGCCAGCGTATCACAGTGGTGCCCATGGGAGTGCCGGGCCCCGCCCGGTCCGTAGCGGCGCCGGACGCGGCCGGCCTGGGACCCAGCATCGGGTCGGCGGGTTTCATGGAACCCTACAAGGGCTTCCTCCCGCTCATCAGGGCAGTGGCCCGGCTGAGATCCACGCACCCCGGGGCCGTCTGTCATGTGTTCTCCAGTCCCGCCGCGAACCGATCGTCCGAGGAATGGCTCGAGCACATCCGCCGGGAGTGCCGGGGGGAACTGGCGGAGGGGAGCCTACGTCTTCACACCGAATTCGAGGACGAAGAGAGGCTGGTCAAGAGCCTCGCGGCCATGGACATCAATGTCTTCGCCTATGATACCGGGACCCCGTACGCCACGTCGGCCGCGGTCAGAGTCGGCCTGGCCGCGGGACGGCCGATGATCGTGACGAGCTCCCCCCTCTTCTCGGACCTTGACGAGGAGGTCCATAAAGTGGCGGAGCCGACTGTGGAGTCCATCCACCAGGCCCTCGTCTCGCTACTCGGCGACCGCGAGCGCCAGGCCCGGCTGGCGGCGAAAGCCGCGGAACGAGCCGAAGCCGACGGGTGGCCGAACGTAGCCCGGATGCACGCCGATATCTACCGGGCCGTGCTCGAGTCGGCCGATACGGGCGGGCTGGGGTTCACCCACTGAGCCACCCCGCATTGCCCACGTACCAGTCCACGGTCTCGGCCGGACCCTCCTCGAAGGACCGGAGAGGGCGCCAGCCCAGTTGGCGGCTCCGCCGCGGGCCATGCTGCCGCCGGCGTCCCTCGGCAGGCCTGGCGACGACGGAAGGGGCATCGACGTGTCGTTCGCCGCCCGGTCGACTCACGAGATGAGGAGGAGGTGCGCCAGGATTCTAGGACCCGCCGGTCTCTCAAGAATGAAAGAGTTCGCCGTCACGAGCGAGGCCCTCCAGGGGTTCCCGCTCCAGGACGGTGTCGTCCCCGGCGATGCGGCGAAGCCCCGGGGAGGCAGAGAGGGGGGAGGGGAGGGAGATCCCTCCCCCGGTAAGAGGGAGGGGGCGGGTTCGTGTTCCGAACGGGTCAGAGCAGGTACTTGTCGAGCTCCCGGGCCAGGCCTGAGCATGTCTCACCGACGCTGTAGCGCCGGACCACACTCTCGCGGGCGACACGGCCGCGGGCTGCCGCCTCCTGCCGGTTCTCGTAGACGCGGCGCATCAGGAGCCTCAGGTGCTCGACGCTGGGGCGGGCCCAACGCTGGCCGTGGAAGGCGTCGGGAAGGTCGGGGGAGTCCACCGGGTCGAGGGCTTCCACCTGGATGAGGTAGGAGTTCTCCGGCGTCATGAAGTCGAGGTTCCCGCTCCAGGCCGTGCCGATGGTCGGAAGACCCGTGGCCATGGCCTCGAGGTAGGGCCGCCCGAAGCCTTCGCCGCGCGAGGGGAGCACGAACGCGTCGCACGACCTGTACAGGACCGCCAGCTCGTATTTCCGCATGTGGCCGGGAAGGAGGACCACCGGCGGCCCCTGGTCAGGCGAACGCCTGAGGGTGTCCCTGATGTGGCTTATCAGTTCGCGGAATATGGTCCCCGGCGCGGCCTTCGGCGTCCTGGTCTTGACGACGAGACAGACCTCTTCGCGCGGTCCGAACTCCTCTAGGTAGGCTCTCGTCAGGATGTCCCATCCCTTCCTGGCCTGCCAGGCGAAGACGGAGAGGAAACGGAACATCCCCGGTCGCCAACCCCCCATCACCACGGTGTCCGAGCGCCGCATCCAGAGGTCGCCGGCCCCGTCGTCGGCTCCTACGTTCTCGTCAGCGAACCCGGCTCCCCGAGGCCCGGGCCTGAAGACCCCTGTCTCGACGCCGATAGGGACGACTTTGACCCGGGACTCCTCGATTCCCGCGGATACGCAGGCCTCGGCGTTGAACCGCGACGGGACCCAGAGAGCGTCCAGGTTCCTGAAGATGCCGGCCCAATCCGCGGGGAGGCGTTCGGTCTCGAACATGCTCCGCCCGATCTTGGCCGGGACCGGGGAATCCAGCCGCATGAACGGTGGGGGCAGATGGTGGATCTCCACGACGGGAGGCTGGTCTTCACCGGTTCCCGGCAAGCGCTGCACGAGGCACTCCAGGAGCCGCCTCGTCCTGAGTTCCAGTAGCCCGAGACGGTCGTTCCTCCGGCCGAACGGAACGAGCCGCAGCCGGTAGCCGCGTCTCGAGAGGTATATGGCCACTGTCTGGGCCTCGAGATCGTAGCCGCTGACACCGAAGAAACAGCCGCAGTAGCGGACAAGGCCGCCGCCGGCGTGGGCGGAGGGCATCAATCTTCACCGCTTCCCAGCCTATGCCGGACCCTACAGCGGCGGCTTGGCAACCGTCAGCGGAGGCTCCCGGGTTTCGGCCCACCCATGGCCGCCGCCCAGGCCTTGCGTCTGACCGCGCCGGCGACGCGGATGAACTCCATGGCCAAGGCCCCCGGAACAAGGACGTGGTGATTCCCGAGGGGCCTCTCGAGGAGACTCCCGGCCTGGCGTTCACCGACGTCAAGCGTCACCTGCGTACGGCAAAGGTCTTCGCGCGTCGGGTGGGCGTCCTCGCTCATGGCATGGCCCTCGAAGACCTCGTAGTCGTCGAGCCGCCGGCCGCCTACGCGCGCCACGGTGAAGGTCTCGCCTTGCCGGAAGTGCCCTTCAAGGCCCACGCCCAAGCCGGACTCGAAGTGAGACCTCAGGCGGTAGGTGTTCACGATGCCCAACGGGGCGCTGCAGTGGCCGAAGGTTACCATGCCGGCCTCCGCGTCAACGTCGGATGGGTTAGCCATGAAGCAGGGCCGTCCGGATAGCCCGGCGAGGACCAGCATCGTCAGGGTCGCCGGCAGGTCGCCTTCGCAGCCCGCGACCACGCCGTCGTCGTTCAGCCTGGAAAGGGCGAAGCAGCCCGTGTTCGCCACGTCGCCCAGAAGGTCGAAGCACCGGACCGTGAGGGCATCGAGCCGCAGCTCTCGGGCCATGTCGCGCAGGACCCGGTAGAGAAGAACCGCCCGGGACACAGTGTCCCAGTCGGGTTCCACTACCTCCGCGGCCCCGGCGAGAAGCTCCCGGGCGAGCGCCCGGGTTTCCTCGTCCACCTCGAGTGACCGGTACCTCCCGACAACCTCGGACAGGGGAACACTCACCACCTCCGGACCCCAAACTTCGGTGACGACAGCGGGGTCGGGTGAACTCGCCACCAGCCACGAGGACGGCCCGCCGAACAGCCCGATGCGGCTTTTCCGCAGGCGGGTCGTCAAGTCGGCGGCGCGCGCGACCTTGTCAAGGTCGTCCCGCCACTGCCCACGCGACACGACCACGATGCGACCCGTCCTGTGGTCCTGACCGAGCTTGGCCAGGATCTCCATGCAGGCGGGGATCGAATTGGAGTGCGGCAGGGCGAGCAGGGTCGCCGGTCCGGAGACGTCCTCCAGCCGGCGCAGCACCTGGTCCTCGGTGCCCCCGGTGAGAACGACCGCCACCGGCAGGCCGCGCCCGCCTCCGGAGCTGTCCCCGGCGACCTCACCCAGTTGTTCCCGGACCCAGGCGGTCATCAAGGCTACCTCTTCCGGACGAGCGATAGGCGAGGCGAAGAAGGTGAGCTCGAGGGCCAAGGTCGACACTCTCCTCTCTGCCGGTACCCATAGTCCGCGGGCCGAGGCCGGCGTCTCGCCACGGCCTGTCCCTACTTGACGGACTTGCCCGCGGCGGCTCCTTCGCCGTCCGACCCGGGCTCCCCTCTGGGCAGGTTAGCTGCGGCGTCACCCTAGTCGCCGGGAGTGAACCACCGCAGCGGCTCCGCGGCCGAGCCCTGTGGGCCGTAGCTAGGGGCGGGACCTCCCGGGCACTACTACCACCGGGGGCTGGCTGTGGCCGGTCTACGTCGTGGGCTCAAGTCAAGACAACTCGCCATGATCTCGATCGGCGGCGTCATCGGGGTCGGCGTCTTCCTGGGCAGCGGCAGCACGGTGCGGCTTGCCGGCCCGGGCGTCATCCTGTCCTACGTCATAGGTGGCGTCATCATGTTCCTCGTGATGTCGGCTCTGGCGGAGATGACCGTGGCCCGGCCGGCACCGGGGTCGTTCCGTCTCTACGCCCACGACTACCTCGGGCCGTATTTCGGCTTCCTCACCGGCTGGACGTACTGGCTGTCTTGGGTGGCCATCATGTCCGCCGAGATCGTCGCCGCATCCACCTACGTGCGCCTGTGGGTCCCGGCTTCGTGGAGCCTCTACTTCGGCCTGGGTTTCGCTCTCCTGATGACGGTCGTGAACCTAACGGCGGTGGAGTCTTTCGGGGAGTTCGAGTTCTGGTTCTCCCTCGTCAAAGTGGGGGCGATCGTGGCTTTCATCCTTACCGGGGCGGCCTTCATCTTCGGGTTCCGGGGAACCGCCCTCGGTACGGCCAACTACGCGGGTGACGGGGGGTTCCTTCCGTTCGGTCTGACCGGCGTTGTCCTCGCGACCGCGCTGGTCATCTTCGCCTACGGAGGCACGGAGGTCATCGGAGTGGCCGCGGGCGAGTCGGAGAACCCACGTAGAGACGTACCCCGGGCCATAGGCGGGATCGTCGTGAGGACAATAGTCCTCTACATCGGAGCCATCGCCGTTCTGGTGGGGGTCGTCCCCTGGCGGGAAGTCGGCCTTACGAGGAGCCCGTTCGTCCTGGTGTTCGAGATGCTCGGCCTACCGTGGGCGTCGGCGGCCATGAACGTCGTGGTCATAACCGCCGCGCTCTCGAGCATGAACGCCGGCCTCTACACGGCCTCGCGCATCCTGTACTCCCTGGCCCGTGAGGGACAAGCCCCGGCCGTCCTCGGGCGGGTCCTCCCGAAACGCCGTGTCCCGGCGGCGGCCGTCCTTACCAGTACCGCGTCGCTCTATGCCGGGGTCCTCATCTACTACCTCGCCCCGGCCAACGCCTTCCTCTACGTGACCAGCGTGTCGGCCTTCGGCATCGCCTTCACCTGGCTGATGATCGTCCTCAGCCACATTGCGTTCCGACCCGGCTACCTGCCTGGCTCCGCGGCCGGGACCCCCGCCTCCGGCGGTCGGGACCACCCGGCCCTGGCGTACAGGGCTCCGTTCTACCCCTGGGGCTCCTACGTCGCCGCCCTCGCCCTGGTGGCCGTCATAACCGCCATGGGCTTCCTCCCCACGGAGCGCGTCGGATTGGCATCGGGAGGAACCGCGCTCGGCCTCGTCAGCCTGGCCTATCTCGCTTACCGCCTGCGCCGCCGTCTCCGGCGCGAGCCGTTGCCCAGAACCACGGTTCGCCCCGAGCCGGCCTACGGTCTCCAGATGGCCGACTTCTTCGGTCTCCGGCCTGAGGACACAGGCCAAGGCGACACGGCCGAAGACGACATAGGGGAAGACACTGGAGGAAACTAGCCTCCTAGCACCGTATTGTTTTTGGTTAGGCCGGCTCGGCCGTGGGAGGGCGGTGACAGACCTTGGCCAGGCGTTCGGTCCGGCGCCGGAGCTTGTCAGGCGTCCTAGGGAGCTTGGCCGTTGCCGTTCTCCTTATCGTCATCATCTTCGCGTTCGGCTACTGCCTTCCGGTGATGGCCGGCGTGATGCCGGACCAGCTCGCGTCCCTTCTGGGCCTGAGCCCGGCCGGGCCCGACGGCGGGTCCTCCGGTGACACTCAGGACCCCGCCCCCGCCCCCGCTCCCGGTCCCTCCCCGCCTCCGGGCGGGGACCAGCAGCCGGGGAGTCCGACCTCGGGCGATACGGGCTCAGTAACGCCCGGCGGGAGTTCTTCCTCCTCGGGCTCGGGTGTGTCACCATCCCCGCCGCCCCCTTCGCCGCCCTCGGGCGGTTCAACCACGACCACCGGCACAACCACCGGCGGCACGCCCAGCTCTCCCCCTGCCCCTCCCCCGTCTCCGCCCCCGCCACCCGCCGAGGAGCCAGGAGCCCTCGGGGTGGTCTTCACGCCTCCGCTCGAGGACGAGGAGTGGCCGGCGGGAGAGAACGACCCGCACGCCTGGCAGGCCGAGGTCATGGACGTGGTGGCCGACAGGGCGCTCGCGGCCGGCCTCATCAGGGTGACCGAAGAGGCGCAGCCGGACGGCAGCGTGGCCTACACGACCGAGGTCCTGGACGAAGAGGGCCTTTCCGCCCTCACCGCCCAGGTCATCGCGGAACTCGCCCACGGCGAGACTCCGGCGGCCTTGGGCCTGAGCCGGGGCGGGCGCTACTGCGCCATCATGATGGACAGGATGCTGAATCACGGAATCACGGACCCCGAGGCGGCCATGGACATAACGCCGCCCTACATCACGCCCCGGAGCCCGCTACCCGATCAGACCATCTTCACTAGGCGGCCGGTCATCTCCGCGGAGTTCGAAGACCCGGAGCCCTCCTCCGGCCTTGACATCTGCAGCCTCGCGGTCTACGTCGACGGCCGCGCTCTGGTCGTGACGGTGCCGGAAGGCTCGGCCGTGTACGTCCAGACCCTCCCCTACGACCTCAGCCCCGGCTACCACCGGATAGTTATCGAGATTTCCGACCTCCTCGGCCAGAGGCGCCGGGCCGAGTGGAGGTTCCTCCTGGCGGAGTAGCGTAGGCCGCCAGGCGGGCCTCCCCTTACGGTCAGGCTCCCACCACTGTCCGGCTCCCGCCGCTGTCAGGCTCCCGCCACGAACAGCCCAGCGAGCACGAGGGTTATGGTGGACAAGAGCTTCACCAGCACGTGCAGGGAGGGACCCGCGGTGTCCTTGAACGGGTCGCCGACCGTGTCCCCGACGACCGCCGCCTTGTGGGGGTCGGACCTCTTCCCGCCCAGTTCGCCCGTCTCGATGTACTTCTTGGCGTTGTCCCAGGCCCCGCCGCCGGTGTTCAGGAACAGGGCCATGATGACCCCGGCGATGGTGCCGACCATCAGGAAGGCCGCGGCGGCCTCGGCCTTGAGGGTGACGCCGACGATGACGGGGGTCAACACGGCGATGAGGCCGGGGACGACCATGGCCTTGAGCGCGCCGCGGGTGACTATGTCGACGCACCGGCCATAGAGGGGCTTCTGGGTGCCCTCCATGATGCCCGGCATCTCCTTGAACTGCCGCCGGACCTCCTGGATGACCACTTGCGCCGCCTGCCCCACCGCCCGGATGGCCGTGGAACTGAACAGGAAGACGAGCATGGCGCCGATGAAGGCCCCGATGAACACCTCGGGTTTGCCGATGTCCACGGGGAAGGTCCCGATGGGCCGGCCGAAGCGCTCGTGCATGAGAATCTGGACCTCGTCGGTGAACGCGGAGAAGAGCAGGAACGCCGCGAGGGCGGCCGAGCCGACCGCGTAGCCCTTGGTCAGGGCCTTGGTCGTGTTGCCGCTGGCGTCAAGCCGGTCGGTCCGGCGCCTGACTTCGTCCGGCGCGCCGGACATCTCGATGATGCCGCCGGCGTTGTCGGTGATGGGGCCGTAGGTGTCCATGGCCAGGATGTAGGCCACTGTGGCCAGCATCCCCATCGTGGCGACGGCCGTTCCATAGAGACCGCCGTTGGGGAGAGCCGCCTCTCCGAGCCTGAAGGCCGTGAGAATGGCGACCGCGATGACGACGACCGGGACGGCCACCGCCTCGAAACCCACCGACACTCCGGCGATGATGTTTGTCGCGGGACCCGTCACCGAAGCGTTGGCTATTTCCCGCACGGGGCGGAAGCGGTACTCCGTGTAGTACTGGGTTATCCAGACGAAGATGATGCTCATGACCAGGCCGACAAGGGCGGCGAAGTAGAAGAAGAGGAAGTTCACCTGGCCGTCAACCCCGGAGAGCATCGCCCGGGTCACGAAGTAGAGGGCGACGGCGGCGATGGCCGAGGTGACGAGATAGCCCCGGCTGAGAGCCGACATCGGGTTCTCGTCGTCGCTCTTCACCCGGACGGTGAAGATGCCGATGATGGAAGCGATCAAGCCCGAGGCGCGGGCCACCAGCGGGAAAAGGATGCCCTGCACCCCGAAGGCGGGGAGCAGGATGATGCCCAGAATCATGGCCCCGATGTTCTCAGCCGCCGTGGACTCGAAGAGGTCGGCGCCGCGGCCCGCGCAGTCTCCCACGTTGTCTCCGACGAGGTCGGCTACGACCGCGGGATTGCGCGGGTCATCCTCGGGAATGCCGGCCTCGACCTTGCCGACGAGGTCGGCGCCGACGTCCGCAGCCTTGGTGTAGATACCGCCTCCCAACTGGGCGAACAAGGCCACGAAGCTCGCGCCGAACCCGAACCCCACGATGAGGAGCGGCGCCCGCTCCGGGTCCGTCGCGCCGCCGAAGGCGTAGAAGAGCGTGGCCACGCCGAGGAGGCTGAGCGCGGTGACGGCCAGACCGGTCACGGCGCCGCCGCGAAAAGAGGTCCTGAGAGCCTGGTTGAGGCTGCGCTGGGCCCCGGCTGCCGCTCTCAGGTTGGCGATCACCGCCGTGTACATCCCGATGAAGCCCGAGAGGGCCGACAGGGCGGCCCCCGAGATGAA
>QZJP01000036.1 GCA_003599345.1 Bacillota bacterium | reverse complement strand
CTCCGCCTTGTCGAGAAGGTCCTTCACCGGCCCCTGCCCCCCTCCCCGCCGATGGTGGCTCGCCTGATCCTGACGTGGGGAGAACCCGACCCGGCCGGGATGACCTGCAGGGGGAACCCCTTGCCGCACCCGCCCGGATGGAAACAGAGATCATCGCCGATGGCGTCCATGTTCCGGAGGATATCGAGGATACTTCCCGACAGGGACGGCGCCCTCACCGGAGGTCCGAGTTCCCCGCCCTGGATGAGGCGCGCCCGGTCGGGCCGGAACTGGAACACGCCCCGGGCCGGGTCCACCTGCCCGCCTCGCTTGCCCATGAGGTAGATGCCGTCACCGACACCCTCCAGCAGCTCGTCGAAATCGTGGTCGCCGGCTTCGAGGCTGATGGTGCCCATCCTGACGATGGGAAGGTGGCCGAAGTCCCGCGCCCGGGCGTGGCCGTTGGGCGGGACGCCCATGGCCGCCGCCGTCTGCCGCGTGTGCAGGTATCCCTTGAGAACGCCGTCCTCGATGAGCGTCACCCGCTGGGCCTTGACTCCCTCGTCGTCGTACAGGAACATCCCGACCGTCCCCGCGCGGCCCGGGTCGTCGACGACCGTCACGCCGGGGGCTCCGACCTCCACCCCGAGCTTCCCGGCCATCACCGACGCACCGGCCTCGACGGCGTCCGCTTCGCAGGAGTGCCCGACGGCCTCGTGAACGAAGTTCTCGCACGACTGGTTGTCGAGGATGGCCGTCATCTCCCCTCCGGGCGGGGCCCCGGCTCCGAGCCAGTCGGCGGCCCTCGAGGCGAGGCGCCCGGCCAGGTCCTTGACCGCCGGCTCGGCCAGCAGTTCGAGCCCGCCGACACCACCGAGGCTCTCGATAGTGTCGAAGACATCACCCGCCCGCTCAGCCTCGACGGTGGAGTGGAGGACGACCCTCGCCGAGTCGGTCTCGACGCGGGATCCCTCCGAACTGGCGAAGACGTCGGTCCCGGAAGAATCCGCGTACGCCAGGGAGACCATGCTCGTTTCCGGGCGGCAGTACGCCTCGGACGCGTAGGTTCGGAGGAAGTCCCGCTTCTCGTCTACACCTACGTCCTCAGGGTGGACCTTGCGTGGCGTGGCCACCTTGGCGACGCCGGCGACCGGGGGGCCGAGAAGGAACCCGCCGGGAGCCCTCGACGCGGCCGCCGGCCCGCCCGCGGCCCGACCGGTACGGCGGGATGCCGAAGCCGCCCCGGCCATAGCCTCCGAGACGACGCGGGCGAGGCCGGCCCTCGACAGGTCGGTCGCGGCCGAGAAGCCCTCGCCTCCCTCCGGCCCGATCACCCTCACGCCCAGGCCGCGCTGGGCGTGGCGCGACACCTCCCAGGACTCGCGCGGCGGCTGCCCCGGCCCGGACCTCCTCGAGGTGAGGCTCATCAGCGTCAGGCGGCGGTCCTGCAGCCGGACGTCGGCGTAGACGGCGCCCATCTCGCGGGTCCGCCTCAGGGCTAGCTCCAGGACATCGTCAAGACTCGGGTCGGACAAGCGGCTCCCCTCCCGGTCAGGGTCCAGTTTCTGGGCACGGAGTCTCTAGGCCTGGCGTCTAGTCCCGGGGGGCGACGGCCGGCTCAGTTAGGGCCCGCCACCCGCCACGAGAGACCAGAACTCGTCCTCGGTGAGGACCCTCACACCTAGTTCGCGGGCCTTGTCGAGCTTGCTCCCGGGGTTCTCGCCCGCCACAACGTAGTGGGTCCTGGAACTGACGGACGAGGCGGCCCTGCCGCCGAGGCTCTCGACGAGGCTTTCCGCCTCACGGCGCTCGGCCCGGGCCAGGGTTCCCGTGAACACGAACGTCTTGCCCGCGAAGGGCTCGGCGGCGCCGGCCGCGTGCCGCGGCCGTCCGGCGGACCACGCGTCAGACCCGGCGCCAGGCCCGGCATCGGGCCCGAAGAACCCCAACTGGCCGCCCGCCTCGGCCCCCCCTTGCGTCCGCACCCCCACGTCGCGCCGGGGCTCAACCATGTTGACCTCGCCGAGGCGGAGTTTCTCCACGAGTTCCCTGTTTCGGGGCTCGGAGAAGAACCGCGACACGCTCCCGGCTATCTTCTCGCCCACCTCCGGAACCCGGGTGAGTTCGGCCGGGCTCGCCCGCATCAGGGCGTCCAGCGTACCGAAATGGCGAGCCAGGACACGGGAGACCCGGCCGCCCACATAGCGGATGCCGAGGGCGTGGATGAGGCGGTGGAGCGGCCGTCCGCGGCTGCGGTCGATGGCCTCAAGGAGGTTGTCGGTCGACTTCTCCCCCATCCGCTCTAGGGACACGAGTTTGTCCCGGGCCTCGCGGAGGCGGTAGAGCTCGGCGGCGTCGGCAATCAGGCCGGCGCCGAGGAGCTGCGTGATGACGGCCGAACCCAGGCCCTCGATGTCCATCCCGGCGCGCGACGCGAAGTGGATGAGCCCCTCGGCGAGTTGGGCCGGGCATCCCAGGGAGTTGACACAACGGTGGGCCGCCTCGCCCGGCTCCCTGACCACGCGGGCGCCGCAGGCGGGGCAGTGCTCAGGCATCTCAAAAGGCCGCTCATCACCCGTCCGCCGCTCTGTCAGGACGGTGACGACCTCCGGGATGACGTCCCCGGCCTTGTGAACGACGACCCAGTCGCCGACGCGGATGTCCTTCTCGCGGACGTAGTCCTCGTTGTGGAGGGCCGCCCGGCTCACGGTGGAGCCGGCGAGCCTGACGGGCTCCAGTTCGGCTACGGGGGTCACCGCCCCCGTCCGGCCGACGTTGACGAAGATGCCGCGCACCTTCGTAATCCCCTGCTCGGCCGGGAACTTGAACGCGATGGCCCACCTCGGCGCGTGCGACGTCGAACCCAGACGGCGTTGCTGGTCGATGGAGTCGACCTTGACCACGACCCCGTCCGTCTCATAAGGAAGCGAGTGCCTTGCCTCGCGCCACTGGTCGCAGTAGGCGAGGACACCGTCGATGTCGTGGAAGAGGCGGGATTCCGGGTTCACCTTGAACCCGAGGTCCCGGAGGTAGGCCAGCCTGGCGAAGTGGCTCCCGGGGACGCCGGCAGCCGCCTCGGCGGCGCCGTCCGCGAGCACCAGGTTGTAGAGGAAGCTGTCCAGGGCGCGCCGGGCGGTGATGGACGGGTCGAGCTGGCGCACCGACCCGGCGGCGGCGTTGCGGGGGTTGGCGAAGAGCGGTTCGCCGGCGGCCTCACGCCTCCGGTTGAGGTCCTCGAACTCCGGGACAGGCATGTAGACTTCGCCGCGGACGACAAGGTCGCGCGGGACCTCCCTCGCCAGGCCGCCGAGACCGAGTCTCAGGGGTACGGATTTCACCCGGCGGAGGTTCTGCGTTATGTCCTCCCCGGTCAGGCCGTCGCCGCGCGTGGCCCCCTGGACGAACACGCCGCCCTCGTAGCGGAGGGACACGGAGAGGCCGTCGATCTTGAGCTCGGCCACGTAGGAAACCGGCTCTCCCGCAAGGAGCCCCCGGACGCGGCGGTCGAAGGACCGGAGTTCCTCCTCACTGAAGGCATTGCCCAGGCTGAGCATCGGGACCTCGTGCGCCACCGTGCCGAAGGCATCGAGCGGACGGCCGCCCACCCGCTGGCTCGGCGAGTCTGGAGTCACCAGCTCCGGGTGGCTCGCCTCGAGCTCATGGAGACGCCGCATCAGGGCGTCGAATTCGGCGTCGCTGATGGCCGGGCGGTCGAGGACGTGGTAGAGGTAGTTGTGGTAGTTGATCTGCTCGCGGAGACGGGCCAGTTCAGCGGCGGCACCCCGTTCATCCAGGCCACCGCCCATGTCCGAGGGCACGGCAGTCCAACTCCTATCCCATGGTCTCTAGATGAACCTCAATCGAATGGCCCGAACCCAGCTACCCTCCATAGGACGCGCTCCAGGACCAGATTCGCCTCCGGTAATCACCCAATCGAGCCGGCACTCGCCTTAGGTCGTCCACACGCCAGGCATAGTCTGCGTTCTCTGCTCAAACAGCGCTTGTTGTGAACTCAGCCGGTAGGCCTCTCTCTTCCACGAATCGTCCCCCCAGAACGCGTTCATTCTCGCTACCTGCTCCGGCCGGGCGTCGTCAGGCCTCACCCACAGAACGTTCAACTTCATGTCGTAGAACGGGAGGTTGAGAAACACCTCGAGGGATCTTAGCTCGGCCGCCTTGCGGATGAGCTCCGGAGGTTCTCGAAATGCTGATGCCGGCCCCGGCGAAGGCGTCAATGTAGACGTGATGGAAGCTCGGGTTCCTCCGGCTGGCTATGATAGTTGAGTACTCGGTGGCGTAGTCCCGGATGATTTCAGGCTTCACCTCAGACCATGGCCCGATCTCGTCATGGCTCACCCTGGGCACCTCCTGACTCCATGGCAGCTTTGGGGTATCAGGAGAAATGTCGCACGGTGCTAATGCTTGCGCCTCACCTCGGTAGCGGCGATCACCTTGATGCCCTGTTCGTCGAAGGCCACCCGGAGCTGGACTTCGCCCGGCTGGCCGCCCCTGCCCCCTACGCGCTGGATGCCGACGACCATGCCCGTGCCCCACTCCGGGTGGGTGACGCGGTCGCCGGGGCTGAGCCTGGAAGCGCGCGCCGCGGGTCCAAGGGATTCTCGGGGCCTGGTGGGTCCGGCCGCTGCGGGGGCGGGGTCGCGAACCGTGGCCAACTCCCCATGGTCCCGGTCTTTACCGGCGTGTCTCGAAGCCACGACCGCGCTAGCGGTCGGGCTTGCCACGAACAGGGTGTTTTCGGGAATCTCGACAAAGAACATCGACGGCTCGGCCGGCATGGAGTAGCCGTAGAGCGTCCGCTCGCGCGCGTGAGTCAGATAAAGGCGGCGCATGGCCCGCGTCATCGCCACATAGCAGAGACGCCGCTCCTCCTCGACCCCGTCGGGTTCATCCAGGGAGCGCGAATGCGGGAAAAGACCCTGCTCGAGCCCCACAACGAACACGTACGGGAACTCGAGCCCCTTGGCGTTGTGAGCGGTCATCAGGATGACCCCGTCGTCCTCGTCGCGCATCACGTCGATGTCCGCGAGCAGGGCGGCCGTCTCCAGAAACGCCTGGAGAGAGGCGTCCTCGGAGCGGCGCGCGAAGTCGGCCGCCACCGTGGCGAGCTCACGGATGTTCTCCATCCGGGAGCTGGTCTCCGGAGTACCCTCCCGGCGCAGGGCATCGAGCATGCCGCTCCGTTCGGCCACTTCCCGCACCATCTCGGTGACGGACATGGTCTCCAACCTTGCCGCGAGGTCGTCGATGAGGGCGACGAAGCGCCCGAGTTCGCTAAGGAGTTTCGGCCCGAACCCCGAGGAGTTGACCTCGCCACGGGCCGCGGCCCGGATCGCGGCCAGGAGCCCGGCAGGCCCGCTCTCCGCCTGGCCGAGTTCCCGCAATCGGGCGAGGGTCTTGGGCCCCACGTTCCTCTTCGGCACTCCCAGGGCCCGCTCGAGACTCACCTCGTCAGCCGGGTTCAGGACCACCCGCAGGTAGGCCAGGACGTCCTTGATCTCCTTCCGCTCGTAGAAACGGACCCCCCCGATGATCTGATAGGGGACACCGTGACGGAGGAACGAGTCCTCAAAGGCCCGTGACTGCGCGTGCGTCCGGTAGAGGACGGCGAAGGATCTCAGGGGTAGGTCGTGCCGCCGCCGGCCCCCGAGAACCTCCCCGGTGACGAACTCGGCCTCCTTCTGCCCGTCGGATGCGAGGTAGTACACGACAGGATCGCCGTCGGGGTTCCGAGTCCACAATTCCTTTGGCTTGCGCTTCTGGTTGTGGGCGATGATGCCGTTGGCCGCCTTCAGGATGGTCTTCGTCGAGCGGTAGTTCTGCTCGAGCCGGATGATCCTGGCGTCGGGATAGTCCTCCTCGAACTCGAGGACGTTGCGGATGTCCGCCCCGCGCCAGCGGTATATGGACTGGTCGTCGTCGCCGACGACGCAGAGGTTCCGGTGTTCGGACGCGAGCAGATTGGCGAAGACGTACTGGGCGTGGTTCGTATCCTGGTACTCATCGACAAGAACGTGCCGGAACCGGTCCCTGAGGTCGGCGAGTATGTCCCCGTTGTCTCTAAGGAGGACCACCGTCCTGAAGATGAGGTCGTCGAAGTCCACCGCGTTACAGTCTCTCAGGGCTTGCTGGTAGAGCGCATAGATTCTGCCGGTCCGCTCCTGCCGGAAATCACCCACCCGGGCCTGGTATTCCTCGGGCCCGATGAGCTCGTCCTTCGCCCGGCTGATGGCGGCGAGAAAACCAGACGGCGGCCATCTGGTCTCGTCCCAGCCCTGCTGGCTAACGAGCCGCTTCATGAGCGACAACTGGTCGGCCTCGTCGTAGATGGCGAACCTCGGGTCGAGGCCCACCCGGCCGCCGTGTAGCCGCAAGAGCCTGGCGCAGGTGGAGTGGAAGGTGCTGATCCAGAGGGACCCGGGCCCGGTAAATCCCGTCCGCGCGGAAGCGGCCCGCGGAGAGGCCGCCCCGAGGAGCCGCTCGATCCGCTCCCGCATCTCACGGGCGGCCTTGTTGGTGAAGGTGATGGCTAGGATGCGCCGGGGGTCCAGGCCCACGTGCCGAACGAGGTAGGCGTAGCGGTATGTCAGGCAGCGGGTCTTCCCGCTGCCGGCCCCGGCCAGAACGAGAAGGGGACCGCCGGTGTAGGTGGCGGCTTCGCGCTGCTGCGGATTGAGGTCGTCGAGGAAGGCCAGGTCGGCGGTGATAGGTCTCCCCCCAAGGAGTCTACCCGTGGGAACGGACCGTCTTTCGACGACCCCCTGTCCATCCCTCCCGTGGCTGCGGGAGGTGCCCCTCTCCCCCCTCCCCGCTCGTCCTCTCCCTTGCCCACCCGGGCGGAGTGCGCAGCCAGTCTCCCCCTGTAACGCCGGTTTCGGGCGTTCCGTAGTATTGACTAGGCTGCTAGCAAGAACGAACTGGGGCGATGCGCCTTGGCTCGGACGAATGAGGCTGAGCGCAAAGGCATAGGCCCCCTGGCCCTCCTCGCCCCGGGCGAGGCCGGGCTGGTGGTCGGCCTGTCGGCGGGCGGCCTCGTCAGGCGCAGGCTTCTCGACCTCGGCTTCGTCCCCGGAACGGTCCTCCGAGCCGTCCGACGGAGCCCGCTGGGCGACCCTACCGCGTATAGCGTTAGAGGCGCCGTCATCGCTCTCCGGGCCGCGGACGCGAACAACATTCTAGTGAGACGTGCGCCTGAAAGCACGGGGGCCACAGCCGCGGCACCGGACGACTGATAGCCCAAGGGAGAGCGCGCCTCCCACACACACGACGCGCGACACGGGGGGAGATGCCTCTTGGTCGGCCACCACCACGGCGGGAGCCCGGTCTCCGACGGCCCCACGTGGGCGGACCTCGGTCGAGCCGCGCGGGCTCCGGGCCACCCCGTGGTCGCTCTAGCCGGAAACCCCAACACGGGCAAGAGCACCCTTTTCAACGCCCTGACGGGACTCAGACAGCACACCGGGAACTGGCCGGGCAAGACCGTTCTCCTGGCGCAGGGAGTGGCTCGGCACAGGGGCAAATCCTATACGATCGTCGACCTTCCCGGCACCTACTCGCTCTTCGCCAGCTCCGTGGAAGAGAGCGTGGCCAGCGATTTCCTGTGCCTGGCCCGCCCGGACGTGACCGTCGTGGTCGCGGACGCCACTTGCCTGGAGCGCAACCTCAACCTCGCCCTTCAGGTCATCGAGGTCACCGACAAGGTCGCCGTCTGCCTGAACCTGGTGGATGAAGCCAGGCGGAAGGGGTGCGAGTGTGACGCGACCATGCTCGAAGCCGAGCTGGGAGTCCCGGTGGTGGCGACCGTGGCCACCAAGGGGCGCGGTCTCGGCCGGCTCATGGACACCGTCGCGGGCCTCAACTCGGGAACCATCACCACGAGGCCGAAACGGGTGGTCTACGACCCCGACGTCGAGGAGGCCCTGGCCGGCATCGAACCACTAGTGACCAGGAAGCTCCCGCCGGGCGCGGCGACCCGCTGGCTCGCCGTGCGGGCTTTGTGCGGGGACATGGGCGCGCTCGAGCTGGTCGGTGATATGAGCGCGCTCGAGCTGGTCGATGGGACGGGCGGCGCAGTACGGAAGGTCACGGAGGGGTTCGGTCTCGGCCCGGCCCCGTCGTGGCCGGCCGCGCGTTCCACGACGAGCACCGCCGGGGGCAAGTCGTCGTGAATCCCCCGCAGTCGCCGGTGACCGTCGCCGACCGGGTCGTGGCAAGCCTCTACCGGAGGGCCGAGAGCATCGCCGCGAAGGTGATAGCCCCCCGGAGTCCCGCGCAGGACCTCACGCCGGTCATCGACAGGCTCCTCACCTCACGTCTCACCGGCTTCCCCATCATGCTTCTGACTCTGGGGGCTGTCCTCTGGGTCACCGTCGTCGGGGCGAACTACCCCTCACAGGTCCTCGGGCGCCTGCTGTTCGACCTCCAAGGGTGGCTCTCCGGGGCCATGACCGCCGCGGGAGCGCCGGCGTGGCTCCACGGCGTCCTGGTATCCGGGGTGTACCGCACACTGGCCTGGGTCGTGTCCGTGATGCTGCCGCCCATGGCCATCTTCTTTCCATGCTTCACCCTGCTCGAGGACCTCGGATACCTCCCTCGGGTAGCCTTCAACCTCGACGCCGCTTTCAAGTGGGCCGGGGCCTGCGGGAAGCAATCCTTGACCATGAGCATGGGCTTCGGGTGCAACGCCGCCGGGGTCATCGCTTGCCGCATCATCGATTCGCCTCGTGAGCGCCTGATCGCCATCCTGACGAACAACTTCGTCATCTGTAACGGCCGCTTCCCTACTCTCATCGCCCTGTCGACCGTCTTCGTGAGCCAGGTCGTCCAGACCACGATAGGGGCAGGTGCGGCCGCGGCCCTCGTGGTCGTGGGGATAGTCCTCACCGGCATCGTGATGACCTTCGGCGTGTCGTGGCTCCTGTCACGCACTCTGCTCCGGGGGGTACCCTCGTTCTACACTCTTGAACTGCCGCCGTTCCGGTGGCCTCAAGTCGGGCGGGTGCTCATCCGGTCGGTCATAGACCGCACCGTGTTCGTCCTCCTGCGGGCCGTCGCCGTCGCGGCCCCGGCGGGGGCTCTGGTGTGGGTTCTGGGCAACACCGTGATCGAGGGGCATAGCGTCATAGCCCACCTGGCGGGGTGGCTCGGGCCTCTCGGACGGCTCATGGGCCTTGACGGCTTCGTGCTTGTGGCCTTCATCCTCGGCCTGCCGGCCAACGAGATCGTCCTGCCCATCCTCGTCATGAGCTACCTCGGCTCGGGCATGATGGTTGAAATGGACAGCCTGGAGTCGCTGGGCATCCTCTTGGCGGCTCACGGCTGGTCGTGGGCTACGGCCCTCTCCTACATGCTCTTCTCGCTCCTCCACTGGCCGTGCGCCACGACCCTCTTGACCGTGTGGAAAGAAACGAGAAGCAGCCGTTGGACCTTCGCCGCGGCGGCAATACCCACGGCTGTGGCGGTGATTGTCTGCACATTCGTGGCCGGCCTCGTCAGGCTGACGGGTAACGCCTAGAGCCTAGAAGATTTCTCGGCCTCGCAGGGGTTGCGGCAGGAGCTGCAAGCTATCGAACGGCAGGGCTCCATGTGGATGAGGACTGAAGTCCGCTCCCACCGTTGGCGGATGTTGTCCTCTATGCGATCGGCGAGGTCGTGGACCTCGTCTATGGAATGGGTGGGGTGGACGACGAGATGAAGGTCGACATGGCGCTCCGGCCCGGCCTTCCTGGTCCGCAGCTTGTGGAACTCGACATACTCGGACTCGAAGGACCGGACTATCTCCCTCACGGCGTCCTCATCCTCCGGGGATAGCCGTACGTCGAGAAGGGGCAGGAACGACGTGCGCGTCAGGTCCCAGGCCGCCTTGATGATGAAGAGCGCCACCAGGATGGCGACGACCGGGTCGAGGAGGTCGAAGCCCGTGAACTCTATCAACCCAAGACCGGCGAACACGCCGACCGAGGTGTAGACGTCCGTGCGGAGATGGAGGCCGTCGGCCTCGAGGGCCAGCGAGTCGTGCCGCTTGCCGACCCGGAAGAGAGTGCCTGATATGAAGTAGTTGGCCACCGCCGAAAGACCCATGACGGCGAGGCCCACTCCGAGCGCCTGAACCTCGACGCCGAAGAGAATCTTGCGGGCGGCCTCGACGATAATCCAGGCCGCCGCGACGAAGATGAGGACGGCCTCGGCCAGCGCGGAGACGTTCTCGATCTTGCCATGCCCGTAGGCGTGCCGCTCGTCGGGCGGTTTGGCCGATTCCCTCACTGAAAAGAAGGTGATGAGGGCCGCGACAAGGTCCAGCCCTGAGTGGACGGCTTCGGAGATGACGCTGACGGATCCGGTGACGAGCCCGGCCGCGAGTTTCATCGCGACGAGGGTCGAGTTGGAGAGGACTGACAGGGCCGCCGCGTGGGTGGGCTTCAAGGCTCTTCCTCCTCCGGCAGTGTGCCCGTCCCCCACTTGCCCAAAACGAAGCGGGACTTGGCCTGGGGTGAGCACAGGGAAGTCCCGCGGTCATACGCCTTCTACGCGGTGCCCGCTGCCCGCTTGCTGTAGGGGGCCCAGCTCCCGCGTGAGGAGCCTGACGGTCCACATTATAGCACGGCGCCCGAAAAGGTGTCCTCCAAGTCTTCTCTGATGTAGACTCGTACATGGTCGGAGAGGTCATGCCTGGCCCAGGAAGGCGCGAGGGGTTCCCCGGTTGGGCGTCACAAACCTCGGTCCGGCGCGTCCTAGTCACGGGAGGTGTCCTCGTGGTCGACAGGGACGCCTGGGCCCGAGCCGCGGCCGGAGACCGCGCGGCCTTCGAACTCCTGTGCACCGAGACCTGGCGCGATCTCTACTACTTCGCCTACTGGCACGTCCAGAACCGCCAGGAGGCCGAGGACGTAACCCAGGAGACTTTCGCGCGCCTTTGGTCGGCGCTTCCCGGGTTGCGCAACCCGGATGTGGAGATCACCCGCCTTCTCCGCATCATCGCCCTCAACATCATTCGCGACGCCTGGCGCCGAAAGCATACGCGCGGCGTGGCCGTCCCCCTTCATCTGGTTCCGGAGGCTAGCGGCCTCGACGACACCAGCCGCATAGAGCAGGAGACGATGGTCAGATCCGCGCTCCTGACTCTCCCCGAGGAACAGAGAGCCGTGATTGACCTGCGCCTGCTCAAGGGCTACTCAGTCCGCGAAACAGCACGAATCCTCGGCAAGACCCGCGAAGCCGTCCGGGCGCTCCAGTACCGGGGCCTGGTGAAGGTCGCGGAGGCGCTTGGGATTAAGCGCAAGGGAAGAAGGGCCGCGCCCGGTGAGCGGAGGGGTCGTGGTGACAGCGGCGGCGAGCCGGCCGCCAGTGGGGAGGGGAGCCCGCCGTGAATGATCTTCATGGCGTTGAGAAGGAGAGGCGCCTCTCGGCCTACATCGACACGCTGAACCGGGGCCGGACCCCGGTGGCCCATCGGATGGGTTCCGCGGACGACCAGGACGGAGTGAGGGCGGCAGTGCGGGCGGTCCGGAGGTTGAAGGGGCCCGTTGTCCCGAACAGGTCGTTCGAGCGACGCCTTCTCCGCCACCTGGGTATCCCCGTTTCGGTCTCTCGGCGACAAACCGGGATGGCCAAGGTGGCTCTGCTCGCTCTTCTCCTCACGGTCCTGGCCGGGCTTACGTTCATGGTCTACACCGCGACAAAGAAGGGGCCTCTGGAGGCGCTCATGGAGCGGCTCCAAGCCCTCGAGACAGGGACGGTCCCGGCTGACCTGCGAAGTTACTCGGGAACCATCAAGCCCTTCCAGGCAGGGGAATGCCTGGTCTTCTTCCTGCCGCCGGACAAGAAGCTAATCCGCGAGACGGAATCCGGCGCCGTCCGCGCGACCAACGGCAGAGTCTGGTGGTGCTACGAACCGGCCGCCCGGACGGCTCACCTCGGTGACACCGCCGGGTCGTGGGCCGGGTTCTACCGGCTCGAGGGCCAATGGCCGTTCCACACGCAGACCTTCACACGCGCCAATGACGACAGCCGCTATGAACAGCTTGTCATTTCCGGCACCGCCAGGGTCCTGGGACGGAAGACCTACGTGCTGAGCCTACGCCACGGCGAGGGATTCTCTGAGTCGCGCCTGTGGGTCGATACCGTCACGTCACTCCCGCTCCGGCAGGCTGAGGTGGGATCCGACGGAACTCTCTACAGCGTCTCGGAATTCACGGCCATCGACTTCTCTCCGTCTTTGGACCCGGGGATGTTCGACCCCGCGTTCCCGGAAGGCACACTCATAGTCCATCACAAGACCGGCGAGCTTCAGGAACTCGGCCAGGAAGTGGATGTCCGGCTGCGAGAGCCCGCGAGCCTTCTGGCCTACGTGTATGCGGACCGGGCGTATCTCTCGTCCTGGGTGGATCCGGACGCTCCCGGAGGGTCGGCCTGGGAGATCATCTGGTTCTACCAGCCTCCTTTCCGCCTGGGGACGACCGGCACCGAGCTCCGGGTCTGCGCCTCGAACCGGCCGATGGAGATGCCCTCCGGGACGCCTGAAGCGGTCGAGCTTGCTCCCGGCGTGAGCGGCTCGGTATAGCGCGGAGCATGTTCGCCGGACAGTGAGCGGGCAAGACACATCGTGCCGAGGCCGCGACTTCCCTACTCCACCGTTCCCGGCGGCGCCGGGGCCTCCGGGGCGGGCAGGCTTCCCTCGACGGTCTCGTCCAAGCTGGCGTAGATTCCGGGCCCCACGTTAAGGCCGCCGCCCTCCAGAGCCAGGAGATAAGCCCCGACCACCGGGTGGTAACGTGGCGGGACGGGCTTCGCTTTCGGCGCGAAGCGGTGGACCGCCGTGGTGAGGGAGTCGATGAGCAGCGGGCTTTCCCCCCGGTAGACGCTCCCGGCCAGAACCACGTCGGCCTCGAGCAACTCGATGCCCGCCCTTACCATCACGGCCCCCGTCTGCTCGCCCATGAGCCGTCCGACCTCTATGAGAACGTGCTGGGCCGTCGGGTCGCCCTCCCGGGCGAGCCTGAAGACCACCGGCGTCACCACGCCCATGGCGCGGTAGCTGAATGCCAGCTCGTTCCCCATGTACTCCCGGACGGCCTCGTCGTAGTCACGCAGCCCTAGAGCCTCCAGGACAGCCCCGTGCAGGCTGGTCTTCGGGCACATCCCTTCGTCCATGCGGAAGGCCCAGTAGACCGCCTCGCGAACTATCTCGCTCGCCCCTCCGGGGCAACCGGCGTCGCGGCCAAGGCCGCGGAGGATAGCCGACTTTCCTTCGGGCGAGACAGCCGCCGAGTTGGTGCCTGAACCGCCGATGCAAACGGCTCCCCAGCCCTTGAGGGTCCCGCCCCGCAGAGCGGCCCAGCTGTCGTTGCCCCACTGGTAGCCGACACCGGCCGGCACCAGGGCGGCCAGGGCGGCGCCCAGGTTTATGTGATCCTCCTTGGAGTCGTCGCCGGCGAGGTAGAAGCCGATGCGCGCGAGACAGGACAGTGGCGGGGGAGACGTGGCGGCAACAGGAGATGTGGCGGCGACGCCGGGCTCGGCTCTTCTCGCGGCCGCGGACAGGGCCTCCGACAGGGCGGTCGTCACGGACCGCATAGTGAAGTCCATCCCGACCACGTGGTAGTTGGCGGGACCGCCGGCCCCGAAACCGAGCAGGCGACCGGTTTCGTCGCCGACCACGGCCCAGGTCTTGGTCGCGCCGCCGTCGACACCGGCGAACAGACGCGTCATCTCAGCCACCGCTCAGTCCACCCCCTACGGGCCGGCCACCCCGGACGGACGTACCGGTAGCCTGCCCCTGGAAAGGATTTCTCACCGCCGCGGAGTCTCCTGCGCAGGGCGGGCTGCCGGCCTGCGCAACCGGCTAGCCGATAAGGATGTGGTCCGGCCCTGAAACGGAAGGTGCGCAGCGCTCATGCCGGGAAGCATATGGTCCTTCCTAGAGAATACATGATCCTTCCCAGAAGGGAGCGGCACCGTTGCCTGATACGACAAGGTCCGGCTTGTCCGGCAGCCCGTACCTCCGGGCGGGACTGGCCTCGCTTCTGATAGCGGTCTTGTGCCTCGGGCTTGTCGAACCCGCGCCTGCCCTGGCGGAGGGACCGGCCTCGTCCGAGCCCGCGCCGCCCGGACCCGAGCAGCCACCCATAGTGGTCTATCTCGACGGCCTCACCGTGGAGTTCGACGTCCCGCCCGTCATCGCCAGCGGCCGGACCTTGGTCCCGTTCCGCCTCCTGGCCGAGGCCCTGGGGTGTACTGTGGACTGGCTCGAGTCGGAACGGCGGGTGCATGCCGTGGGGCCCGTGACGGCCGCACCCCCGGAGCAGGGTTCCACCCCGCAGCCGGCCCGGGTCGTCGACATCTGGGTCGACCGGACCGAGGCCCTGGTGAACGGGGCGGCCAGGACCATGGATGTCCCGGCCCGGATAGTGGACGGCCGGACGCTCATTCCCCTCAGGTTCTTCGGCGAAGCCATGCGGGCCGTGGTGGACTGGCACGCGGATACGAGGACCATCACGGTGACCTCACCGCGTCGCCCGATGGAGGTCGTCGCCTACTACGCCCTTGGTGATGCTACAACTTCGAGCTGGGCTGAACTCTACGGCGCGCCCTACCCCGGCGTCGCCGTGGGGGCGACGGACATCGTGTCCGACGTGGTCATGGCCTGGTACGTACTCGACCCGGCCACGGGAGCCATCGTCCTTAACGACTCGTACTCAGCTCAGAAACGGCCCGACAACTGGCGGGACGTGGTCGCCCGGGCCAGAGACTACCGCATGAGGCCCCACATGATGGTCCACTGGGCCAAGTGGGGGGCCGACGGGGTCTGCGACCCCGCCATATACGAGTTCCTGTCGAATCCCGACTCGATGAGCCGGGCCGTCCGCGAGATCCTCGAGCACGCCGCCGACTACGACGGGGTAAACCTCGACATAGAGTACTTGGGCCAGCGTCAGACCGGCGATGCCCTGGCCGAGACCCGGCGGGAATACGTGGAGTTCGTCGGGATGGTAGCCGACGCGCTCCACGCCCAAGGCAAGGAACTCTCCTTGAGCCTCCACCCGGCCAACACCTGGTTCCCGGGCCACGATTGGGAGGCCCTCGGGCAGGTGGCGGACCGCCTGGTCATCATGGCCTACGGCTATACGTCGTCGGGGCCTCAACCCGTCACCAAAGTCACCGAGGCCGTGGACCTGGCCGTTCAGGCTGTCCCGGCCGAGAAGCTCGTCCTCGGACTCCTGGCGGGGAAAGACGGAGGCTTCGAGACCCCCGAGACCCTGGCCGTGAAAGTGGGGGTGGCCAAGCGCCGCGGTATCGCCGGAATCGCCCTCTGGCGCCTCGGCGTTTGGGGAGCCGACCGCCTGGAGGTCATCCGGAACGCCCTCTGCCGGCCGTGAGCCGCCCTGACATCAGTAGAGCCTAGGAGGCAAGAACCTGGAGGAACCGACAGGAAACCTGGTGAGGCCTTCGAAGTAAGTTTATGAGGTTTAGACGCGGCCAGCACTGTCAGGGTCAGCGGAGTGTTCCAAATGGTCGCTGGTCGCCAACGACACCTCCCAACTCCCAAACGAGTGCTCATGATCTACAGTGTCACGGGACGGGGCGGTGATGCCGTTCAGGTTCAATGCATGTCGGACGCGTTACGACGCCTGGGCTGCGAAGTCGCCCTGGTCGGCGCTCGTCCCCTACGGCCCTACAGCTTTTCGGGGCTTGACGGGAAGGCCCGCTCCTGGGCAAAGAAGTCACCCTGGTGGACCAAGGATTTGCTGATCCTGGGCCTTCACTGTCTTGCAGGGCTGAAGGGCGCTCTTGTGGCCTTCCGCTTCCGACCCGACTGCATCATCGAGCGGACAACCCCCTACGGGCTCATCGGCCTGTGGCTGGCGCGCCTCTTCCGCCTCCCCCTCATAGCCCACCTCGACGCCCCGTACGGTGAGGAGAGAGCCTACCGTAAGGAACATCTCTGCACCCTCCTTCACCGCCACACAATGCGGGCCCTTGGCCGGCGCGCCACCCTCGTGGTGCTGGGGTCCGAGGCCAGCCGCGCCTATTACGCAAAGCTCGGCATCCCGGCGAACAAGACAGTCCTCATGCGCAACGGCGTCTTCCCCGAGGACATCGCGCCGGCCCCGGCTAGGGCCAACGGAAAACTGGTCCTCGGCTACGTGGGCAGCATGGCGGTCTGGCACAGGGTGCACCTCCTGATTGAGGCCGCCTCGCGCCTCCGCGAGCAGGGGTTTCCGGTCAAGGTGAAGATCGTCGGGATGGGCGAAGACTACCAGAACCTCCTGGCGTTCGCCCGCTCACGGAACATGTCCAAGGTCGTGGAGTTCACCGGGCCCCTGAATCACAGGCAGGCCCTCGAGGCCATCGACGACTTCAGCGTCGGGGTACTCCCGCACACTCTGTCGTGCGGGGCCCCCATGAAGCTTGTCGAATACGCCGCCCGCGGCGTACCCATGGTGGCTCCCGACCTCCCGAACCTCCGCCAGATGTGGGGGAACGCCTCGGTGGGGTACTTCCGGCCCGGCGACGTGGAGGCGCTCGAGCGGACCCTTCGTAGCCTTATCGAGAATCCCGATGAACGCGACCGCCTAGCCACGTCGGCTTGGAAGTTGGTGCGGCAGCGTTACACCTGGCTCCACCAGATGGGGAGCGTTTTCGAGGCCTTATCGGGGGAATCGCCGGAGGAGGCGACGAACTCGATACTTCGGAAGGAAGCCAGGTCGGCGGACCGCGCCGGAATGCCCGCGGAAGCCGGCGCGTCCGCCGCCGAGACGCACTTGTCACTGGGGGCCGGCCGCGGGTGGGGTTGATCCTCGAGGAACTAGGCGATCTCTACCGCTACCGGGCCATGCTCCAGAACATGGTGGCTACCCACCTGAGGTCGCGGTACAAGGGGTCCGTCCTTGGCTTCCTCTGGACGTTCGTCAACCCTCTCATGATGCTGGTCGTGTATTCGGTTGTCTTCTCACTGGTGCTCCGGTCGAGCCAGGAGAACTACGCCATCTTTCTCTTCGTCGGCCTCCTCCCATGGTACTACCACGCCCAGTCACTACAGATGGGAGTGGGGTGTCTCGTCCAGAGCGCGGGTCTGGTTAAGAAGGTTTACTTCCCGAGAAGCATCCTGCCTTTGTCCATCGTGTTCGGAAACATGATGAACTTCCTCTTCGGCCTTGTCATCCTCGTACCCGCCCTTCTCCTCTCAGGGGTGACCCCCAGCCCCTCGTGGGCCGCCTTCCCGGTCGTCTTAGCCTCACACACACTGATGGTGCTTGCTCTCGCCCTCCTTTTCTCGGTGGGCAACGTCTACTTCCGCGACCTCGAACACACGCTGGGTGTGGCCATAAACATGTGGTTCTTCCTGACACCCATCCTCTACACCCTCGACATAGTGCCGGAGCGCATGAGGTGGCCCTTCCTCCTGAACCCCCTCACCCCGATAATCGAGTCCTACCGCGACGTGCTTCTCCATGGCCGGTGGCCTGACTGGGTGCTACTGGGGTGGCTGTCCGTGGGGTTCGCCGGGTTCCTCCTCGTCTGCCTGGCCGTCTTCGTGAGGGCCCAGCGGAGGGTGGCTGAGGAGCTATGAGCGCGGACGGGCTGAACGGCAGAGACCCGGCCATAGAAGTCTCGGAGCTTTGGAAACGTTTCCGCGTCTACCACAATCGCGCGCCGGGCCTCAAGGACAGAGTGGTGTTCTGGGGGCAGCAGAAGGCCGAGGACTTCTGGGCCTTGCGGGACGTGAGCCTCAGCGTACCCCGCGGAACCACCCTCGGCATAGTGGGCCGAAACGGCAGTGGCAAGAGCACCCTTCTCAAGGTCATCAGCCGCATCCTCTACCCCGACCGGGGCCGGGTGACGGTGAACGGGCGAGTCTCCACGCTGCTGGAGCTAGGCGCCGGTTTCCATCCCGACTACACCGGCCGGGAGAACATCTACCTCAACGCGTCGATACTGGGGTTGTCGAGG
>QZJP01000028.1 GCA_003599345.1 Bacillota bacterium | reverse complement strand
ATACGCCGGCGGCTTGTCCGAGGCCGAGAAGGCCGCTAGCGAAGCCGACGCCGACCTGGTCCCGCCGGCGTTCAAGCGGGGGCTGCATGACTACGAGACCGGGGGCGGGGAGGTCGGGTACTGATGGAGCCTGACTTCCTCGCCCTCATGCCCCATACGGTGACGGTCGAGCCGCTCACGGGCCGGGACGACTATGGCCGGCCGACCTATGGGGCCGCCGTCCAGTACCGGGCCCGCGTGGTCGGCAAGCAGAGGCTCGTCCGGGCCGCCGACGGGGCCGAGAGGGTCTCCGCCACGACGGTCTACGTCGCCGGCGCTCCGGGCATCGGGCCGGAGGACCGCATCACCCTGCCCGACGGCTCCCAGCCGCCCGTCCTGGCCGTCTCCAGGGTGCCGGACGAGCGCGGCGCCCATCACGAGGTGGTCTACTGTGGCTGAGGCCAAGGTCATCGTCAAAGGCGTGGACAAAACCCTGGCCCGGCTCGCCCGCATGAACCCCAGGGCCCGCCAGGCCCTCAAGGCCGCCCTCTACATGGAGGGCGAGAACATCATGGGCGAGTCCAAGCGCCAGGTGCCGGTCGACACCGGCAACCTCAGGACGACCGGCCACGTGGAGCCGCCCAAGGAGGCCAGCGGGATTATCACGGTCACACTGGGCTACGGCGGGCCGGCAGCCCCCTATGCCGTCTACATTCACGAGGACCTGACCAAGCGCCACGCCGTGGGCAAGGCTAAGTACCTTGAGGACCCGGCTAACGAGGCCGCCAAGGGCCTGACCGAGCGCGTGGGCCGCAGGGTCCGGGAAGCCGTGGAGGAGGAACGCTGACATGCTCCTCGACGAGATAGGGACCTGGCTGGTCGAGCGGGGCATCGTCGGCGGGACCACGGGCTGGACCCTGGCCAAGGGCTACATGCCGCCCACGCCCGACCGCATCGTAGCCCTTTTCGACACCGGCGGCACGCCGGCCTCGCCTAGCGCCGACCAGCCCACTTTCCAGCTCCGGGTGCGGGCTGCGAGGATGGACTACCCCGGAACCAGGGCTAAAGCCTGGGAAGCCTTCAACGCCCTCCAGAAGCTGCGGGGCGAGCTCTCAGGCGTGGGCTACGAGTCCGTCACCGCCCGGCAGCTTCCTTTCCCGATGGGCTACGACACGAACGACCGGCCCGAATTCGCCTGCAACCTGGTGGCGGTAAGGCTGAGGTAAGGCTCTACCCAGCACGCATCCTGCCCCGGCCTTTGCGGTCGGGGCTTCGCTTTCGGAAGGAGGAGTGACCCATGCCCGCAGTTCCAGGGGTGGCGTTCCTCATCAAGCTCAACACCGGCACCGAGGCCAGCCCTGTTTGGACTACGGTCGGCGGCCAGCGAAACGGCACGCTGAACATGTCTATGGACACCATCGGCGTGACCAGCAAGGACTCCAACGCCTGGCTGGAGCGGCTCGCGGGAAACCGCGAGTGGTCGATAGACTTCGACGCGCTCCTTATCGAGAGCGACGCCGGGCTCTCCGAGCTTGAGAGTGCCTACATGAACCACGAGAAGGTCCAGGTCCAGTTCGTGACGCCCACGAGCATCAAGTACCAGGGCGATGCCTACCTGACCGACTTCGCCTACGGGGCGCCCTACGACGCCGAGGCCACCGCGTCCGGCACGCTCACCGGCACCGGCGCCCTGACCAAGCCGGCATAAGGAGGAGAGCACTATGGCTACTCTCACTGTCCAGCAGACGAGCCTCACCGGCCTGAACCCTGCGTTCGGGGCGGCCGCGGCCGGCGGGGACGAGTTCGTTAACTCCGGTAAAGCGGTCCTCTACGTCAAGAACGGCAGCGCCGGCGCGGTCACCGTCACCGTCAACTCTCAGACGGCCTGCAACTATGGCTTCGACCACGACGCCGAGGTCTCCGTGCCGGCCTCGGGGGAGCGGGTCATCGGCCCGTTCCCGAAGTCGCGCTTCGACGACGCGGCAGGGAAGGTCCAGGTTACCTACTCCGGCGTCACGTCCGTGACCGTCGCCGTCCTGGAGGTGGCCTAATTTGCCCGGCTACGTCGCCATCGAGCTCGACAAACCCCGGCGGTTGCGGTTCGACATTAACGCCTTGGCCGACCTCGAGGAGACGATGGGGGCCACCTTGCCGGCCATCATCTCGGGCGGGGTCGGTATCCGCGCCCTTCGCGCCCTCATCTGGGCCGGCCTGAGGTGGGAGGACCCCGGTCTCACCGAGGTCCGGGCTGGCGAGCTGCTTCAGGTTCACCTGGAGCGCGGCGGCGACCTCGCCGAGATTTCCAAAGCGGTCCACGACGCCCTGGCGGCCTCGGGGCTGCTCAGGCCGGGCCTGGTGCAGGAGGAGACCTCCCGCCCAAACCCTCCGCCGACGGCCGGGCGTGGAGCTTCGCCGAGTGGCTCCAGGAGGCGGAGGCCCTCGCCTACGGCCCGCTCCGGCTCAAGCCCGACGAGTTCGGGCGCCTGACCCCCGCCGAGTTCGGTAAGCTCCTCGAAGGCTACGCCTGGCGCGAGGAGCACGAGCAGCGCAAGCTCTGCTGGGCCGTCTGGCATACCGCCGCCCTGGTCCGGGCGAGGCGCATGCCGTCTTTCGAGCAGTTCATGGGCCGGGCCCGGGCCGAGAAGCGGCAGGCCGTCCGTCGCAGCCCGGAAGAGCGGCGGCGTGAACTCGGTGAGCTCAAGCGACTGTTCGGCGAGGAGGAGGTGGCGGACCCGTGCCGGTCGTGATATCGGAAATCCAGGTGAGGCTCGGGGGCGACATCCGAGACCTGCAGGACAAGCTCGAGCAGGCGGCTGGCTCGCTCAGAAACTTGGGCCAGAAGCTCTCCGGCGTCGGCAAGGGCCTCACTGCCGCTTTCACCGTCCCACTCATCGGGGTCGGCGCTGCTGCCCTGGCGTCCTTCTCGAAAGTCGATCAGGCACTCGATACCATCCGAGTCGGCACCGGTGAGACCGGCAAGACCTTGGCTGGCCTCCAGGATGTGTTCCGCCAGGTGGCGGCCTCCTCGGCCTCGGACATGGGCGTCGTAGCCCAGGCCGTGGCCGACCTCAACACGCGGCTCGGCCTGACGGGACGGCCGCTCCGCGATCTCGCCTGGAAGGCCACGGAGGCCGGACGGCTCCTCAAGGAGGACGTCGGGGAGGTCGTGCGGGGGCTCACCCGTGTCATGGGCGACTGGGCCATCAGTAACGAGCGCGGCGGCAAGACGCTCGACATCCTCTTCAAGGCCAGCCAGAAGACTGGGATCGGCCTCTCCCGTCTTTCGCAGCTCATCGTCCAGTACGGCGCGCCCTTGAGGCAGATGGGGTTCTCGTTCGAGCAGGCTGCGGCTCTGCTCGCCAAGTTCGAGAAGGAGGGCGTCAACACCGAGCTCGTCCTCGGCTCGCTACGTATCGGTCTCGTCCAGTTCGCCAAGGCCGGTGAGGAGCCGGCCGAAGCGTTCCGTCGCGCTGTCGAGACCATCCGGTCGCTCGGCTCTGCCGCCGAGGCCAACGCCTTGGCCGTTGAACTCTTCGGTGCCCGCGCCGGGCCTGACATGGCCGCGGCCATCCGGGAGGGCCGGTTCGAGATCGACGACCTGGTCGCCGCCCTGGGCAAGTCCTCCGGTGCCATCAGGTCGGCGTCCGAGGACACCTGGGACCTCGGGGAAACTTGGGCTCAGACGAAGAACCGGATCATGCTCGCAGTTCAGCCGCTCGGGAGCATCCTCGCCAAACTCGGCGAGGAGTGGATACCCAAAGTGAGCGGCGCCGTCGAACGCCTGGCGGGTTGGTTCAGCGGCCTTACTGAAGAGCAACAGCGGACCGTTCTGGCCATCGCCGGGATAGTCGCGGCTATTGGCCCCGCGCTGGCTGTTCTGGGAACGGTAATCAAGACCGTTTCCGGGCTAGGTTCCGTGCTCAGCTGGCTCACCAGTCCCGTGGGCCTCGCCGTTGCTGCCGTCGGCCTCCTGGTGGCGGCCGGGGTTTGGCTGTACAAGAACTGGGACAGGGTCGTCGCCTGGTTCCGGGACGTTTTTGGGAGGTTCGCCCAGTGGTGGCACGACCTCTGGGACAGAATCGTCGGCTGGGTCGCACAGAAGGCCGAACGGCTGGTTGACACCATCCAGAGGATCATCGACAGGGTCAAGGCGGCCATCGAATGGCTCCGCAAGCTCTTCGGCGGCGAGGGCGGCGCTGGGGCGCCCGCGGCCCTCCCCCAGGTCGGCGCAGCCGCCGCAGGCAACATCCCGCGGATGCAGTCCGGCGGCATCGTCACCAGGCCGACCCTCGCCCTCATCGGCGAGCGCGGTCCGGAAGCGGTCGTGCCCCTTTCCCGCTCCGGCCCCCTCGGCCCCGTCAGTATCACTATCAATGTCCACGCCCCGACTGGCAAGGCCGACGACATCGCTACGGCGGTGCAGCGCGTGCTCCGCGAGGACCTGCCCCGCCTGTTCCGCCAGGAGCGCCTGGCCACCGCTTAGCCTAGCAGGAGGTTGACCAGTTTGGCCCGTGTCGAACTCCCCGAGCTCCGGACCAGCCACTCTAAGACGTTCCGCCTCGACGACGGCCGCCTCCAGGTCGAGCTCAGCGCCAAGTGGCCCATTCACTACCTCGATGCCAACGGCCTGTGGCAGGACTGCGACCCCGCCCTGCGGTCGGACACGAGGGTGAGCGAGTACGACCTTGCCTGCCGGAAGACCTGGTCGTCTGTCACCCGCCTGGCGAAGCGCTCCCCCCAGCCCGTGCGCATCGAGCGCGGCGGGTGCAAGCTGACCTATCGCGCCCAGGGCGTGGCCAACGTCCAGGGCGTGGTCGAGGGCAACAAGCTTTTCTTCGCCGACGCCTGGCCGGACGCCGACCTAATCTGGTACGCCGTCCCCGAGGGGCTGAGAAAGGAAATCGTCCTCAAGTCCCCGTCAGCCCCCGCGTCCTACTCGTTCCTGGTCGAACTGCAGGACCTCGAGCTCCGCCAGGACGACGACGGCGTGGTCCGCGCCTGGGCCGGCCCGTTCCCTGCGTTCGAGATCTATCGGCCCTGGGTCCATGACGCGAACGGTGTCTACGGGCCGGCGACGGTCGCTCTCAGGACCGAGGGCGGCAAGCAGTACCTCGACCTCGCCATAGACCCCGCCTGGCTCTCCGACCCGGCCCGGGTGTTCCCGGTGGTCTTGGACCCCACTGTCATCCAGCCCGACGCGGCGGCGGGCAAGGACACGTATGTCAACTCAGGCTCGCCGACCAGCAACTACGGCACCTCAAACGCGATGTATTGTGGTCTCGTGACCCCGACCGAGTACAGGGCACTCATCCAGTTCGACCTGAGCGGCATCTCGAGCCCGTTCCGTGCGGCGGATATCCACCTGTACACGTACTGGGCGGGCAGCGGGACGACGGTAAGTATCCACAAGGTTACCTCCTCTTGGGACGAGGCGACTGTGACGTGGGGCACTCAGCCGAGTTTCGACGGCACGGCCCTCGACACCGAGGACGTCAGCGTCATCCAGTGGGATATCTGGAGCATCCTCGCTCTGGCCGAAGGCTGGCGGAACGGGTCAATCACGAACAATGGTGCCCTCTTGAAGCTAGCCTCGGGCACGAGCTACTGCCGATTCTACTCGTCTGATGAGGTTACCAACCCCACCCTCCGCCCGAAGTTCGTTTATGAACTCGACGTTGTTCCCGTCGCCACCCCCACCTCGCCCACGGGGACCGAGGCATCTCCGGGGACCGTCGCGGACGACGTTTCCCCGACGCTGGCATGGTCGTACTCCGACAGCGAGGGCGACCCGCAGGCCAAGTACCAGGTGCAGCTACAGACGGCGGACGGCCTCTCGACCATCCTCGATACCGGCGAGGTGGCCTCGGCCAACGCCTACCACAACTGCTCTGCGAACCTACTCGACTACGGGACCGATTACCGCTGGCGGGTCCGCGTCCACGACGGCTATGGCTGGGGCTCGTGGTCGGCTTGGCAGTACTTCGAGTGCATCCTCAGCGCCCCCACCGGCCTCACGGCTACCCCGGACTCGGCGAACGCGGAAATCGACCTCTCGTGGGCCGCTCATGCCGGGGAGGACCTCGCGGGCTACCACGTCTACCGCAAGCTCCAGGGGGCCGGCGACGCGACCTATACCCGGCTCGACCTCACCCTGGTCACCAGCACGACCTACACCGACGACACTGCCGCCTCGGGGACGGCCTACACCTACGCCGTCACCGCCGTCGCCGACGACGGCTACGAATCGGCCAAGAGCGCCGGGGTCAACGGGACGGTGGTATTCTCGGGGTACTGGGTGGGCGCGGTGCAGGTCAAACTGCGGCCCGGCCGCGGTTGGGAGCACGTCCGCCGCACCTCGGAGAATCTGACCTTAACTGGCACGGCCAACGTGCAGGACTACGGCTACGGGCCGAGACGGGTCAGGCTGACTCTGCGCTATGACTCCCAGGCTGAGAGGCAGTCCTTGCTCGACCTCTTCCCTGCCGGGCAAGCCGTGAGCTACCGGGACGAGCAGGGCTTCGTCCTCCGGGGCAAGGTTTCCGGCAACGTGGACGAGACCATCATCGAGACGCCCGAGACTGCGCACGGCTGGCTGACGTTTACCCTCACGGAGACGGAGGCGTCGGTCTAATGTCCCGGCGGGTCGAGCTCTACGAGACGGACGGCACCTACCTCAAGGACCTCCCGGCCACCTATGTCGAGTGGTCCGTGGACCGCCAGCGCCAGGTGAGGCGCACGGCGACGATCCGCCTGCCGCTCGACTGCCTGGCGGATGTCAAGGTCCTCGGGCGCATGGTCAAGGTCTGGGACGGCGCGACGCTGGTCTTCTGCGGGTACATCGACGGGCCGAGGGCCTCCGTGTCGGGCGAGGGGCGGGCAGAAATCGAGGTCACCTGCCGGGACAAGACCAAGCGGCTCAAGGTCGCGCGATTCTCGCAGGACACCACCTTCGAGGACCTCAACGCCAAGGAGACCCCGAACCTCTACCAGGCCGCCTCGGCCTCCTCGGAGCTCGGCGTCGGCGGGGAGATACAGCGCTACGCCGTGGTCTACCAGAGGGCGCTCCAGGCCACGGTGCTTGGGGTCGTCTCCGACGTGTCCGGCCTGGCTACCGAGGCCCCGGCGACCCTGACGGACCCTAAGCAACGGATCGTGCAGGGTACCGACTACTCCATCGACTACTCGGCCCCGGGGCTGACCCAGCTCGCCCTGACCGTCTACATCGACATGCGGGTCGCCGAGAACGTCTCGGACATCATCATCACGACCAACGGCACGGCGGGAACCCGGTACGTCTCGACCGACGCCTTGACCTGGAGCCCCTTCGCGGCCGGCACGTTCCGGTTCGTCAAATTCACAATCACCAAGGCCTCGGGGCCCATCACCTGCTCGGTGGTCATCAAGACCGGGGCGAGTTACCCGGCGACAGCCATAGGCGTGGACAACCACAACTCCTGGCGGCCGACGCCGGCCGATGCGGACAGGTACATCACGGCGACCCTGGTCTCGACCGTCTCCATCACCGGCGAGCCCGTCGGCACCGGGGACGGGAGCACGGCCACTTTCAACCTCGACTGGTTCCCGATAACCGCCCTGTCCGAGACGGTCTACGTGGACGAAGTGGTCCAGACGAGAGGGACGGCCTACACCATCAACGACACGACCGGAGCCATCACGTTCCTCTCGGGCTACATCCCGGCGGCGGGGGCGGCCGTCACCGCCGACTACACGTTCCCGACACAGGGCTGGAACGTCCTGTACCTCCGCTGGGGCGTCAATGACTTCGACCGGACGACCCGCTATGTCTACGACCTTTACCGCTCGGCCGACGGCGTCACCTGGACCCTGGTGGCGGCCGATTGCGCGGCGACGAGCTCCTACCTGGTGGAGCACGTCGTGAGCCTGACGACCGACCGCTACATCAAGATTGTGATCAAGCGGGCTTCCGGCCCGGTGGCCCTCCGCTACCTCCAGGCCCAGTACGTCTCGACGACCGGGGTGGCCCTGTCCGAGGTCATCCAGTCCATCGCCTCGGCGGCCGGCGAGACCCTGTTCCGCATCACCCCGACCAGGCGCTCGACGAAGCCGGTGTCGTTCACCGCCGGGACGGAGCACTGGGCGGCCGCGGAGGAACTGGCCGAATCAATCGGCTGGGAGCTCTACTACTCCGTCGACGGGTACCTCACGTTCGCCCCGCCCGACACGGACATCACGGACCCGAGCATACCGACCTACGAGGCCATGTTCGACCTCAAGGCCGAGTGGTCGGACGCGGATATCTACAACCAGGTCATCGGAATCTGCCAGCGGGCGACGGGGGACCTCCGCTCATTCCAGGAAGACAGCAATGCCTTCAGCCCCACAAGCACCGTCCGGTTGGGAGCCAGGACCGCGCCGGTGCAGTATTTCCCCGCCGCAGACACGCAGTCAAAACTCGACGCCGCGACCCTGCGCTACCTCCAGGACGTGTCGAGGCAACGGGTCAGGGTGTCGTTCACGATGGAGGGCACGCCCAGCCACGAGGCGGGCGACGTCATCCGCCTGCGGGAGACACTGACCGGCATCGACGGGTATTTCACCCTGGAGAGCTTCTCGGTGTCCGACGACCCGAACGGCGAAGGCTACGTGTTCCGCGCCTCGGTGGTCCAGGAGGTGGCCTGACATGGGCCTGCTCGACGAGATACGCACCGCACACCAGGCCTGGCATGCCGGTGGCGGAAGGGAAGGGGACCGCGTGCGCGACATGGTGACCGAACTCGCCACGGTGGCCCAGATCTTACACCTAGGCGACGGCGTTTACGTGAGGTTGCAGCGGGAGGGCCAGACCGCGCTCTCGGCGCCCGTGCGCTGGGCAGACCCGGTGATTCCCCCTGCCGTTAACCAGCGCGCCCAAGTGTACCATCCGAGAGGTTCGATGCGATACCTTGATTTGGCTCTACCGCCCGGTGGGGTATCGTTCTAGCTAGAAGCCGCCCAAGGTCGCCGGAGGGACTCGCCTCTGGATACGGTCCCGCGGGCCCGCCGGCGGCCGCCAGGTCCGGAGCGAGGGCGACACGGGCGGATCCCAGTGGATCAGGCGCAGGGCTGCGTGGGGAGCCACCCGTAGGTCCTGGACCCGGACCCACCGCTCCGAATGACGCGCCGGCGCCGCCGTCGCAGCCCCGGAGACGGCCAGCAGGACGACAGCCACGATGAGCACGCTCGCGACCACGTTTCGCATGGTTGACACCTCCAATCACATAATAGCCCGGCTCTACCCGGGCTGTCCATCCGAGAGGTGAGTTGGTAAAAATGTCCGTTGACCTCCAGATGTGCGGCGCCCACGAGCAGGCCATCCGAGATCTCCAGCGCTGGCAAGCCGACCAGAACGGGACGCTCAAGGAACTCCGGGAGGAGGTCGGGGCCGTCCGGCGGCTCCTCACGAGCACGCTGGTCTCGGTCGCTCTCCTCCTCGCCGGGGTCCTGATCGATGTGGGGGTGAGACTGTGGCTCGCAAGGTAGCGCTTGACCCCGGACACGGGGGCCGCGACCCCGGCGCCGTCGGCCCGGGCGGTATTCGGGAGGCCGAGGTCAACCTGCTGATAGCGCTCGAACTGAAGCCGGTCCTGGAGCGGGCCGGCTTCGAAGTTTTGTTAACACGCACCGGGGACAGGGAGCTCGGCCCTACGCTGGCGACCGACCTGCGGCGGCGGTCGGACATGGTCAACGATTGGGGCGCCGACGCCTGCGTCTCGATCCATTGCAACGCCTCGGGCACGGCCGACCCCGGCCGCACGGCCAACGGTATCGAGACCTACGCCCTCCCGGGCGGGCGGGCCGAGGCCTTGGCCAGGCATATCCACCGCTTCCTGGTCGTCTTCACCGGGGCGAAGGACCGAGGCGTCCGGACCAACAAGCGGTTCTGGATGTTGCGCATGACGGCGCCCCCGGCCGTCCTGGTCGAGTGCGGCTACGTCACCAACGCCGGCGAGTGCGCGCTGCTACAGGAGCACAGCTACCGCACCAAGTTGGCCCTGGCGATGGCCGCCGGCATCATGACGTGGACGGGGGAGGTGACACGCTGATGAACGGTGGTGGTGTTCTCTGGCTTCTCGCCGACCCGGCAAAGCTCCTGGACTACATGCTCGCCGTGTTCCTGCTGACCGAGCTCACGAAGGGCCTGGCCGACGCCCTGGCCAAGAGGGCCCTGGGCTACACGCTCCCGACCCGGGGCCTCGCCTGGTTCTGGTCGGTGGTCGTGCTAGTCGTCTGGGAGGTCCTCGGCACGCCCGTTACCGCCAAGCTCCTTTTCGCGCTCCTCCTGGGCTCGGCCATCCTGTGCCTGGCGACGTTCGCCTGCTGGGACCTCCTGGCCAAGCGGTTCGAGGCTTACTTCCAGAGGCTCTGGGCCGAAGAGCCGGCCCAGGAAGGCGAAGCGGGCCAGCCCGAGGACCAGCAGCCGGCCGCTTAGACCTTTCCCCCCAGTCACTCTTGCCCCCACCTTGTGGGTGGGGGCCTTTTCTTTTTCCGCGCCGACCGCACCCCCGCCCTAAATCGCCCCGCTTTGCCGCCTGGCTTCCCCGGCGCGCCCGGTTTCCAGGGGGTGGCCGCTACCACCCTACGCGCCGGGGGGTCCGAACGCTTGTACGGCCTCCTAGAGCGATTCCGGTGGCCCTTCCTCCCACGCCTCCGAGAAGTCCTTGTCGGCGAACAGTTCGGCCAGTCCCGTTATCTGCTTCAGCCTTAGCACCTCGTCAGGTTCCATGCCTAATTCGCGCCCGATCTTCTCGTCGCTCCAGTTCCGCCTCGAGAGTTCCAGGACTATGTCACTCATCCCCGTCACGGCGTGTCTGCCCCTGGCCCGGTTGTGGCGGATGGTGGCCGCGATTCTATCGGCCCTGTCGCTCCGGTCCGCATTGATGAGCGTGATTGGCAAATGGCCCCGCAGGCGTTCGCGGACATCCGGGCACTCACGGCCCACGCGGTTGCGGTGGAAGCCGTCGACTACCTCGATATGGTCGCGCTCGTCAAAGCCGACGATAGGCTGGGTGTAGCCGTCCTGTCGAATGGAGTGCTGGAGAAGACGCATCTCGGGCGGGGCGACCACGTTGGGGTTATAATCGTTGGCCTCCACAGCCTCGGCCGGGAACCACAGCACGCAATCGACGGGTTCGCGGGCGAAGGGGCTGGCGAGATGCAAGCGCCAGCGGATGGCGTTGAGCACCTCAATCCGCTTGCCCTCCGGCACGGCCGCAAGCGCGGCGACGAGTTCCTCGACCCGCTCGGCTATCCCAGGCGGAAGCCCCATCTCTCGCGCCGGCGCCGCATGATCCTGAGGTACTTTTGGTAAGCCTCGCTCTTCGTCTGGCTGAAAGAGAGTCCCTTGCACCAGTAGTCGTTCCGGAGCAGAGCCTTGCATACTCGACGCCACGAAGGTACCTCCCTAGCCGCCTCCTGTTCTGCGGGGGCCGCATCGGGTATCCCGTTGGGGTATCCCCTTTCCTCCCACCAGTGCAGGAAGACGGCGATCTTGTTGGCGAAGTGTTCCCTTGTCCGCTCTGGCATGCTGGCAAGCAGCAGGTTCGCGAACTGCTGCCACGTCAGGTGGTCCGGCTTCGTTATCCTGAGCCTGCCCAGGATGTTCCCGGACTCCTGAGCGTAGAGAGCGCCCTGGTTCGCGCCGTTCACGCGGGCGACTATCTTCACCCAGGTCTCGGGCTCGATGACGTGGAAAAGCCAGAGTCCCTTGCGCTGGTCGTCCCCGTAGGGTTGGCAGATTCGCATCTGGTGGATGGTCAGGCCGGCCTGGTGCATCAGATCGTAGATACGGTTGTAAGGCCTCCCGGTCTTGGCGTTGTATACCCAGACGTCCTGGGTCCGCCAGTCGTAAATGGGGTAGACGTTGTAGCAGTAGCCGCCCGTCCAGGTCGTCCAGAGCTTGTTGCTCATATGAGCCTTCTTGGGATTTGCCACCGTGCGGTAGCGGTTGAGAGACTCGTCAGCTCGGATGCCCACGAACGACGCGCAGAGCTTGCCCCCGGCGTACCACTCGTTGAAGGCCGGCACGAACTCTTCGAACTCCATGGCGTAGCGGTAAAAGGGGAAGAACCGCCGGTCGGTGATGGCCGTCGGGGGCGGCTGGCGGACCCACTCGACCCCGTCCTCCCAGCATATCCACCGGGGTTGGAACTGGCTGACCGCGTTGCGGAGGACAACCGGCAGGCAGACCCAGTAGGGTTCGATGTGGTCGCGGTAGAGGTCGTACGTGGCCTGGATGTGCTCGATGGTGAGCCTGTACTGGCCCTCCAGGTCGATGAAAAGGACCCCGACCTTCCGCCCGCGCCGGATAGCCTCCTCCATGACTAGGTGCAACATCACTGTTGAATCCTTGCCGCCCGAGAAGGACACGCAAGCCCGAGGGAAGTTGTCGAATGTCCAGGCTATCCGTTGCCGGGCGGCATCGTAGACGTTGATACCGAGCGGGACTTTAGCCACGCGAGCACTTCCCCCTCGGCCATGGTGATGATGTCACCGTCCAGGCCCACCCGGCAGAAGTAGCGGTCCGTGCGGTTCCAGGAGCGCGGCGAAGAGACCTCGTAGACCTTGCCCTCGTCGAGTTCGTAGTAGGCGTAGACCCCGCGCGTCCCGACGCTGTTGGCCTGGCGGTAATCCTTCTTGCAGAGCAGGAAACGACGGGCAAACTTGTACCGGGGGTCAAGGCCAGTAATCTCGGCGGCCCAGTACCGGTTCCGGAATGACCCCGTGCCGCCGGTGAGCCTATCGAGGAACCGCCACCAAAGCTGGCCCTCGGGCGACAGACCGTGATTGTCTCCGATACACTCAACCCTGACGAGGGCCTTCATATCTCTTCACCAGAATTTCGTTCAGCAGCTGGTTCAGAGACTTTCCTGATGCTGCGGCCTCCTGCCTGATCCTTTCGGCCAGGGACGGAGGGACCCGAAGATAGATCGTTTCGGTGGCCGCCATCAGCGGTTGCCTTCCATCTCGGCGAACAGTTCGTAGCCCGGGAAGTCCTCGGGCTGCTTCTGGCCAAAGCGGAGATCGCCCATATCTCGGATGAGCTCGGCCCGCCTGGCTATCATCCCGGCAAGTTCGCCCAACGCTGTGTTACGTCGGACCGTGCGCTCGATAGGGGCAGCGGCTATCCGGGAGCACGCGTTGTTGACCTGGCCGTCTAGCTTAGCGATCCTCATATCCAGGTAGGCGATCATCTCTTCGCGTGTCATGCTCCTCATCTCCCTTTGCGTCCTCGGACCAATTATACAAGCCCGGCTGCTTGCTTGCAAGCGTCATGGGGACTACTTGCCTCCAAACGTCGTCCACCTGCGTCTCTTCCCAGCAAGCTTCTCAGTCCTCAGCCATAAACAGTCACTTTCGTGTACCACCAGCAAAACCGCAGGTAAACGACGCGCTAGGAGGCTCTAGGACGGGCCGAAGACGTGGGGCCTTTATGATTGGCCGTGAGGGATTCTCACGGCGCCTCCTACGGGCTCCCTGGAGGACCGGTCTCCGCTGGCCCCGCAAAAAATCGTGAGAAATCCTCACCGAACCTGTTGACATTACTCACGCCGCCGACTACAATAAGGTTGTGAGAGATACTCACGGGAGGCGAGACCGATGGCCCGGTTCGAATGGACGACCGAGAGGGGTAACCTGGTGGCTATCGAGGTTGAAAGGGTCGAGTACACCGTGCATCGCGACCTCGACGGCGAGGGCTACGAGGAAAAACGTGCCGAGAAGCGCATCACGCGGATGACCCTGAATGGCGCCGAGGTCGAGAGCTCCCGGTTCGACCACCACCAGGGCAACACCTGCGTCAAGTTCCGGCTCGGTGGGCGCGAGGGCCTAGCCCTCCTGCCGACCGACATTAGCGAGAGCATTTGGGCCGAGGAGCGGGCCGCGCAAGCCGCCGCCTCCGCCCGGGCCGAGAAGCTCGACGCCGAGCGCCGGAAGTTCGAGCGGTTCCTGGGCGCAGGCGAGACCCACAGGTAGAGCCCGCAGGCCCGCCAAGGGGCCGGGACGAGAGGAGCAGAGTCATAATGGAGACCAAGCGCGAGTCCGAGCGCCTCTACGGCGCCGCCGAGTTCGCCGAGGCGCTGGGCTGGCAGTCTAACCGGTTCTCGAACGCCCGCAGGAACGGCCGCATTCCCAAGCCCGCACAGGAGGTCCGGGCGACGCCCCTCTGGACTTACAGTCAGGTCGAGGAGTTCAAGGCCGCGCTGGCCGCCCGGAGGGCCCGGAAGGCCGTCGGCCGCAACCGCGAGATCGTCGTCGTCAGCGAGGTCGGCTCACCCGACCCGGAGGCCAAGCCCTATGTCGTCAGCTACCACGAGCGGGACGGCGTGCCGGCCCACAAGACCGAGAGCTTCGAGACGTTGGAGGAGGCCAAGGCGTCGGTGCCTGAGCGGTCGTCCTGGGCCAGCCGCCGGAGGACGCCGACGGCGATGTGCTCCTGGTGGGCCGGGTAAGGCGGTGACCGCCCACCGACTGGGCGATTTGGGGGCCGGTCCTCCGGGGCCGGCCCTTCTCATTTGATGCCCAAAACGGTGCCCGAAATCGGGGCAACAGAGGGGAAACCAGGGCATCGGAGGCCACGGCAGGGCAACATCCCCGCAGCTACGCGGCGTTTTCCGCAGCTACGCGGGAAGGCCTACGAGAACATGTTGCACTCCTAGGTGTTGCCCGCGCCAACGCGCCTACCTGCGGCGGGAGCGGGCGGCGCGGCTTCCGGGTGGCCCATCGGTGCCCATTCGGTGCCCGAGCGCCTGGTCCATCGCAACGGCAGCCTCCGCCGTGCTGCCCGGCATGAGGTGGGCGTAGAGGTCCATGGTGATCCGGATCGAGGAGTGGCCCAGGATGTGCTGGACCACCTTAGGCGGGACCTTCTGCGCCAGCAGGAACGAGGCGCAGGAGTGCCGGAGCCCGTGGAACGTGATGCCGAGCCCCAGCCGGCGAGAGATGACCCGGAAGCGGGCCGTCAGAGAATCGGGGGCCAGGGGTGAGCCATCCTCGGCGCACACAAGGAGGCCCTGGTCGTGGTAGGCGGGGCCGGCCGCCAAGCGGCGCTCGGCCTGCTCGCGGAGGGCGCGCCGGGCGATCTCGACGAGGCCCGCTGGCATCGGGAGCAGCCGCTGGCCGGATTTCGTCTTGACGGGGCCGAGGACCGGCGGCTCGTTCGGTAACCGGGTGACGCCCCGCCGGACCTGGAGCACGGCCCGCTCCAGGTCCACGTCCTCCCGGCGCAACCCGAGCACCTCACTCCGCCGCAGGCCGAGGTAAAGGCCGAGCGCGACGGCGAGCTCGTCCCGGTGGCCGCAAAGCTGATCCATCATCCGCCTAGCCCTGTCGGGCGTCAGTGCCGGGCGCTCCCGCTCCTCGGCCATCGGCAGGGAGGCGCCGTCGGTCGGGTTGCGGGCGAGGAGGCCCCAGCGCACCGCATCCCCGAACGCCAGGCGCAGGAGCCGGTGGACGCCGCGCACCGTCGAGGCCGCGAGCCCGCCCTCGATGAGGGCCGCATAGAGCTCGCTGACCTGGAGGTTCGTGACCGCGGCGAGGCGCCGCTGCCCCAAGGCGGGCACCACGTGGCGCTCGATGTTGACCCGGTAGCGCCGCATCGTGGACGGCCGCCGGCCCGGGGCGGCCAGGCGGAGCCATCGGGCCAGGAACGAGGCCACGGTCTCGGAGCTCGGCTCGACGTAGGTGCCCTCGTCGATATGGACGAGAATCTTGCGGAGGAGCGCCTCGGCTTCCTTGTCGCTCCGGGGAATCGGCAAGCCGACCTCCTTCAGGCGTCGCGGCCCCAGCCGGTCCCTGTCGCGCTTGCCGTCCGGGCCTATGCCGCGGTCGATCACGAGGCTCGGCCGCCCGTTCCGCCACTCGACGTGGCCGCTGACCATACGGTTACCTCCAGCTAGTCGCCGACTTCGACGGCGGTCATGAGTTCGACCCGCTTCATGTCGCCGGCTCTCGTCACGTTGTCTCCGACGAGCTTCTCTCCCATTTCGCCAAACCGCTTGATGACCTCCGGAGGCTGTTGTCGGGAACCTTCCAGCGTGCAGCTGGGTATCGTCTGGAAAGCGAGCCAAACCTCTACCCGGCCCGGAGGCCAGTCTTCGAGAACGACTTGTCGTTCGTACCGACCGCTCCGAACTTGGATTAGACCATCGGCAAAGAGCGTGATGTCCCCTGGCCTGCGCAGCTCATAGCAGAGCCAGGTGCTATCAGGCAGGTCGGTCTCCCCGGCTACCGTGACCGTCCGTCCTTCGGCCGATGCCGAGAGAGTGAGTTTGACGGTGGTTCCCGATGGCCCACAGCCGACGACCACTATGGCTAGCAGCGAGGCTAGGATCGCTCCAATCAGGGGTTTTCTCGACACGGTGACGCCTCCTCTCTTCGCTCGCTCGCTCCAACTCCGCGACCCGTGGATGAGCGATGTCGGCGCTCACGCCCAGGACCGCCGCCCCTTCGGTGGGGCCGAACCCTCGTCGCCGGAGCCACCAGACAACCTCGGCTGGCATCAGAAGCTCGACCGCGAAGGCGTCCGCCTCCCGCTCCCGCCGGCCCCGCCCGTCGCTACAGAGGAACAGGTCGGCCCGGCCCCGGTGCAGCAGGTAGTGCCCGAGTTCATGCGCCGCCACCAACCGCTCCTCGGGCGGGGACAGGGCCGAGTTGGTCACCACGTGGTACTCGCCGCCGAGCCCGACCAGGGCGCCTCGCAACCGCCCCAGCGGCCGCCGGTGCCAGGAGATGCCCCGCCGAGCCAGCAGGGCGGCCACGTCCACCGCCGGCCGAGCCCGCCACGTGTCGAGGTAACCCGCTTCGCCGAGCACCATATGCGCCCATGCCGCTGGGTCTCGCCGCATGTCAGGTCACCGGCTGTGGTTCGCGGCGGACGGCGGCAGTTCCTGGGGACGAGCAAAGAGCTAGGCTAGCAGGGCGCGAATCTCCCGCGCGGCCGCCTCGGCGTCCCTCCTCCTCATGCCGGGGACCGCTACCAGCCCGCCGCCCGTGGTCTCAAGGACCAGGGCGTGGACGAGGACGCCACGCTCCACGCGGACCTGGGCGATCCGGGCCGGCACGAGGATCTCCTCGCGCTGACGGATGTCGCTCCGGACCCAACGCCGGACGACGACCTCCTTCGGTCCGATGTCGATGGTATCCGGAGCCAACCACTTCCGGCCGTCGCCCGACAGGCTGGCCAGGAACCTAGTAGCCCTATACCGACCCACCGTCGTCACCTCCTTTCTCCCCGAGCGTCCTCTTCGCTCGGAGGTAGTCCACGAATATCCGAAGTTCGCGGCGTTCTTCCGGCGTCAGGTCCTCCGGCCCGTCGAGCTGGACCGCCGCCTTCTCGCGGATTTCGCCCGGCTGCGGGTCGTCGGTGCGGCCCAGGAGATAGTCGGTCGAGACCCCGAAGAAATCCGCGAAAGCCCGGACCTGTTCCGGTGTGGGGGAAGTCTTCCCCGTTTCATAGTTCGAAATTGTCTGCTTCGCCAGGTTGAACGGACGCCCAAGGCTCCCCTGGCTGAGGTTAAGCCTTTCCCTGAGCTTGCGGAGCCGTTCTCCAAGCTCCTCCGCCATGCTGACCCCCGTTCGTACTTCACTGTCTCTGGATTCTAGTCCGGAAACCCTTGACGCGGAAGACCAGTCAAAGAATCTGCGACGCCCCGCTTGACAAGTCCGGGAACCGTTGACTATACTGGAGTCAAAGAAACCCGGACGGTGACGGCAATGGTTCCCGGACAGCGTATTCGCCTCGTCAGGGAGCAGCATCAGTTGACCCTGGCCCAATTGGCAGGTCGCCTGGGGCGCACAAAGCAGTGGCTTTCCGACCTGGAGCGGGGCAAGATCAAGCTCACCTATGAGACCGCCGTTGCCATCGCTCATGAGTTTGGCACCACACCCGACGCGATTCTCCTGCCCGAAGCTAAGACTGCCCAGGAGGCCTCCGCCTCATGAACTGGGACGACCTGCCGCTCAAGCTCACCGTCCCGCAGGCCGCCGAGGCCCTGGGCATCAGCCCCAAGACGGTCTACCGCCTAGCC
>QZJP01000081.1 GCA_003599345.1 Bacillota bacterium | reverse complement strand
CTAACCGGGGCTGCCCGATAGTGCTCGGGGTGTGGCGGGCGTTATCTCCTTCGGACGGACGCTAGGTGCAAAGGCTGTCCGTGGACGCCGTGAGCGGCCTCCATCACCGTCTCCGACAACGTCGGGTGAGCGAAGACGATGCGGGCCAGGTCCTCGCCGGTCATCCTAGCCCGGAGCGCGATGGCCCCCTCATGGATGAGGTCCGAGGCGTGCGGGCCCATGACGTGCATCCCAAGAAGCTCCCCGGAGGTCTTGTCGGCCACGAGTTTGACCAGGCCCTCGGTCTCGCCCATGGCGATGGCCTTGCCGTTCGCCGTGAACGGGAACTTCGAGACGACGACCTCTCGCCCGCTCGCGGCGGCTTGCTCGAGGGCGTCCTTCTCGTCAAGTCCCACGCTGGCGCACTCGGGGTTCGAAAAGACGACCCCGGGTACGACCCGGTAGTCCATGTCCCGCTTGTGCTCCGCGAACATATCCTCCACGGCGACGATGCCCTCGGCCGAGGCCACCGAAGCGAGGTAGGTCCTACCGACCGCGTCGCCGATGGCGTAGACGTTCCGGGCGGTGGTCCTCATGCGGTCGTCAACCCTGATTCCCCGCCTATCGGACTCGACGCCCATGGCCCCAAGGTCGATACCGCCGAAGTCCGGGACACGGCCCATGGCGACCATGACCGTGTGGGCTTCGAACCTGGCCTCCCCGCCGTCCGCCGTATCGCAGATGACGACTTTACCCGCCGACGTCTTCTCGATACGCTTGGTGAAGACGCCGGTGTTCACCTGCATGCCGCGCTTCTTGAGGGACATGGCCAGGCGCTTGGCGATCTCCTCGTCGACCGCCGGCAGCAGATTCGGAGTCCGCTTGATCATCCGGATGTCGCTTCCGAACGCCCCGTAAATGCAGGCGAACTCAACCCCGAGGACTCCCCCGCCGATGACTAGCATGGAGGGCGGCACTTCCTCGAGCTCGAGGGCCTCGTCGGAACCTATGGTGTGCGCGAGGTCCTCCTCGGGTACCGGCGGCTGGGCCGGCTGTGAGCCCGTGGCGAGAAGGATGTACTTAGTGTCAAGGACTTCCGTCCCTCCGCCGGCCTTGGCGACGGCCACCTTTCCCGGTCCCGCGACCGACGCCGTGCCCATGTGGACAGTCACGCCGGCCGACCCAAGTAGGCGCTCGACGCCCCCGACCAGTTGGGCGACGACCTGGCGTTTTCTCGCCATCACCGCGGGCATGTCGAGGGACACGGCCTCCGCCCCGCCCGCAAGACCTGTGCCGAATGTCCCCGCGTCCTTGACGGTCGTGTAGACCTCGGCCGCCCGGACCAAAGCCTTAGTGGGGATGCAGCCGCGATTGAGACAGCAGCCGCCGAGCTTGTCCCGCTCGACGACGGCCACCGCCGCCCCAAGCTGGGCGGCCCGGAGAGCGGCGACGTAGCCGCCGGGACCGGCCCCTATTACCACCAAGTCGTACATCAATAGTCCTCCCTCTCGTTCTCCTCGTCGCTCTCCCCGGTCGCGGGCCGCCTGAGGTTCCAGGCGTCCCGGCCGTACCTGTCCCTCACTAACCGCCTCGCCGTCAGAGTCTCGCCCTCGGTCAGACGGCCCGGCCGCAACACGACGCCCAGGACGGCTTCGAGCCCTCTGGCCACCGCCCCGCAAACCTCCTCGTAGCCCGGGACCCGCCCGTTCAACAACTCGGCGAGACCCGCGGCCTTTCCGGCTATTCTGGCTCCGGCTTCCTCCCCAAGCCCGAGCACTCTCCCAAGAAGCCCCGCGTCCAGTTCGAGAAGGATGGCCCCGTGCTGCAGGATGACGTCCTTCCGCCTTACCTGCGCGCTCCCGACCACCTTGCGGCCGCGGGCAACAATCTCGTAGGACGATGGGACTTCGAAGCAGGCGCCGTAGGGGCTACCCGGGCCTCCGGGGGTCGCCTTCTCGGGCGCGAGCGCCGCGTCGAGACCAAGGTCCTTGAAGCCCGTCACCAGCCCGCCCGCGAGTTTCCGGTAGGTCTCGACGACCGAGCCCGGAAGGAGACCGCTCGAGACGACGACCGAGTAAGTGACCTCCTTGTCGTGGAGAACGGCGCGACCGCCCGTGAGCCGGCGAACGAGCCCGATGCCCTCCCGTAGACAGGCCTCCCTGTCGACTTCGGTCGCCGCGTCCTGGAAGTAGCCGAGCGTCACCGTCGGGGGTGCCCAGCGGTAGAAGCGCAGGGTTGGAGCGACCTCCCCGGCTTGGTAGGCGAGCATGATGGCCTCGTCGACGGCCATGTTCCAGGGGCCGCTTCTCGGGCGAGCCTCGACTATGAGGCGCCAGGCCGGCCGGGCCGTCAGGTCGGGGCGACCGGCGCGATCGCTTCGGCCGCGCCGGCTGGTCGGGATACCGGGCCTGGCCTCCTCCACCGCTTCGCGGGCTTCCTCGGGCGTCAGGCGGCGGGGGTAGTTGTAGAGAGGGCCCGAAGGCCGCTCGTTGTAGTAGGGTCGGTTGCAGTCCGGGCAGCCACTCGTGCGGAAGGCCTCGCCGCCGGCCAGCCTGGCCGCCACCTCGTCCCACGTGAGGCCGTAGGACGCTATGCCCCCCTGGCTGTCGAACGCCATGTCCTCGGCCCGCGTGAAATGACCCGATATCAGGTGCCTCGCTGCCTGGAGACGCCGGTACGAACGCAGCCCGGGCGGATGGGCCGCGGCGAGCTTCGTCCCCGGTACGGGGGTGAAAGCGAAGAGCGCCACGGTCACGCCCATGTCGGCCATGTCCTGGAAGGCCAGGGCCATCTCCTTCTCGGTCTCGCCCAGTCCCGCGATGAGATGCGTCCCGATGCGCCCCGGGAACCGGCCCGACGCCTCACCTAGCAGCGCCAGTTTCCGTTCGGGCGAGCTCCCCTTGACCTCCCGGTGGATTCCGGGCGCCGCCGCGTCGAGAGCCAGGGTGACGCGTTCGACTCCCCAGCTCAGGACCTCCTCGATCTCCCCGAGGCCCCTGACCCCGGCTGACACACAGATGGGAAGGCCCGGGCACGACTCACGGGCCCGCCGAACCTGCCTCTCGGCCCGGGCCATGATGCCCGGGGAGACCGTCAACTGCAGGCACAGGCGCCGGAACTGCCCGTCCGCAGCCGCCCGGGAGGCGCCGTCCCAGAAGCTCGCGTCCCTCACCTCCGGCCAGTTCACCCTGGAGAGCAGGTCATCCCTAGGCCCGGAGGACCGGGCTTGAGGGCAGAAGGCGCAGTCCCGCGCGCAGCGCTCCCCCTCGAGGAGGTAGGCCGTGGTCGGGAGATCGCTTTCCTCGGGGCACGTCCTCGCCCTGAGGCCGCCAATCACGGCGAGCGTTCCGGCCGACGCCCTCAACGCCTATCCCCTCCTCCCACCGGCCGCCCGAGATCTTCCTCGGAGAAGACGCAGCATTCGTCGGACCAGACGGCCTCGAGCCCGAGCCGCCCGGCTTCGCGGACGGCTCCGGGCGTGGGCACGGCCACGCGGTCGACTCCAGCCCTGACGGCCATGACGTCCAGTTCGGCCCGGTATGAGCCTTTCGGTCTCATGCACCCGAGGTGCACCGGCCTCGACGGGAAGATGAGCCGAGCCTCGGCCACGACCGAGGCCACGTCCTCGAGCGGCGGGGGCGCGACCGCCCCGAACCGGCTTCCGGGCGTAGGAATCAGCACGAGAAGGACGACCCCTTCGGCCCCCAACCTGGCCAGCTCGCGGAGCGCCTCACGCTCGCCGTGGACTCGCCCCCCGCGAAGCCCAATGAGCACATGGGGCACGACACGGGCGTAGCGGGACAAGAGCACGAAGCTCCTGCGGAAGTCTTCGCCGGTCACACCCTTGAAGCCATAAACCTCGCGGATGGTCTCGTCGTCCACGACGAAGTCGAAGGACACGGCCGTAGCGCGCTCCGCGATGGCCTCGGCCTCGTCCTCGGACCGGACGAGACCCGCGTGCAGGTTGAGCGGCCCCGAGCGTGCAAGGTCCTCCAGAAGAGCCCGGTCCTCGAGGAGCGGGACGCGGCCGTCCACATCGCAGCCCCCGCTCACGAGCCAGCTCTTCACCTCAGGCCCGGGCCCGTCCCCGCCGCCCGCGGACCGCGCGGCCAGGCGTCTCGCGGCGCGTGGCGTGAGCATCGCCTTGAGGTAGTGACCCCCGCAGTGGGCGCAGGAGGCGCCACAGGCCCGTCCCGTGACGGACACGGCCTTGGTCGCGGTCAAACGGTCGAACCGGATGACGCGGCCTCGCGAGCCGAGCCTGGCCTCCCAGGCCAGCCGGGCAAGGTCGGCCGCCTTGGGCTCCGGCAATGGCTTTACCTCTCCCCCACGGCCATCGACTCTGATTGGCATGTGCGGGGGCGGCCGGTGACCGCCCCCGCCTCAGCCCAGACCGGCTCTTAGCCGGCTACTCGGTCTCTTGCGCCTCCCTGTAGGCAAGGTCGGTCTGCCGTGCCGCGCGGGCCTCGTCGAGCCGCCTGACAAAGGTCGTCTTCGGCGCCTGGAGGACTACCTCCGGGCTTGTCTCAGCCTCGCGGGCTATCTTGGCCATGATCTCGGCGAACATCTCCAGGGTCTCGCGGCTCTCCGTCTCCGTCGGTTCCACCATCAGGGCTTCCGGCACGATCAGCGGGAAGTAGACAGTGGGCGCGTGGACGCCGTAGTCCAGGAGCCTCTTGGCTATGTCCAAGGTCTTGACCCCGTGGCGCTCCTTCTGCCACAGGCCGGACGCAACGAACTCGTGCTTGCAGATCCGGTCGTACATGAGGTAGTAGTCTTTCTTCAGGCGGTGCATGAGGAAGTTCGCGTTGAGCACCGCGTCCTCTGAGACCCTCTTCAGGCCGTCCGGCCCCATGGAGCGGATATAGGCGTAGGCCTTGACCACCACCCCGAAGTTGCCGAAGAACTCCTTGACCCGGCCGATGGTCTTGGGGACGGAGTAGTCGAGATAGTACCGGTCCCCCTGCTTCCTAACGATCGGGACGGGCAGGAAGTCGGCCAGCTCCTTCTTCACGCCGACGGGACCGGAACCTGGACCGCCGCCGCCGTGCGGGGTGGCGAAAGTCTTGTGCAGGTTGAAGTGGCAGACGTCGAACCCCGCGTCGCCCGGCCTGGCGTACCCCATTATGGCGTTCACGTTGGCCCCGTCGTAGTAGAGGAGCCCCCCGGCCTCGTGGACGATGCCGGCTGCCTTGTGGATGTTCTCGTCGAAAAGACCGAGGGTGTTGGGGTTGGTCAGCATCAAGCACATGGTGTCCTCGCCGACCACGGCCTGGAGCGACTCGAGGTCCACGCCGCCGCGCGCGTCCGACTTGACCTCCACCGTCTCGCCGCCGGCCAGGATTGCGGTCGCGGGGTTGGTTCCGTGGGCCGAGTCGGGGATGATGACCTTGTTCCGCCGCCCCTGTCCCTTGTCGCGAAGATAGGCCCTGATGATGGACAGGCCGGTGAACTCGCCGTGCGCTCCGGCCGCGGGTTGAAGCGTGACCGCGTCGAACCCGCCTATCTCGCACAGGTAGCCCTGCATCTCGAACATGAGCCGGAGGGCTCCCTGGACGAGCTCCTCAGGGGTGTACGGATGGACGCTCGCGAACCCGTCGTACTGGGCGACGGCCTCGTCGACCTTGGGGTTGTACTTCATCGTGCACGACCCCAGGGGGTAGAACCCGATGTCCACGCCGTGGTTGCGCTGTGACAGCCGGGTGAAGTGGCGGGTCACGTCGACCTCGCTCACTTCCGGCAGGTTCGCCGGGGTGGACCTCCGCTGGTTCTCGGGGATGAGGTCCCCCATGGGACGCTCCGGAACGTCGAGCGACGGAAGGCTGTAGGCCTTGCGGCCCGGCCTTGATAACTCAAAGACGAGAGGCTCCCGCTTGTAGACATAGCCCCGGCCGCTCATGCCCTACCCCCCAATCCGGCGGCAAGGCCGTCTATCTCGGCCTTCGTCCGCTTCTCCGTGGTAGCGACTAGGAAGCACCCGTTCAGTTCGGGATAAGCTGTCCCAAGGCCCGGGCCGACCAGCATCTTGCGCCCCGCTAACCGGGCGTTCACTTCCTTCAGCGACCCCGGCCCCCTGACCGCGAACTCCTTGAACACCGGGGCCGAGAACGGCACCGAGTAACCCGGGACCTTCCAGATCTGGTCCCGGGCGTAGGCGGTCTTCTCGAGGCAGAGCCGCGCCACCTCGACCAGACCTTCCTTGCCCATGGTCGTCAAGTATACCGCCGCCGCTAGGGCGTTGAGGGCCTCGTTGGAGCAGATGTTGGAGGTGGCTTTCTCGCGGCGGATGTGCTGCTCTCGCGTCTGCAGGGTGAGAACGAACCCGCGGTCGCCGTCGAGGTCCACGGTGGCCCCGGCGATACGTCCGGGCATGCGGCGGACCAGTTTCTCGCTGGTAGCCAGGAAGCCCAGGTACGGACCTCCGAAGGACATCGGGTTCCCCAGGGGCTGGCCTTCTCCGAGTGCGATGTCGGCCCCGTAGGCCCCGGGGGGCTTAAGCAGGCCGAGGGAGATGGGGTCGACGGCCACCACGAACAAGGCTCCCTTGTCGTGCGCGATCCGGGAGACCTCGTCAGGGTTCTCCAGGCAACCGAAGAAGTTGGGGTGAGCCAGGAGGACAGCGGCCGTGGCGTCATCCACGGTCTTCTCCAGAGCGCCGAGGTCGGCCTGTCCGGTCTTGGAGTCGTACGGGACCTCCACTATCTCGATCGCGGGTCCTCGCGCGTAGGTCCGGACGGTTTCGCGATACTCGGGATGGACGGTCATGGGGACGACGATTCTGGCCCGTCTCGTGGCCGCACACGCGATGAGGGCGGCCTCGGCCATGGCGCTCGCCCCGTCGTACATGGAAGCGTTCGAGACTTCCATGTCCGTGAGGCGACAGATGAGCGTCTGGTACTCGTAGATGGACTGGAGGACGCCCTGGCTCACCTCGGGCTGGTAGGGGGTGTAGGCCGTGTAGAACTCCGACCGGCCCACAACGTGCCCGACCACGCTGGGGATGAAGTGGTCATACGAGCCGCCTCCCAGGAACACGACCCAGGAGCCGGCGTCGGCGTTCATCCCCGCCAGTTCCTTCATGTGGCGGACGAGTTCCGGCTCCGACAGAGCCGGCGGGAGCTTCATGCTTCCCTTGAAGCGGACCTCGGCCGGGATGTCGGCGAAGAGGTCTTCCATGGAGCCTAGACCCATCTCCGCCAACATCGCCTTGCGGTCGGCGTCCGTGTTCGGCAGGTACGGCGAGTGGGTCATCAGTGCTCAGTCCCCGCTTCCGCCTGGAACTTGTCGTAGGCCTCGGCGTCCATGAGATTCCCGACCCCGCCGTCGCCCTCGAGTTCCATCTCGTAAAGCCATCCCTCGCCGTGGGGATCCTGGTTGACGAGTTCCGGCGAGTCGGTGACCTTGTCGTTGACCCTGGTGACCTTCCCGGCGGCCGGCGAGTAGCAGTCGGACACGGCCTTGACCGACTCCACGACGCCGAACACGTCGCCCTGCTTCAGGACCTGGCCCACGCCGGGCAACTCGACGAAAACGATCTCTCCGAGGTGGTCCTGCGCGTAGTGCGTGAGCCCGACCCGTCCCGTCTTTCCCGTCACCTTGATCCACTCGTGCGTCTTGGTGTACCTGAAGTCCTCCGGAAACACAACCTCGCTCATTCGCGACCCTCCTCTCTCGGGTGGAATCAGCCTGTCGTCGGGCGGACCCGCTTGTAGAAAGGCTTTCTGACGACAACGGCCTCCACGGCCTTGCCTCTGATGTCGACGTTGACCTTCTGTCCTATCCCGGACATGCTCACCGGGACATAGGCCAGGCCGAGGTTCTTCTCGAGGCTCGGGCAGTACGAACCCGTCGTGACGTAGCCTGTCTCCCGCTTGCCCTCAGCGTCCAACACCCGGTAGCCGTGCCGGGGTATACCCCGGCCGATCATCTCTATTCCGACCAGCTTCCTCTCGAGGCCCTTCTCCTTCTGGGCCAGGAGAGCGTCGCGTCCAATGTAGTCCCCCTTGTCGAAGGACACGAACCTGTCGAGACCAGCCTCGAGTGGTGTGCGCTCGGCGTCCAGTTCCTGCCCGTAGAGCGGCATGCAGGCTTCGAAGCGGAGGGTGTCGCGCGCGCCGAGGCCCACAGGGATCAGCCCGAGGGGCTTGCCCACGTCCATGATGGCCTCCCAGATGGGCACGGCATCTTCGGGAGCGGAGAAGATCTCGAATCCGTCCTCTCCGGTGTAGCCGGTCCTGGATACCAGGGTCTCGGCTCCGGCGACGGCAACACCGTCGCGGAGGTGGTAGTAGGCTATGGACTTGAGGTCGGTGCCGGTCAGTTTCTGGAGGATAGTCTCTGCCAGGGGCCCTTGCAAGGCGAGTTCCGCTGTCTCGGCCGACTCGTTCACCAGAGTCGTCCCGGGGAAACCGGAAAGGATGTCGGTCATCCAGGCCAAGTCCTTCTCCATATTGGCCGCGTTGACGACGATGAGCCATTCCTTCTCGCCCAAGCGGTAAGTGATGAGGTCATCCACCACGCCGCCCGTGGGGTAGCACATCGGTGAGTAGATGCACTGCCCGACGACACCCCTGCCGATGTCATTGACCACGCACTTCTGGATGAAGCCTAGCGGGTCTTTGCCGGTGACCCTGAACTCACCCATGTGCGAGACGTCGAACAGGCCGGCCTTCGTCCGGGTCGTCCGGTGTTCCTCGATGATGCCCGTCGGGAACTGCACCGGAAGCGCCCATCCCCCGAAGTCGATGATCTTGCCTCCGTACTTCACGTGCATTTCATAGAGCGGGGTCTTCTTAGGCTCTGCCATTGCGTCTGCACCTCCTTCCCACCAGAATGTAGTCTCTCACGCCAGATCCAAAACGAAAGGACGGCAAGCCCACCTGTGGGGCAAGCCGTCCTCTGTCCTTTCACCTGAGAGATTGCCCCCGGGCCGTGCCGGCCACGAGGGTTTCCCCGTTGGTGTCCCGCCCGAGCCACCGGGCGGAAGCTCTCCAGAGTCCCGTCAGACTGCGGTCCTGGGGCCTGAGCGTTTCCAGGGCCCCGCTCTAGGAACCCTTTGCGCCTTCGGCGCCCGGCACGGCCTGGTCCGCTTTTGGGAAAGCACCGGGTCTCTCCCGCAGTACCTCATCCGGTCAGTATTGAGTTTGCCGTCCCTCTAGGCGTGGGCCCTGCAGGCGACCTCCGGCGTTCCCGCCCAACGTCCCGCTGGCCTCTCACGCCACGGGCACCGGATTTCGGTGCCAAGCTGAGGGATTCCTCCCTCGACCGAGCTCGCCGGTACTGTTTCCACTACGCGGAAACCCGGACGCTCGGCGTGGCTGTTACCGGCAATACGCCGGCCAACCCGTCATAATCTCTTCCCGGGAGGCGGTCACCACGTTCCCTCTCGCCCCACGAAGGCCGCGACCGGCACGGCTTGGATCCGTCGGCCCTGGACCACGCGCCCGGCGCGGCCCCACCGGCCCGCGGCATCGCGGCCATCCCGCGCTGGCTCTTGTCCTGACCCTGACGCTTGCCGGAGGACCTCCCCTCTTGGTCGCCTCTTGGCTCGGCCTGCCCTATCTATATGCCTACGAAGCGGGAGTGCCGGTCATAGACGAGGAAGGGCGCGAACAGCCTATCTCGGAACAGCGCGTCCCCCTGGCCGACCTTGACTTCGTCAACGTCCTCGTGGTGGGAGCGGACGCCATGGTCCGCCACGTGAGCGGCCGGCGCGACGCGCCCACCACGTTCAGGGACATACCCCTTCCCGACCTGCGCTGCCGTACCGACGTCATCATGCTCGTCGGATTCGACCGCCGCACGGGTTCGGTCCGGCTGCTACACATCCCTCGGGACACCATCATCACGGTTCCCGGTCACGGCACCGACAAGATATCCCTCTACCTCTGCTACAAGGAGAACTCGTTCTTCGACCTCAAGAAGCTGGTCGAGGACATGGTGCAACTCCCGGTCCACAGGTACGTGATGGTGGATTTCGGCGGGTTCAAGGAGGTGGTCGACGCCATCGGCGGGGTGACGGTAACGGTCGACCACGACCTCAGGTACCCGGGAGGAGTATGGCTCCCCAAGGGTACGCACCGCCTGGACGGGGCCAGGGCCCTCCAGTTCGTAAGGCACCGCTACGGGGAGAATCGCGCCGACATCGACCGCATCCGCTTCCAGTACCAGTTCATCGTGGCCATGGCCAAGGAGCTCAAGTCCGGCGGCATCCTGAAGGTTCTGGCGGCGTACCGGCAGAGCCCGAAGGTCGTCAAGACCAACGTGGCGCTCGGGGAGATAACCGCCCTTTACAGGGAGTGGCGGGACTTCGACCCCGATACCATCCAGCACTACTTTCTGCCCGGACGGCCGGAGAGTCACTACTGGCGGATCGACCCTGAAGGCGCCCGGCGGGTGATTGAGCAGTTCTGGCCCGACGAGCCCACCCTACCACCTCCGCCCGCGCCTCCGGGAGACGAGAGCCCCCGCCCGCCCACCGGCCGGGTGAGGAACGTCGGGGACCGGCTTCTGGCCGGGCTCGCCGGCCTGGGCCCGGAAGCGCTGAAGAGCATCGTCTTCCGCCCGTTCCTCCACGCCTGCCCGGGGGCGGGGCAACCCCCAGCCCTCATTTACCACACTCATGCGACCGAGTCATTCATGCCCGAGTTGTTTCCCGACCCTGACGAGCGCGCGGCCCACGACCCGAACCGGGAGTCCTTCTCGGCCGACCCCGAACTGAACGTCACCAGGGTAGGGCGGGAGCTGGTCCGAGCCCTGGAGGAACTCGGCTTCGACGCCTGTCATCTCGACAACGTCCATGATCCCGGGGGCTGGGCTGGGCGGTCGGGGGCCTACGCCCGGTCCAAGGCGACGGCTCTCGCGGTCTTGGAACGCACTTGTGACCCCGTGCTCATCCTCGACGTCCACCGCGACGCCGTCACAGAGACGGTCCGCGTGGGCGAGCAGCCGGCCGCCGGCATCTTGCTCGTGGTGGCCCGGCAGAACGCCTGGTGGCAGTGGAACTATGCCTTTGCCAAGCACCTGGGGGCCAGACTCAACGCCGTCGCCCCGGGCCTGTGCCGGGGCGTGCGCATCCTGGACGGACGCTACAACCAGGACCTTTCCCCGCTAGCTCTCATCGTCGAGGTCGGCGGGGCGCAATCGACCATGGAGGAGTGCTTGGTCTCGGCGAGGATCCTGGCCGGGGCCGTCTCGGACCTGCTTGGGGGACCATGACGCCCGCCGGCGGGCAGCCCCGCGCCGGGCACGGCGATTGCCCGCGGGTCTTACGACCGGTCCTCTACTGCCCCTCACCGCGCAGGTACCTCACGAGACCCGGCCGGCTCCGGATGAAGAACAAGAGAGGCAGCCCAATGAGCCCTACGGCCGCGGCCTCGCCGGCGGCGATGTAGAGCCATGACAGCGGTAGCGGGATGGGGAGGTCGAGCACCAGGGGCAGATACGTTCCCACGACCAGGGCGTTGATCGCTACTACAGGGATGGGCACCAACCACGGATTCCTGACACGCGCGACGACCAGGGCCGCAGCCAGTGTCGCCAAGCTCCCGAATACCAGGTCCACGAGTCCCAGTCCCCCCGCGAGGTTCGCCGCCAGACAGCCCACGAAGAGAGCCCATGCCGTTCCCGGTGTCACGGCAGGCAGGACCATGAGCGCCTCGGAAACCCTCACCTGAATGGGCCCGTAGGCGAACGAAGACAGAGGAGGCAGGACGGTGAGGGTGAAGTAGACGGCGGCCACGAGGGCCCCCCTTGTTACCCGCAGCGTGCTCACCGGGGGCGGGTCCCCTCCGGCCGGCGGTACAGGCCTTCCTCGCGCTCGAGGAACCCACTCATGACGAGCTCGCGACGCAGCGTGGCGAAGTCGGGATGGTGGGCCTTGAGGGTCTCGTTCACCTCAGCCTCCCGGTAGACAGCGCCGGGCGTGAACTTGGACGCCAGCCACTCCAGGATGACCTGCCGCTTCTTGCGCCTTGCGGGTATCTCCTTGAGGCGCAAGCCGTCGAGGAAGTCGCTGAGAACCTTGCGCTCCCAAGCGTCCTCCCGGCCTTCCGTCTCCCGGGCGGCCACCTCGTCCAGGCGCGAGAGCTCGCGCCCGATCGCCCGCAGGACCTCGTGGTTCAAGCGGTAGTGGTGGATATTGCCTTCGCGGGTCATCGTCACGAGCCCCAGACTCCTGAGGACCCCCAGATGGTGCGAGACCGTCGGAGCCCTCAATTCGAGCAAGGCCGCCAGTTCTTCCACGCTACGCTCCTGAGTGGAGAGAATGCCGAGCAACCTGAGCCGAGTCGCGTCGGCCAGCGCTTTCAGGAGCCGCAGTGTTCTCTCGAAGTCAGTCGGGGGAAGGACTCCGGCTCCGCTTGCCGGTGTCATTCCGCAAGCCGGGTTGGTCCCTACGCCATAACCCGTATCGAAACGCACGCCGGACACTCCCCCGGATCGCACTATAGCTTAGAGCATAGTCTAATTAGATAGATATCAGAAGGCGACTTCCCCCGTCAAGGAGCAGTCGGCAAGACTCCTGTCCCAGCCGTGATAATATGTCTTCGTTTGGTGAGGGAGAGAGCCCTGTGACGGTCCTGGTCGTCAGCAATCTGGCCAAGTCCTACGGAGCCGAGCTCGTGTTCACGGGCGTTTCGTTCACTCTCGGGCGCGCGCGGAAGGCCGGGCTGGTCGGACCCAACGGCTCCGGAAAGAGCACTCTCCTCGAGGTCATAGCGGGCAGGCTCGAACCCGACGCCGGGAGCGCGCAACTCGTGGGCAGTCCACGACTGGCCTATCTCCCGCAAGAGGCCCGGCCCGTTGACGGTGACGGTCTTCCCCTCCTCGAACATGCCCTCGAGGGGCTCGGAGACCTGGCTTCGAGGGAGGAGCGCCTCGCTGAACTGGAGGAGGCCCTGGCCCGGACCTCACCGGACGACCCGGGTCTACCCTCGTTGATTGAGGACTACGGCAGGTTGCGGGAGGCGTTCGAGACCGGCGGAGGGTACGGCCGGGAAGCCAGGGCGAGGGAAGTGCTGTTCGGCCTCGGCTTTGGGGACCGGCACCTCGATATCCCGGTAGGCCGGCTCTCCGGGGGCCAGCAGACCCGCGCCCATCTCGCCAGGCTCCTCTTGGGCCGACCCGATTTCCTCCTGCTTGACGAACCCACGAATCACCTGGATCTCGAAGCCGTGGAATGGCTGGAGACCTACCTCGGGACCTTCCCCGGCTCGGTCCTTGCCGTGTCCCACGACCGTTACTTCCTGGATCGGGTTGCCGAGACCATCCTGGAACTGGATCGCGGCCGCCTGACCGAATGGACGGGCAACTACTCCGCCTACGCGACTCAGAAGGAACAATGGTTGGCCGGGTCCAGAGAGGCCTACGACAGGCAGGCCCAAGAGATTGCACGGCTCGAGGCTTACGTCCGCCGGTACAAGGCGGGTAACCGGACCAAGCAGGCCCAATCTCGCGAGAAAGCTCTCGTCCGGATGAATCGACTGGAAAGGCCGCCGGGCCCCGCCCGCCGGGCCGTTATCGACTTCCGGCCCGATCGTTTGACGGGACGAGAGGTCTTGAGTCTAAACGGTCTGGGGTTCTCCTTCGAAGGCCCGGGAGCCGAGGAGGGGGGCGGCTGGTTGTTCCGGGGAGTCTCCGCCCTCGTCCGCCGGGGGGAGCGGGTCGCCCTGGTCGGCCGGAACGGCACGGGCAAGACCACTCTCCTCGAGGTCCTCGTCGGCCGGCGCCAGGCCACAAAGGGCACGGTCACGTGGGGCGCCGGAGTGGAAGTGGCCTACTTCGCCCAAGGACTGGACGACCTCGACGACACGAAGACCCTGCTCGAGGCGTCCATGGATGCCACGGGCTTCGACATCCCCCGGGCGCGCGGCCACCTCGGGAGGTTTCTGTTCTCCGGCGACGACGTCTACAGGCCGGTGAGAGCCCTCAGCGGCGGCGAACGAAGCCGGCTCGTGCTCTCGTGCCTCGTCGCCGGGCGGCCGAACGTTCTGGTGCTTGACGAACCGACGAACCACCTGGATCTTCCCGCCAGGGAGGCCTTGGAGGAAGCGATCGGCCGGTTCCCGGGCACAGTCGTTTTCGTCTCCCACGACAGGTATTTCGTTGAGCGGCTCGCAACCCGCATCTGGGAACTCGACGCCGGGACACTGGTCGACGCGGCTTCCGATTACTCGGAGTACAGGCTGAAGAGGGCTGAGGAAAGGGCCAGGCGGGCGGGCTACTCGCCGCCTGCCCCCGCCCCGGAGCGGCGGGGCCCACCGCCCGCCGGGCCGGCCTTATCGAAGAACCGGCGCGCCCGGCTCGAACGCGAACTGGCCCAAATCCAGGAAAGGGTCGCGAGGTTGGATCTGCGCCGGGGAGAGCTGGAGGCCGCCCTGACGGACCCGTCGTCCTACCGGGACGGTGCCGGAGCGTCTCTCTCCGCCGACTACCGCCAAGTCCTGGGCTCGCTCGAAGAGGCCTACGCTCAATGGGAGCGGGTGGCTCTCGAGTTGGAAAGCAAGGACTAGCCTCTTGTCACCGTCCCTGGCCCGGTCGGGGCAAGCGGCGGATCTCAGCCCGGGGCGGGGTGTTCCTCTCCGGGCCCTCGAGGGTTAGCGTGGCGCAGGACGGCCACGGAGCGAACCGGCAGTCCGTCGCAGACCCCGGGTTCACCAGCAGCACGCCGCACCTGGTGTCGACCAGGGGCTGGTGGCTGTGCCCGAACACGACGACATCGACGGCTCGCTCCGCGCCCGCGCCGGCAGGCCGGCAGCCAAGCCCCGCCCCCAGGAACGTGGCCAGAGCGCGGGAAGGGGTGTCCCTCTCCCCGCCTTCATCCCCGTGGACGAGCCCGATGCGCCATGGCCCCACCTCGACCACGGCCGCCCGCCCGAGCTCCTGCTCCGTCTCCGCCGTGTCCATGTTGCCAGCCACGGCGACGACGGGCGCCCTGGCGCCCAGGACGATGAGAACCTCACGGCTGACCAGGTCCCCGGCGTGAACGACCAGGTCGGCCCGTGAGGCCTCGGTCAGAAGGGCGTCAGGCAGGCGACGGGCTCTCGTGGGAACGTGCGTGTCGGACACGCACAGGAGTCTGACCGGCCAGGTCCCTGGCCTGAACGCCACTGTCTTCATGTAGGCATTATGCCACGGCCGGACCGTTGCCGCCACGAGGGTCGCCGGGTCTCTCAAGGTCTCCCGACCACACTGGCGTCGGCGTGGACGGACACCGTGACCGGCCCGAACCACGAGAAGAAGGGCAACCTCACGTCGGCCGTCACCGACACGCATACCGTGGGGTACTCGAGGACCCTCCCTGTGACAGGGCACGTCATCGAGCCCCGGCGAGGCCGGACCTCAGTGTTGCGGACGTTGACGATGACCCTCAGAGAAGCCGGGTCGATGAAGACCCGTCCCGCGAGGTTGGCCGTCACCCACGCCCTGGCGTCCCTGGCGGCGTCGGCTTCCCTGATGACGACCTCTCCGCCGGCCAGAAGGTCGTAGTCCAGGTCCTGGACCCCGGCCAGAGCGCCCATGTCGGCCGCCGCCTGCAGGTCGGACCTTGCCACGAAGAGGGTCCCGGCGTCGACAACCAGGGCGACTCCTGCCGCCAGGCAGGGAAGAAACACTATGACCAGGGCCAGGACCGCTCCCCTTTGACCCGGGCGCGGGCGGCCGCGCCCGCCCTCGCCCGATGCGACTCGCGAGCCGGGGTCAGTCATGTCTCGCCCTCACCTTCTCGCCCCGGGACACGACCTCCACGACGATGGTCAGGCTATCCCCGATGATGGGCCTCAGGAGAGCGGTCATGACGGGGTACTCGTAGACCAGCCTGACCCGTATCTGGGTACCGTAAGAGGCCTGCCGCGGCGTGACCGCCACCGTGACCGCTTCCGGTGAGATGTTGCCGAGGGCGAGGTACTTCTCGATACACTCGTAGGTGCCGGCGGTGGCCCCGCCCTCCACGGCCGCGCGCCTCGCGCCCTCGCGCGCGGCGCCGGCCATGACCAGCCTGGCGTTGAAGATGAAGGCGAACTCGACCACGCTGAACAAGATGACGAACAGGAGCACGGAGGTCAAGACGAACTCCACCGTCACGGCTCCTCTATCCGGCCGGCGCGGTTTTCGGCACGGCCGGGCGCCCGGCGCCGGGACACCGACGATCACGCGGCTCCAGCCCGGACTGCCGGCCCTGCCGGGCGACGTCCCGCGTCTCCCCATGCCTATCCCCCCAAGGACGGACCGTCCCGGAATCATCTCAGGGACCCACCCCGGTCAACGTGTCAATGATTGACTGAAGCTTGTCCTCCAGGGTGGCGCCGAGCGTGGTGAGACTCGAGATGAGGACGATGACGACCAGGGCCAGGAGCAGAGCGTACTCCGCCGTGGTCACGCCGCGGGAGTCGAGCGCGGCGCCGGCGCGCCGTAGCAGGCCGTGTGGGGCAAGAGACTTCCAAGACAAAGGACTCACCTCCCCAAGACGGGGGCTGAGTCCCGGGAGGGCCACGGGCTATCGGAGGTAGCCCAAGTGTACCTGGGCGTGGTCGTCCTGTCAATGTGTGGATATTGTCGAAGCGGCGGAGCCTATCGACGCTCCGCCGCCCGTCTTGTCACCTTTCGAATCGTCCATATATCACCCGCCGGCGGCGAGTTTCTTCAGGGTGTCCAACCTAGCTTTGGCCTCAGCCTCGGCCTTGGCGTAGAGCTGCTCGGCCTCGCCCGGCATGAGCGTCTTGAGGGAGGAGTAGCGTATCTCACCCATCAGGAACTCCCTGAAGTCACCGGTCGGGTCCTTGGAATCGAGGGTGAAGGGGTTGGCCCCGGTGCCGGCAAGGGCGGGGTTGAAACGGTAAAGGGGCCAGTACCCCGCCTCTACCGCCCGTTTCTCCTCCCGCTGGCTGTGGGTCATGTCGATACCGTGGTTGATACATGGCGCGTAGGCCACCACGATGGAGGGCCCGGCATAGCTTTCCGCCTCGATGAAAGCCTTCAGGAGTTGGCTCGGGCTGGCCCCCATGGCCACCGAGGCCACGTAGACGTACCCGTAGGTCATGGCCATGAGGCCGAGATCCTTCTTCTTCGTCCTCTTCCCCGCGGCCGCGAACTTGGCGACGGCTCCTGTCGGGGTCGCCTTCGACGACTGGCCCCCCGTATTGGAGTAGACTTCCGTGTCGAGCACCAGGACGTTCACGTCGGCCCCGGAGGCAAGGACGTGGTCGAGCCCGCCGTAGCCTATGTCGTAGGCCCACCCGTCGCCTCCGACTATCCATATCGACCACTTCGTGAAGAGGTCGGCAAGACGGGCTATTGCCTCGATGACCTCCCGGGTCTGACCCTCCGTGGCCCGGATTGCTTCCGGCAGGAGGGCCTTCACCCTCTCGCCGAACTCACGGGACTTCGCCGGGTCGTCCTTCCCGGCGAGCCACCCCGCCAGGGCCTCGCCGAGCTCGCCTCCGACCCCCGCCGCAGCGGCCCTGCCGGCCAGTTCGGCAAGCTTCTCCCTCCTCTGGCCGACACCGAGGGCGAGGCCGTAGCCGAACTCGGCGTTGTCCTCGAACAGCGAGTTCGCCCATGCGGGCCCGTAGCCGTCAGGTCCTACCGTGTACGGGCAGGTGGGAAAGCTACCGCCCCAGATGGAGGAGCAGCCTGTGGCGTTGGCGATGATCATCCGATCACCAAAGAGCTGCGTCGCGAGCTTGACGTAGGGGGTTTCGCCGCAGCCCGCGCACGCCCCCGAGAACTCCAGGAAGGGGCGCAGGAACTGGCTCCCCTTCACGGTGCCCGGAGCGAACACATCCGTGATGAGCGGAAGCTTGTCGGCGAACACCCAGTTGTCGGCCTCGGCCAGGACTGCCTGTTCGACCGGGACCATGGTCAGAGGCTTCACCTTGCTGGGGCACGCCTCCAGGCAGTTGCCGCAGCCCGCGCAATCCAAGGGGGAGACCTGGACCCGGTAGAGAAGACCCCGGGCCTCGGCCTCGCGCCCCTTCGCGGGAACGGTGACGAACCCGGCCGGTGCCCCCGACGGGTCCTCCGGGCGGATGAGGTAGGGCCTGATGGCCGCGTGCGGGCAGACCATGGAGCAGTTGTTGCACTGCGCGCAGCCTTCCGGCACCCAAACAGGCA
>QZJP01000067.1 GCA_003599345.1 Bacillota bacterium | reverse complement strand
GCGGGAGACGGGATTCGAACCCGCGACACTCGGCTTGGGAAGCCGATGCTCTACCGCTGAACTACTCCCGCTCGTTCTAGGCCCATTATAGCCAGGCATGGACCTCAGGGCAAGAGCGACAAGCTCCGCTCCATGTACTTGGTCGCTTTCGACAGCGCCCGTTTGTGCATGTCAGACTGCCATTCGGCGATCTTCTGGACTACGCCTGGCGAAAGCTCGGTGACGGCCTGGACGGACCCCCGAAGGCCGTCCTCGTCGTCGGTGCTGTCAAGCAGGGCCCACGCATGGGTCAAGGTCTCCGGTGGCCGCGTACCCGCCGGGACCCTCTTCACCAGCTCCATCTGGCCGTAGTTGAAAGTGAAGAACGTCCGGCAGGCGAATTGCTCAGCGGTGTAACAGACGCGTTGATCCGCCAGTACAGCCGGGTCCTGGGCGAAGTACCATGTCCAGACTGCCAGGGCTTCAGCCTGGACCACCTCGCGGACACCGCTGAAGAGCACGGCCGACGTGCCGCCGTCCCTGACGGCAAGATTCCATAAAACAAACCGCCCACCCCATAGCGATGGGCAGCCGGCCACGACTGTGGCCCGAATACACCATGCGCCCTTCAGTATATGCCGGGTTCTCCGAAGAATCCGGCCCCCCGGCCGGGCGCACGGAAAGACCCTCCGGGCCCGCGAGTCTGTGGACCGCTAGAACACGCTTGCAAGCTGGATTGTCTCCACCCGCTCACGCCCGACCGAGACCATCGCCACCGGGATGCCCGAAAGCTCCTCCACGGCCTTGACATAGCCTTGGGCCGCCGCCGGCAGGTCGGTCCATTGGCTTACTCCCGGGCCGATATCTTCCCAGCCCGGGAACTCCTCGTAAACCGGTTCACAAGCGGCAAGGACCTTCAAGCTGTGGGGGAACACGTCCAGGCGCCGCCCTTCGTGACGGTAGGCCACGCAGATCTTGACCGTCTCCAAGCCGCTCAGGGTGTCAAGCCGTGTCAAGGCCAGGTAGCTGGCGCCGCTCGTACGACGAGTCACCCCGACCACGACGAGGTCGAGCCACCCGACGCGGCGGGGTCTCCCCGTAGTGGTCCCGTACTCGTGGCCCGCCTCCCTGATGAATTCCGCGGTCTCACCCTTGAGCTCGGTCGGGAACGGCCCGTCCCCGACCCTCGTGGTGTAACACTTGACGACGGCCACGACACGGTTGATGAGCGTCGGGCCCACTCCCGCCCCTATGCAGGCGCCGCCGGCGATGGGGTGGGACGACGTCACGTAGGGATAGGTCCCATGGTCCAGATCGAGGAGGGTACCCTGGGCTCCCTCGAAAAGCACGTTCCGGCCCTGGGTGACCGCGTCGTGGATGAGAACGGCGGTGTCGGTCACGAACGGCGCGAGCCGGCGGGCGAAGGCCTGGTACCGCTCAAGGATGTCACGGTAGTCGCCGTCGGAGAATCCCGGGTCGCCGTAGACCCGGCGGAGAAGGCTGTTCTTCAGGTCGAGGTTCCGGCGGAGCACGGCCGGGAAGCCCTCGCCGTCAAGGACGTCGATGACGCGGATGCCTACACGGGCCGACTTGTCCTGGTAGGCCGGGCCGATTCCCAGGCGGGTCGTCCCGATGCGCGAGGAGCCCTTCTGCTCCTCCTCGAGGATGTCCTGGCGTATGTGGTAGGGGAAGATGACGTGAGCGCATTCGCTGATGCGAAGAGGCTCCAGGCTGATTTGCTGGCTCCCGAGGTAGTCCATCTCCCGCGTCAGCACGGCGGGGTCGAGAACCACGCCGTTGCCGATGATGGATAGTTTCCCATAGAAGATGCCGGACGGGACGAGGTGCATCTTGTGCTCCCGCCCGTGGACGACAACGGTGTGGCCGGCGTTGTTGCCGCCCTGGTATCTGACGACGCAGTCGGCCTGGCTCGCCAGGTAGTCCACTATCTTCCCCTTGCCTTCGTCCCCCCACTGGCCGCCGACGATAATCGTGGCCGTCACCCGTGGTCCTCCTCTCAGTCGCCCGGCCCAGCCCGCCCGCCAGGGCGCTAGGCGGCGATACCTTCGCGGGCAAGGACCTCCTTCGCCACGAGGAGCCCCGAAGCCGAGGCCTGCACCAATCCCCGCGTGACGCCGGCACCGTCCCCGACGGCGAAGAAGTTCTGGATCTTGGTCTCGAGCACGTGGCTCAGCTCCGGCCGGCTGGAATAGAACTTGACCTCCACGCCGTATAGGAGGGTGTGCCTGGAGTTCACCCCCGGCATCACCCGGTCCAGGGCCTCGAGCATTTCCAGGATGGACCGGAGATGACGGTAGGGCAGGACCAGGCTCAGGTCTCCCGGGACCGCCTGCTCCAACGTGGGCCGGACCATTCCCTTGGCGAGGCGCTTGTCGGTGGACCGGCGGCCGGCCTGGAGATCCCCGAGTCGCTGGACTATGACGCCTCCTCCAAGCATGTTTGCCAGGCTGGCTATGGACCTCCCATAGGCGATGGGCTCGCGAAAGGGTTCGGTGAAAGTCTTGGACACGAGCAGGGCGAAGTTCGTGAGCTCGGTCTTCTTCTCAGCGTAGCTATGACCGTTCACGGTGAGAAGTCCGTCCGAGTTCTCGGCGACGACCTCCCCGTAAGGGTTTATGCAGAAAGTGCGGACGTGGTCGTCGAAGGTCTCGGAGTAGTAAACCAGCTTGGGCTCGTAGAGGTGGTCGGTGAAGTTCTCCATGACCACGGCGGGGAGTTCCACCCGGACGCCGATATCCACTGGGTTGTTGGTGAGGGTCAGCCCTAGGCGGCGTATCTCGGACACGAACCAGTCCGCCCCGACCCGGCCCGGCCCGGCGATCAAGTACTTGGCGCGGATGAGCGATCCGTCGTTGAGACGGATGCCGGTGAAGGCTCCGTCGTCGACAAGAATCTCGACGGCTTCGGTCCCGGTCCTGACCTCGACGCCGTCCTCAATCCGCTCGCGCATCCGGTGGAGTATCTCTGTACAGCGCTCGGTGCCGAGGTGTCTGACCCGGGTCGGCACCAGGATGAGGTCGGCCGTCGCCGCCTGGCGCTGGAGGTTCCGGAAGACGTGCTCGTCCGGGGCATAGACAATGCCGCTGGCGCCGAAATCGAGGTAGGTGCGGTCAACCTGCTCGATGAGTCCCTCGAGGGCCTTCTCTCCCGTGTAGTCCTGCAGCTTGCCCCCGACCGAGGTGGTGAGCGTGAGTTTGCCGTCGCTGTAGGCCCCGGCCCCTCCCCAGCCGCAAAGCAGCATACAGGGCGAACACTGGTTGCAGCCCGACTTACGAACCTGCATCGGGCAGGAGCGCCGGCCGATGTCGGGACCCTTCTCGATCATGACGACCCTCAGGCCGCTCCCCTTTAGAGCCAGCGCGGAGAAAATGCCGGCCGGGCCCGCGCCGAGGATGACAACGTCGAAGCTCTCGCCGGTGGGACGAACCGCCAGCCGCCTGTCGCCGGAGTGCCGCACGTCGAACCCGTCCTCCCTCCAGCTTGCCGGAGGCTGCCCGCGGGGCGTAGCTACTATAGCAGAGCCGCGATGCCCGGGCAAGGCGAACCCCGGACGAAGGTCCCGTCAGACGAGCCGAATGTCCGCGGGCAAGCCCGGGCGCCCGCGCCGCCAGGTGGGTACGTCCGACAAACAAGCTCTACCGTCACCGCTCGACGGCCGGGCGCCTGGCCACGAAGTAGATACGGGCTGTCTCGCGCCCGGCCGGCTCAAGGCCGAAGGCGTTGTAGGCGGCCAGCGTCTCGAACCCGGCTCCGGCCAGGAGATCACGGATCTCTCTCTCGGTGTAGGCCCGCTCCCGGTGGACTTCCCGGAACCGGCGGTAGAGATTCCCCCGGGTCCTCACGAACCCTGTCACGCGTATCTCCCAGATGCGGGTGGCGGGGTCGTAGTCGTTCTGCTCGATGAAAGCCCAGCCGGGCCCTTCCATGAAGATGGATGTCTCGGTCATCTGGATGAGCCGGGTCGCCGAGTTCACGTCGAAGATGAAAAGCCCTCCAGGGCGGACGGCCCGCAGGAAGCCGCGGAGCGCGTCCGCCAACTCGTGCGGCCGTGTGAGGTAGTTGATGCTGTCGTACAGGCAAATAACAAGGTCGAACTCCGGACCGGTCGTCAGGGCTTCAGGATGCAGGTCACGCATGTCCTGCAAGGCGAACTCGATGTCGAGCCCGTGGGAGACCGCTTTGGCTCGGGCGACATCCAGCATGGCCCGGGAGTTGTCCACCCCCGCCACCCGGTAACCCCTTCTGGCAAAGGGGATGCTCGAGCCGCCGGTGCCGCAGGCCACGTCGAGAATGGTCGCGGGCCTCAAGCGGTGCCTGGAGCATATCTCCTCCACGTAGTCGGCCCACATGTCGTAGGCGACGTCGCGCATGACCGCGTCGTAGATGGCGGCAAACTCGGTGTAGGGCTCTCGGTCCTGCCGGCCGGCCTTTTCTGACCGCTTCTCAGGTTCCGTGCCGGAAGCCCCCTCTCTCACCCAAGGGTCCTACCCTATCCTTTCCTCCGGAGCCTCCGGGCTTCCTTTGCCGATACGGAGTTGACAATCCGGAAATGATGCTGGTAGTATACCGTTAGCACTCGGCTGGGCCGAGTGCTAACAACTCGTCTGTCCCGAACTCACGTGGCCCGACGGGAGCGCCAGGCGTCGTTCCCTGCGGGCCCCCGATGGTGAAAGGAGGGAAAACGCGTGCTCAAGCCCCTAGCCGACCGTGTGGTCATCAAGGTCATCGAGGAGGAAGAGAAGACCCCGGGTGGCATCGTCCTCCCTGATACGGCCAAAGAGAAGCCCCAGGTGGGTGAGGTCATCGCGGTGGGGCCCGGGCGGGTCCTCGACAACGGCCAGAAGGTCGCCCCCGAAGTCAAGAAGGGGGACAAGGTCGTCTTCAGTCGCTACGGAGGGACCGAGGTCAAGATCGACGGTGAAGAGTACCTCATCATGCGGGAGAGTGACATCCTGGCCATCAAGGGTTGAGAGGTGACGTCCCTCCCGGCGTGATTTCTCGCGCGGGCTTCGGACGCCCCAGAACAGGTTAGGGAGGTTGGAGCTACCTATGGCTAAGCAACTGGCCTTTGATATCGAGGCCCGGAAGGCCCTTGAGCGCGGGGTCAACTCGGTGGCCAACGCTGTCAGGGTCACCCTGGGCCCCAAGGGCCGTAATGTCGTCCTCGGCAAGAAGTTCGGATCGCCGGTGGTCACCAAGGACGGCGTGACCGTGGCCAAGGACATCGAACTCGAAGACCCCATGGAGAACATGGGGGCGCAGCTCTGTAAGGAGGTCGCGTCAAAGACCGCCGACATAGCCGGTGACGGAACGACTACGGCGACCGTCCTGGCGCAGTCCATCGTGCTGGAAGGCTTGAAGAACGTGGCGGCGGGAGCCAACCCGCTCTTCGTCAAGAGGGGCATCGACCGCGCGGTGGACGCGGCCGTGGAAGCGATCAAGAAGATGGCCATTCCGGTCGACACGAAGCAGGATATCGCCCACGTGGCGGCCATCGCCGGCAACGACGCGGACATCGGGCAGCAGATCGCCGACGCCATGGACACCGTGGGTAAGGAAGGCGTTATCACCATCGAGGAATCCAAGAGCATGGAGACCACGGTGGAGAAGGTCGAAGGCATGGAGTTCGACAAGGGCTACACCTCGGCTTACTTCGTGACCAATGCCGAGACCATGGAAGCCGTGCTCGAGGAGCCCTACATCCTCATCCACGAGAAGAAGATATCGGCCATTCAGGACCTTCTCCCGGTGCTGGAGAGAGTCGTACGTACCGGTAAGCCCCTGGTCGTCCTGGCCGAGGATGTCGAAGGCGAGGCTCTGGCTACGCTCGTCGTGAACAAGCTCAGGGGCACCCTGCACTGTGTCGCGGTGAAAGCCCCCGGGTTCGGCGACCGTCGCAAGGCCATGCTCGAAGACATAGCCATTCTGACGGGCGGCACCTTCATCTCCGAGGACATCGGGGTCAAGCTCGAGAACGTCGAGCTTAACATGCTGGGCCGCGCCAAGCGGGTCAAGGTCGACAAGGAGAACACGACCATCATCGAGGGCTTCGGTAAGAAGGAGAACATCACGGCTCGCATCAACCAAATCAAGAAACAGATAGACGAGACCGACTCCGATTACGACCGCGAGAAGCTCCAGGAGCGTCTGGCGAAACTGGCCGGCGGCGTGGCCGTCGTCAAGGTCGGCGCGTCCACCGAGACCGAGCTCAAGGAGAAGAAGTATCGCTACGAAGACGCTCTCAACGCGGCCCGGGCGGGGGTCGAGGAAGGCATGGTCCCCGGCGGTGGAGTCGCGCTGGTCAACGCGATTGAGGCCGTGGAGAAGGTCGAGGCCAGTGGTGACGAGAAGGTCGGCGTGACCATCGTAAAGAGGGCCCTGGAAGAGCCCCTCCGCCAGATCGCCCGGAACGCCGGCCTCGAAGGGTCGGTAGTGGTGGAGCGGGTCAAGAAGGAGAAACCCGGCATCGGGTTCAACGCCGCCACGGAGCAGTACGTCGACATGCACAAGGCCGGTATCTCCGACCCGGCCAAGGTGGTCCGCCTGGCCCTCCAGAACGCGGCCAGTATCGGCTCTCTGGTCTTGACGACCGAGGCCTTGGTGACCGATTTGCCCGAGAAGGAGAAGAAGGCCGGTCCCGGCTATCCGCCGGACATGGACTACTAGAGGCCGGCCGGGACGGTAGGTCGGACCGAGGCAAGGCGGGCCTGACGCACGGCAAGCATAGCGCCAAGAGAGGCCCCGGGTACGGCCCGGGGCCTCCTATCTTGCGGAGCCGGTGGGGCGAAGGCTGTCCCATCTGAGGTCTGGAAGTAGAGACGAGCCCGCCGGCTAAGACTTAGGCGTGGTTCCTGAGGGTAGCACTTCGGACCGGGGGCCTAGACCTCCGGTGGGAGGGAAGCACGATCAGAAAAATCCTAGCCGTCGTCGGTAGCCCCCGCAAGGGGGGCAATACCGACATCCTTGTCGACCACATCATCCAGGGCGCTGAGGAGTGTGAGGCGGAAGTCGAGAAGATCTACCTCCATGACCTCAACGTCGCGTTCTGCCGCGGGTGCCATGAGTGCGCGACGGTCAAGCCCTATCAAGGATGTTCCCTCAAGGACGAGATGATTCCGGTGCACGCGGCCATCGACTGGTGTGACGCCATCGTGATCGGGACCCCGATTCACATGTTCAGCCCCTCGGCCCAGACGAAGCTCTTTCTGGAGCGCCTGTACGCGCTCGTCCCGTCCGACGAGGAGGGCGAAAGGCACGCCATCAGGGGCAAGCGCCTGGCGGTGGCTCTTGCCTACGGCGGGACCGACCCGTTCAGCTCCGGTGCGATGAACGCCTATGGCATCTTCCGTGACGTTGCCTCCTTTTTCGGCATGACCTTTGTAGGCGTTGTCTATGGGGCGGCGATGCAGGGCGGGGAGATCATCGAAAACGAGGCCGTTCTCGCTGAAGCGGTGGAACTCGGAAGAAGGCTTTGCGAGTGACCCGGGCCGGGCTCTAGGTCCTGAGGTACGGTAGGGACGCCTCTCCCTGGTCACCCTAGACGGCAGCAGGGATAGGCGGGAGGTGTACCCCTTATGTCCCCGCCAAGGTCAGGGAGAAGGGGGTTACCGAACCGGAGTCCCCGACGCCTCTGCCGAGCCCCCGGCCGCTACCGTGCCGGGCGCCCGGCTAGGACATGGACTCCAGGACCTTCACTCGTTCGGCGATGGGCGGGTGGGTGTTGAAGAGCCTGTCGACCGGCCCTTCCATGTCCTTGAGCGGGTTATAGATGTAGAGGTGGGCCGTGGCCTTGTTGGCCACTTCGAGAGGCTCGGGGTCGGCGGCTATCTTCCGCAGGGCGTTGGCCAGCCCCGGTGGGTAGCGCGTGATCTGGACCGCGGTCGCATCGGCCTGGAACTCGCGCCTCCTGGACAGGGAGAACCTCAGGAGCTGGGCCACGAGCGGCGCCAGGATGGCGACGATGAGGCCGATGAGCAGCAAGACGGCGCCGGCCGCGTCTCCGCCGCTGCCATGCGACCGGCTTCTCCTCCGGCCGCTCCGCCACGAGAACCTGAGCATCCAGTCGCTGAGCAAGGCGACGATGCCGACCATGGTCACGGCGACGGTCGCCAGGAGGATGTCGTAGTTGCGGATGTGGGCCACCTCGTGGGCGATGACGCCCTCGAGTTCCTCACGGTTGAGCTTCTGCACCAGGCCCCTTGTGACGCAGACGACGGAGTTTCGCGGGTTCCGCCCGGTGGCGAAGGCGTTGGGGGCCGTGTCCTCGATGATGTAGAGCTCCGGGACGGGCACGCCCGCGCCGATGGCGACGGCCTCCGTGATATTGACGAGATAGGGCAGTTCGTTCTTGTCCACCGGCCGGGCACGGCTGATGCCAAGGACTATGCGGTCGGAGAAGTAGTAGCTCGCCCAGGTCGCGGCGATGGCGATGATGACCGCCAGGGGCACCGCGACCGGGGCCATGTCCGTCGCCATGGCGAAGGCCCAGACCACGGCGCCGACGAGCAACAGGAAGAGCAAGACCATGAAGAAGGTCTTCCTCCGGTTGGATGCGATGATGTCGTAGAAGCTCTGCCTCATCGCTAGAACTTGACCTGGACGGGCTCGCGGTCGGCCCCTTCGGCCTCGAAGTACTCCTGCTGCCTTATCCCGAACATCGAAGCCACCATGTTGGACGGGAAGACCTGGGTGGCCTGGTTCAGGGACAGGACACTGTCGTTGTAGAACTGGCGAGCGTAGGCAATCTTGTTCTCAATCCCCGAGAGCTCTTCCTGGAGCATCAGGAAGTTCTGGTTGGCCTTGAGATCCGGGTAGGCTTCGGCCACGGCGAAGACGGACTTGAGGGCGTTCGTCAGCATGTCGTTGGCCTGGGCCTGCTCACCGACGGTGCCGCCTTGAAGGACGGCGGCCCGGGCCTTGGTCACGGCCTCCAGGGTGCCCCTTTCGTGCTTCACGTAGCCCTTGACCGTCTCGACCAGATTGGGGACCAGGTCCGCCCGGCGCTTGAGCTGGACGTCTATCTGGGCCCAGGCGTTGGCGACGCGGTTTCTGAGGATGATGAGACGGTTATAGATGCCGACAACCGTGAGAAGCGCAATAGCGGCTATGGCGACGGGCACTATCCATCCGTACATCGGCTGGTCGCTCCTCCCTCGGGGCCGAGCCACCGACCTTGCCGGCCGAGCGGCGGCCGGCCGCACCGGTCCGGACGAGCGTGCTCAAACCCCATGTCTGCCCTGTCTAGGTAGGGTCGGGGGGCTTGGGAACGCTGTAAAGATAGCATCACCCCCCTACCTTGTCAACGAAGCCCTGCTTCCGGGCCGGCTTGACGCGGCCGTCCTAGATTCCGGTGAAGAGCACGCTCAAGACCATGCCGGCGAGCACTCCCCCGACCAATCCCATGGTCGCGGCATGCCCGCTGGCGAGTTCGTGGGCCCCTGGGATGAGTTCGTCGGCCAGGATGAAGAGCATCGCGCCCCCGGCCAGAGCTAGGGAGAAAGAGAGGATAAGGGGGGATACCGCGGACACCGCGGCCCCGATCAGAGCTCCGGCGACCTCGGTCAGACCCGTGAAGGCCGTGAGCCTGATTGCGGCGGCCCACGACCGCCCGGCCGCTAGGTAGGGCGAGGCGACCGCCAGCCCTTCGGGGACATTGTGTAGGAACACCATGGCCACAACGGCCAGTCCGAATGCTGTGCCGGACGCGTAGCCGGAACCTATCGCCACGCCTTCCGGCAGGTTGTGCAGGGCCACTCCCAGCCCGATAAGCATGGCCGAGCGTACAAAGCGGGAGCTTTCTTTGTCGTCGGGGTTCGCGTGAGTGTGGGGGACGAAGGCGTCGAGGACGTAGATGAGGATGACCCCGGACAGCATCCCCAGGCTGGTGCTGAGAAGTCCCCCGCGCCTGATGGCCTCCGGGAAGAGCTCGAGCCCGACAATGGCCAGCATGATGCCCGCGGCAAAGCCGAGCATGGCGGAGAGGACGTTCCTCGCGGGCCTGCCCAGCATCACAGCGAGAAGCCCGCCCACTCCGGTCCCGCCGACGCCGGCGACGAAGCTCACGAGCGCGACCCGCAGGAGTAGTTCTAGCAACCCGCGCACCTCTCAGCCATTCCGCCGTCCTCCGATGACGAGCCGGGTCACCGGATTGCGCCACCTCATGCGAACCGCCTGGCTCGGGCAGAGCTCGTGACAGCAGAAGCACGCGATGCAGCGGCCGTCGTCAAGACGGGGTGTCCTCGGACCCATGGTCAACGCCTCTACCGGGCAGTTCCTGATACACGTCGAGCAGCGGTCACACCGCGCCGGGTCGAAGGAGGGGCGGGTGACGACGAACGAGAGGGCCGCACGGGTCAGGGCGGGCGGGGCCTTCTGGGCCAAGCCCATGAACCGGGGCAGCTTGAACCGGTCAACCCTGGCCTCCGTCAGAGGCACTCCCACGATGCTTATGTCCGCCAGGTCGGGGGTTCCCAGACCCCGTTGGGCGGCTAGCCGCGTGGTGGGCACGTCGGCGGGCTCCAGGCCCACTATGGCGGCCAGTACCGCGTCGACCGCGACCGCGTCGGTGCCCGCCAACACGAGGCCGAGGTTTCTGAGGGTGCCCCCGCCCGGCCCTTCTCCCTCCATGGCCACGACCGCGTCGACGACGTGCAGGGCCGGCCTGAGTGCAGCCAGGATATCAAGCAAGGCTTCCGCGAAGGAATCCACGGACGGGTTCCTGCGGTGGTATTCGCGTTTGGCCGCTCCCGGCACCGCGCCGAACAAGTTCTTCACGGCGCCGGTCAAGGTCGTCAAGGCGTGGGTCTTGAACTTGGGGACCGAGATGATGGCGCCGGCCGTGACCGCGCGCCGGGCCAGGGTCACGACGGGATGGCCGGGCCCGCGCGGGTTGGGGACGCCGACAGCTTCCTCATGGTCGAAGCTCGACACGTCGAATCCCGTCTCACGCGCGGCCGCGGCGAGGCCTGAGGCCTTCAGGGCCCTGTCCGTGACGGTCGGCTGAGAACCGGACCCACCCGAACTGTCCCCGACGGTCGCGCCGGTCAGCCCGGCACCGGCGAGCATGCCCAGCACGGCCTTGAGGACCGCGGGATGGGTGCACACTCCGCTCTCGGGCGGCTTGGGGCTTAACACGTTGGGCTTGACGAGGATGGGCTCCTTGAGCAGGCCCGGCCAGCCGGGTCCGGCCGCCAGGGTGACCGCCTCCAGCACGGCCCGGTCAACGACGGGCTGGTCGTAGCTTTCGCATCTAACGATGGCAACCCTGGCCATCCCAGGTTCTCCCTTGCCAAGACTTTGTCGTTGACCACCCGGTCCCGCGTTGTTAGGCTGTCCCCGCGGCTGGTCGAGCCCACGCCCGGCCGCGAGGTACTCGTCCGACCCGAAAGACGAGACGGCTGAAGGGAGTTGCACGCCGGTGCCGAGGTCCAGGATCACTGATTTCGTCACAATCGCCCTTCTCTTCGCGCTAACCCTTTCGACCGGAACCCTGGCCGTGCTCAACCCCGGCCGGACACTGTGGCCCGGTGAAATGCCCCCGGGCCCCGAAGGCGCGCTCGAAGGCTCGGTGATGCCCAGTAGCGGCACAGCCCAGTCGGACGATACTAGCCCTGATGACGACTCCGCGGCCGTTCCTCAGTCACCGGAGGCCACGGGCCTCGCGCAGGAGGACATCGTGCTCCTGGCCCGCCTTATAACGGCGGAGGCCGGCGGTCAACCCTACGAGGGTCAGGTGGCTGTTGGCGCGGTCGTGATGAACCGCATTGCGAGCGGCCTCTTCGCCTCGACCGTCAAGGGCGTCGTATTCCAGCCGGGGCAGTTCGAGGTCGTCCGGAACGGTCGCATCAACATGACCCCCACGGAAACCGCCCTGAAGGCCGCCCAAGCCGCGGCTCGGGGAGAAGATCCGACGGACGGGGCCCTCTACTTCTTCAACCCGGCCAAGACGTCCAACAGGTTCCTGTGGTCAAGGCCGCTGAAGATCGTCATCGGAAACCATCGGTTCACGTCGTAGGCCATAACCTTGCGACTCAGCCCCCGCTAGGGGCCGGTGACCGGGCCTCATCTCTGGGCGTCCCCTATCTCGCGGAACAACACCCATCGCCCCTTGCGCCCCTTGTCACCGCCACTCTTGGGTCTGCGGTCGTAGTAGATGTCGACGAGACGCCCGTCGTCCAGCAGGACCCTGTAGAAATCCTTGCCTTGGCCCCATGAGCCTCTGTTCCTGACCCCGCGCATCGCGTATGGGGGCCGCCCGGCGTCCCAGCCGCCGCCCGGCCTGGATTGGTTGTACTCGTGCCATTCCTTCACGACGCGCTGTATCTTGTACTCCCGCTCCCGCAATCTGAACCCGGAGGGCGCGCCCGTCTTCTTCTCGAGAGCCGGCGCCTCCTCGAAGACAGGCTCTATCTCCTCACCAACGAAGCCGGGCATTGGGCCCCTCCTTGTCTTGTGTTTCTCTAAGAGGGTGGCGCTTCCCGGTACCTTTCCAGGGTCGCGAACCGCCCCGTCTTTCGTATGAAAGTCAAGCAGACCGATCCCACCGGTCCGTTCCTTTGCTTGCCGATTATGATCTCAGCGACGTCTGTCCCGTCCTCCAGGATGAACTGCCTGGAGCGTCCGTCCCTGGTTATCTCGAGAACGCGCTTACCTGACTCCTCAGGGTCGGCGGCAGTGCGGTACTCATATCCTTTCCAGTCACGGAAAACGGTGTTCTCGGTCGGGAAGTGGATGAAAGTGACGACGTCGGCGTCCTGCTCGATGGCTCCGGACTCGCGGAGGTCGGACAACTGCGGCCGTCGGCTCTCACGGGCCTCAACCGCCCGGCTGAGCTGGGACAGGGCGAGAACAGGGATCTCAAGTTCCCTGGCCAGCGACTTGAGGGCCCTGGATATCTCGGATATCTCCTGTTGCCGGTTCTCGGTCCTCTGCGTGCCCCGCATGAGCTGCAGGTAATCGACGATCAGCAGGGCGACGTCACTGTCCCTCTTCATCCGCCGCGCCCGGGCCCGGAGCTCCAGGATGGACAGGCTGGGTGAGTCGTCTATGTAGACCGGTGCCTCCGCCAGGCGGCCCATAGCTTCGGCAATGCGCGGGAAATCCTTCTCTTCCAAAGCGCCGGACCTCAGTCGGTGGCCGTCGAACGGCCCCTCCGAGGCCAGGAAGCGCAACGATAGCTGTTCGGCCGACATCTCCAGGCTGAAAAGCCCCACCGGCAGTTTGTGGCGCACCGCCACGTTCCGGGCGATGTTGACGGCCAGAGTGGTCTTGCCCTGGGACGGTCGCCCGGCGAGGATGATGAGGTCTGACGGCTGGAGTCCCGACGTGATGTCGTCAAGCTCCGCGAAGGCGGTCGGGACCCCCGTCACGGGCACCTTCAGCTCGTAGAGGCGCTCAAGCCGTTCATAAGCCTTGACCAGGAGGGTCTTGAGGAGCGCATAGGGCTTCCTGATCCGGTGCTGGCCGATGTCGAAGATCATCTGCTCCGCTTGGTCGAGCAGGGTTTTCGGGTCCTCGGTGGCTTCGTAGGCCCGGCCCACTATATTCGTCCCGGCGGAAATGAGGTTCCTCAGCATGGCCTTGGCCTCGACGATCTCCGCGTAGTACCGGACGTTGGCCGAGGTGGGGACGGCCCGGGCGAGAGTGCCGAGATAGGTGGCGCCGCCCACCCGGTCGAGTTGGCCTTCCTTGCGGAGTTCCTCGGCCAGGGTGACGACGTCCACGGACCGACCGGCGTCGTAGAGGTTGGCGACGGCCCGGAAGATGAGCTGGTGTATGTCCTGGTAGAAATCCTGGGGTCGGAGGAGCTCGACAGCCGTGGCTATGGCCTCTCGGTCCAAGAGGATGGCGCCGAGGACCGATTGCTCGGCTTCGATGTTCTGGGGAGGCAGACGGTCAGCCGGAACGTTCAACGGTCGTCTTACCTTTCCCGGGGGCGATGGCTCTTGCCCCTGTCTTGACCGCCTTCCCGACGGTCGCGGTCTTCGGGCTCGCCTCCGCCCTGTCCGGGACGAGCACCACGTCGAGGACCTCGCTGATGGTCTTCGCCGCGACCAGGGTCAGCCCCGGGACGCTCGCGGGCAGGTCGTCCTTGTTGTCCTCCGGGATGACCACGGTCGTGACGCCTGATTGGCGGGCCCCGTAGAGCTTCTGGTAAAGCCCGCCGACCGGCTTGATCCGGCCGCGGATGGATATCTCGCCCGTGACGGCCGTGTCCTGGCGCACGGGGACTTGTTTTATGGCGCTTATGATGGCGGTCATAATGGCGGCTCCGGCTGAGGGTCCGTCGACGTCGCCTCCGCCGACGATGTTCACGTGGACGTCGAAGTTTCCAAGTTCCTCGCCGGTGATGTTCCTGACGACCGAAGCCGCGTTGTAGACGGAGTCGCGGGTCATCGTGCCCGCCGTCTCATTGAACCTTACCGCCCCCTCGCCGGCTTTGCGCGCCGGGAAAGCCACCGCTTCTATCTCGAGGACTGAGCCCATGTATCCACTTGCGCCAAGCCCGAGCACCCGGCCGACCTCGGGGGTGGCCGACGCCTTGAACGTGGCGTTGGGGGTCAGCCTATTCGACTGGATGACGTCGAGGATGTCCTGGCGGTCAATGGCGATGGACGGGCGGCGGAACGGTTGGCGCTTGCCCCTCGACACGAACTGACGGACCACGGACTGCCCCCCGCGCCGGTAGAGGGCGAGCCCGTAAGCGTCGGCAAGGAGGCCGATCGCCTTGCGGCCCTCTACCGTGTAGTTGCTGATGAGTTCCGCCAGGTCGGAGGAGAGCCTCACGCCGAGCTTGGCCGCGGCCTCGACGACGATCCGCTGGATGTCCTTGGGCGACAGGGGCTCGAAGTAGACCTCGGCACAGCGGGACCGCAACGCGGGGTTCAGGGACCACGGGTCGCGGGTGGTGGCGCCTATCAGGACGAAGTCGGCCGGCGCCCCTTCGTCAAAGAGCTTGCGAACATACCTGGGTACATTGTGGTCCAGGGGGTCGTAGTAGGACGAGTCGAACGTGACCCTCTTGTCTTCAAGGACTTTGAGGAGCTTGTTGAGCAGGGTCGGCTCGAGTTCGCCTATCTCGTCGATGAAAAGGATGCCTCCGTGAGCGTCGGTCACCAGCCCGAGTTTCGGCTCTGGAACGCCGCCCTCGGCCAGCTCGCGGCGGGCTCCCTGGTAAATGGGGTCGTGAACCGACCCGAGGAGAGGGTTCGTCGCTTCACGCGGGTCCCACCGGAGGGTCGTGCCATCAACCTCAACGAAGGGAGCCTTGTTGCGGAAAGGTGAGTAGGGGAGGCGACGGGCCTCCTCAAGGACGAGTCTCGCCACGGTGGTCTTTCCGACGCCTGGAGGGCCGTACAGCAAAACGTGTTGAGGGAACGGGCAAGCGATTTTCGCCAGCAGAGTCCGGATGGCGGCTTCCTGGCCGACAACTTCAGCCAGACACGTAGGGCGCGTGACGTCGATGAAGGTCCTGGCCAACTTTTGGGCTTCGAGCTTCTCTAGGACCGCGAGCTTCTTGAGTGTCTGTGCGTTCTCCGGACCGACATCCTCCTTGATGATCTGGAGCTTGATGTCCCGGACGTACTCCTCGTGTCGTTTCTGCATACGTTCGGCAATCTTCTTCTCGAGTTTGTCCTCGACGGAGCGGCGGGCCACCATATCGGCGATCTCTTCCTCGACTTCTTCGAGGACGGTGGGTATGTCCGTCTGCTTGGGAGGGGAGTTCACTGTAGGGTCTTCGTAGACAAGTTTCTGAAGCGCGAGGACCCTCCGGCTGAGGTCGTCGGAGTTGAAGTCGTCGAGTACTTCGAGTTTCCCCGCGCGCAACACCAGCTTGTCGTGGCCGTAGATCTGGCCCAAGATGTCGAAGAGGGCGTCCACCTGCCGCCGAAGTTGCTCGCGATCTCCAAGTTTAACCGTAAGCGTCGTGCGCGTGCGGACCAGCCGGTCCAGGATGGACTTCATGGCTTCGGCTTCTCCCCCGGTCAAAGCGGTGTCTCTCTTGACGGTTCCTCCACCGCGGCCGCCTGCTGCCCTGGGCCGCCCACCAGCCGCTTCTCCTACTCCGACGGTTCGACCACAACGGTGATTTCCCGGGCAATCGAACGGCCGAGGCGGACGACGGCACGGTACGATCCGGTCGACTTGATGGGGTCGGGAAGGTCGATTTGTCTCCGGTCCAGGTCGAGACCCAGCACGCTCTTGATGCCGGCGGCTATGTCTTTCGTGGTCACCGACCCGAAGAGCCGGCCTTCCTCTCCCGCCTTTGCTCTGACAGTCAGGCTGAAACCCTCGAGCCTGGCCGCGCTGGCCTCGGCCTGCGCCGTTTCACGTTCTGTCCGGCGCTCGGAGGCCGACCGCTCCACCTCGAACTTCTTGATGTTGGCGGGAGTCGCCTCCACCGCGAGGCCGCGGGGCAGTAGGTAGTTCCTTGCGTAGCCGTCGGCCACGCTGCAAGTGTCGCCCCGCTTCCCCAGGGTAGCCACATCCTTGACGAGCACGACCTTCACAGGCGGTTCACTCCTCACAGCCGGGCAGTGACACTCTCACTTCTCGCGGGGAACAGCGTATCCTCCAGGTTCCCGCTTGGTGCAAAACCTGTGTGGCGAGGGAAGAACCGGAGCCGGGCCGTCGGGCTCGACAGCCCGGCTGGATTCCGAGGTCTCACTCCATCGTGTAGGGCAGAAGGGCTATGTTCCGCGCCCGCTTGATGGCCACGGTCAACTGCCTCTGGTGCTTCGCGCAGTTACCCGAGATCCGACGCGGTAGGATCTTCCCGCGCTCACTGAGGTAGCGCTTCAGCCGCCCGATGTCCTTGAAGTCGATGTAGTCGACCTTGTCGACACAGAAGCTGCAGACGCGACGGCGCTGCCGTCTACCCTTACGGTCCTTCTTGCCGGGCAAGACGTTCTCTCCTTTCCAGCCCGCGGTGGGGCCGACCTAGAACGGTATGTTCTCTTCGTCGGAGGCGCCGCCCAGGTCTGGTTCGGAATCGGGGCGCGAGCCTTCGCGACCCCGGTCCGGCCAGTCGAGAAAACGCACGGTATCGGCGATTACCTCCGACACCCTGCGTCTTTGCCCTTCCGCGGTTTCGTACTGCCGGATCTGAAGCCGACCATCCACGGCGACCAGGCGTCCCTTGCCGAGGTGGCTGGCACAAGTCTCGGCTAGCTTGCGCCAGGTCACGATGTCGATGAAATCAGTGTCGCGCTCACCTTTCTGATTCACGAACGGTCTGTCAACGGCCAGTGTGAAGCTGCAGTTGGCCACGCCCGCCGGCGTGTAGCGCAGCTCCGGGTCACGAACGAGCCGCCCGATCAGGATAATCCGGTTCAGCATCGCTCTACCTCCCTCTATTCCCGCTGGCCCTGAAAGCACGCCGGTCGCTTCGATAACTCCTACTCCTTGGTGTCGCCCTCAGCGGGGGGTTCCGCGGCGGCCGGCGCGTCCGGCTGAGCCGGAGGCTCACCGTCGTCCGGCGCGGCTTCGGCTTCTTCGTTGCCGGCCTGCGGCTGTTCATCAACTGTCTCGGCCTCGGCGGGGGCCTTGGCCGCCTTCGGCTGCGGCGGCTGGTAGGGGACTTCACGCCTCACAAGGAGATACCTTATGGCCTCGTCGCTGATCCGGAACGACCGCTCGAGTTCAGCCGCGGCCTCGGCCGGACCCTCGAAATTCATCACGACGTAGTATCCGTCGTTATGCCCCTCGACCTCGTAGGCCAGGCGGCGATGACCCATCTTCTCGAGAGACAGGACTCCGCCCTTGTGCTCGGAGATGAGAGAGACGAGGCGGTCGCAGGTCTTGGTGACGGACTCTTCATCAAGATCAGGCCTGAGGATGAATACGGTCTCGTATTGAGCCAAAGCGGGAATTCACCTCCTCCCTCGGACATCCCGGGGCCCCAGCCTGAAAGGCGCCGCCGGGAAGGCCCCGCAACTGGTGCGGAGCGGGTGGCGTAGGACGTGCACCATTATAAACCTCGGCAAGCCCGGGGTAAAGCGCTCGGCCGGGGCCGTCACCGAGAAGGTTAGCCTTGGTTCGAGCCCGGCTCGCTGGGACGTGTCGAGTCGACCGCATAGCGGACGACGGCCTTCACCTGCTTTTCGAACTTAGACCTGGGAATGAGGA
>QZJP01000015.1 GCA_003599345.1 Bacillota bacterium | reverse complement strand
CCGGGAGAGACCCTCCCTCCTAGCCGACTCCTTCGAGGCCGTGGTCGGGGCCGTGTACCTGAGCTCGGGCATTCGCGCGGCCCAGCGGTTCATCTTGCGGCACCTGGGACCGCTCGTCCGCGACGCGGCGGGCCGGCCCTTGCTGGACGCCAAGACCGCTCTTCAAGAGACGGCCCAGGCCGTCGGAGAGAGCGTGGACTACGTGCTCGTGTCCGTGACCGGCCCCGACCACCTGAGGGTGTTCGAGGTCGAGGTCAAGGTCGGTGGGAAATCGGCCGGCTACGGGCGAGGAAAGACCAAGAAGGAAGCGGAGCAGGCGGCGGCCCGTGAGGCTCTACGGAGCCGAAGCCGGCGGTCCTGAATAGAGTGGTTCGACCCGGCTGAGCGCCGGCAGGGGGGACCAGGGCAGGAAGTACCGAGCTATGCAGCGAATGTTTGCCGCACGGCTCTTGCTAACGGCCTCTTGGTAACGGCCCGTTTGATGTTTGTCACCACCCTCCACGGGGGAGCTGACGAGGCACCATGGATGTGCTACGAGTCTCTGCCCAGTCCAAACCGAAGTCTGTCGCTGGTGCGCTTGCTGCGGTCTTAAGGGAGAAGGGCAACGTCGAGGTCCAGGCAGTGGGTGCCGGCGCGGTCAACCAGGCCGTGAAGGGCATCGCCATCGCCCGGGGCTACGTGGCCCCCAACGGCATTGATCTCGTGTGCATTCCCGCCTTCGCGGAGATTGAAATCAACGGCGAGGGCCGGACGGCGATACGGTTCATAGTAGAAGGCAAGCAGGCCCCAGCCAAGGCCTAGGTCTTAGAGGGTCCTACACGGGCCCGAGCCACCGCCACAGGTCCTGCGGCGCGGCCGACCGATACTGGACCCGAGGTCCAGACGATACGGTTTTCGCCCTTGAGCCCGTCCATCCGACGGTGGCGGGTTTTTTGTTGGGCGAGTCCTCCGGGTGGTGGAGTCTTGCGGGTTAGACGTATTGAGCTTCAGGGTTTCAAGTCCTTTGCCGAGCGCACGATCCTGGAGCTCGACGACGGGGTCACGGCGATAGTCGGCCCGAACGGAGCCGGGAAGAGTAACGTCGCCGACGCGATGCGGTGGGTCCTGGGTGAGCAGAACCCGCGACTCCTGCGGTGCTCCCGGATGGAGGACCTCATCTTCGGAGGGAGCGGCACCCGCAAGCCCCTGGGATTCGCCGAGGTCGTCCTCACCGTGGATAACCGCGACGGGCGGCTGCCCATCGACTACGATGAAGTGTCTCTGACCCGCCGGCTGTACCGCTCAGGCGAGAGTGAGTACCTCCTCAACGGCACGCCCGTCAGGCTGAAGGACCTTCAGGAACTCCTCTCCGGCACGGGCCTCGGACGCGAGGGCTACTCGCTGGTCGGTCAAGGGCGCATAGACGAGCTCCTCATGTCGAGCCCCGAGAGCCGCCGCAGCCTTTTCGACGAGGCCTGCGGCATCGGCGTGCACCGGAATCGCAAGAGAGAAGCCCTTGCCCGGCTGGACGATGTCGCGGGGCGGCTTGAACGCGTGTCTGACGTAGTCTCTGAACTGGAGGCGCAACTGGCCCCCCTGGTCGCGCAGGCCGAGGTGGCGCGGAGATTCATGGCCTACCGGGAGGAACACGAGAGCCTGGAGCTGTGGCTCGAGAGTCAGGGGCTATCCAGACTGAGGGCTAGGGTTCGGTCGGCCCGGGAGCGCTTGGGGGACATGCGGGGAGAGGTCGAGGCCCTGAAGCGGGGACTCGGGTCGCTGGAGAACGAAGTTTCAACCCTGCGTACCGCCCACGCGGAGATCGGGGACACCCTTGAGCGCCGGCGCCGCGAGGCGGCAATGTCGGAGGCCGCCACGAGAGAACTCGCGGCTGAAGTACAGTCCCTGGAGAAGGACCTTGGGACCTGGGAAAGGGAACTTCAGCTCATAGGTGAGGAGCGGAATCGCCTGTACGAGCGCTCTACCCGCCTGGCGACCCGGCGGGCTGAGTTGGCGGGCGAGCGCAGCACGCGGTTGGAGGCCTTGACTCGGGCGCGGGCCGACCTCAGCAGGGCCCAGGAGGCCGAGGGTGAGGCCAGAGAGGCTCTTGCCGGCGCCCGTTCGGCACTGGAGAAGGCCAAGGCTGACCTGCTTGAGACCCTGACCGTGGCGGGCGGCCTTCGCACGGAAATGTCCCAAGTCAGAGCCGAGATAGCTCGCCTCGAGGCTGAGCGGACCCGGCTCGTCGAGGGGTGTGAGGCGAGCCGCGTCGAGCTGGTTCGGAGTGAGTCTGAAGCGGCCGAGGCAACGGCGGCCCTGAGCGAGGTCACCCGGCGCGAGACCGAGTGCCGGGAGGCCCTTGACCGCCTCGAGGCGCGGGAGACGGCCCTGGTCACCAAGATTGGCGAGTTGTGGCGGGCGCTCGAGTCCGAGAGGAGCGCAGTGGGCGACCTCGAGGCGGAGAAGGCTACGCTCGAGGCGTCCATAGCCGCTGCCGGCGCCTGGTCTCGCTCGGCCCTGACCCTCGCGGCCGCGGCGAGGGACCGCGCCAGCGCGAGGGGCGGTGGGGAAGGCAGTCCCGGCGACCGCGACGGGGCCGGCGCGGACGGGTCGTACTGGGCGGGCGGGTTCCTTGGGGTCCTCGGAGAGGAACTCGTGGTCGAGCGTGGCCTGGAAGCAGCCCTCGAGGCCGCGCTCGGAAGGCACTCGGACGCCCTCGTCGTGGCGACCGGCGATGATCTCCGGCGGTATATGACCCACATCCGGGGCGAGGGTCTCGGTCCGGCGGTCATCATCCCCGCGGACCTCGTGGCTAGCCGCCTGGCCGCGCGGCAGGCCCGGCAACGGGCAAACAGCCGATTGAGCGGCGGGCCGTCCAGCCTGGCCGGCATGGTGAGTTGTCCGGAGCCCGTCAGGGAGGTCGTGGACTACCTTCTCGGGGACACGGCGGTGGCCGGCAGCTTCGAGGAGGCCAGAGACCTGGTCACCCGCGGCCCGTGGCGCAGGGCCGTGACCCGAGACGGTGTGCTCGTCCGGGGCGGGGGAATCGTGTTCATGGGACCGGCCCAGGGCGGGGCCGCCAGTGATGGCTCAGGACGTCAGCCGGCGGGCGGTGGGCCCGACCGCTCTCTTGAGCAGCGGCGGAGGCTTCGCCAGGTGAGGACTGAGCTTGCCGTCAGGCGCGGCAAGCTCGATCTGGTCGCCTCGGAGCGAGAGGTCGCGGAGCGTGCCCTCAGCGAGGCGAGGACCGAGCGCTTGCGCCTGACCTCCTCGTACCAACGACTCGTAGCCGAGAACTCCGCGACCGTCCAGAAGCTCGAGGGGGTGCAGGCTCGAGTGGCCGCGCTTCGCCGGCGGATCGAGGACTCCGAGGCGGCTTTCCCGAGCCTCGGCGAGAGAACGGATGCTCTCAAGGCCAGGGCCGGCGAGCTTGAGGCTCGGCTCGCGGAGTCAGTCGAGCGGGAAGGCCTGCTCAGGTCGGCCATAGAGCGCCAGGAGGCGTTGGTCGCGGCGGCCGAAGAGGCCTTCACCGCGGAGGGGCGGCGAAGCGGGGAGATGAGGGTCGCCGTCGCCACACTCGAGGAGCAGGAGCGGGCCGGCCAGGCCGAGGAGGCCAGGCTCGGCGAGGAGTTGGAGCGGATACGAGCCGAGGACGCCGCGCTGGGCGCCCGCGTCGAGGCGCTCAGTGCCGACCGGTGTGGAGCGCTCGAGCGGCTAAGGCCTCTCCGGGACCGGATGGAACTCGCGACAACGTCCTCCGGTCCCGCGCCGGGCGAGGACCTCGACGATTGGGTCAGAAGACGCCAGGCCGTGGCGGCCGACCTCGATGCCCGGGTCGAGGAGACCGCCCGGGTCAGAAAGGCTTTGGACGAGCTCGATGAACGGGCGCGCCGGGAGGAGACTCGGCTCGCGCGGCTCGAGGCAGAGGAAGAGATGACGGCCAGGCGCCTGAGACGTGACTTCGGAGACGACTGGGAGAAGAAGGCTGGGCGGCGTCCAACGCCTGCCGCCGGCGAGGAGCCTCTCGACGAGGAGGCCGGTCGGGCCCGGGTCGCCGAACTCCGGCGAGCGATGAGCGGTATGGGTGTCGTGAACATCGGAGCCATCGAGGAGCACCGGCGGCTGTCCGACCGGGTCGAGTTCCTGCGAGGCCAGGCGCGCGACCTCGAGGAAGCGCGCGAAGGACTCCTGCGTCTCGTCAACGAGATGGATGAAACCATGGCCCGGAAGTTCGAGGAGGGGTTCCTCGCCGTCAGACGGGTGTTCCGAGAGCGGACTTCCGAGTTGTTCGGCGGAGGGAAGGGCGATCTGGTGCTGACGGATCGCGACCACATCCTCGACAGTGGCGTTGAGGTGCTAGTCGAACCGCCCTCCAAGAAGATGCAGAGCCTGGCTTTACTGTCAGCCGGCGAGCGGGCCCTGGCGGCCCTCGCCCTACTCCTGGCTTTCCTCGACGTCCGCCCAAGCCCGTTCGTGGTCCTGGACGAGATTGACGCGCCGCTCGACGACGCCAACGTCGCCCGCATCGGGTCGTCCGTCGGGTCCCTGGCCCAATCCGCGGGGGTGCAATTCATCATCGTCACTCACAACAAGGCGACGATGGAATCGGCCCAGGCGCTCTACGGCGTGACCATGGGCGAGGATGGAGTGTCACGCCTGGTTTCGGTGAAGCTACGAGATGCCGTGTAGGCCAGTTCGTAACGGGCCGCGCCGGCCCGGGCGGGACCACCGCTGGGCCGCCGCGCCCCGGCCGAAGGCCATGGCCGGCCGAGGAGGTGTGGCGAGTTGGCCCGCGGGACACGACGTCTGGCTGAAGGTTTGACCAGGGCCAGAGCGGGCTTCGGGGCTGGGATCCGCCGCGTCCTAACCCGGAACCGGCCCATCGACGCCTCGCTCTACGAGGAGTTGGCCGACACGCTCATCCTCGGGGACACCGGGGTGGCCGTGACGACATCCGTCCTGGACGAGCTTCAGACCAGAGCGGGGCTTGCCGGAGCCACCGACGCCGGCGCGCTCAGGGAGCTCCTGGTCGAGATACTGTCGGAACGACTCGGGCCCGCGGAGGAGCTTCGGCTGCCGCCCGCGCCGGCGGCCGGAGACGGCCCTCCAGGGCATGCCCAGGGAGACGCACCCCGCACTGCCGTGGTCATGGTCGTCGGGGTGAACGGGACGGGCAAGACCACCACGGTTGCCAGGCTGGCCCACCGCCTCCTCGGCGAGGGTCGGAAGCCCCTCATCGTCCAGGCCGACACCTTCCGGGCGGCCGCTACCGAGCAGGCTCTCGTCTGGGCCCAGCGACTCGGCTTGGACTTGGTCCATCACCGCCCGGGAAGCGACCCGGCGGCGGTGGCGTTCGACGGGGTGCGCGCCGCCGTAGCCAGGGGTCGGGACGTGGTGTTGGTGGACACGGCCGGGCGCCTGCACACCAAGACCGGACTCGTAGAGGAACTCCGGAAGGTGAGGCGGGTGCTGGCGCGCGAGGTCGAGGGCGCTCCCCACGAGACGCTCCTCGTCATCGACGGCACTGCCGGTCTTAACTCGCTTGAACAGGCCCGGGTGTTCGACGAGGCCCTGGACCTCACCGGGATCGTCATCACCAAGATGGACGGCACAGCGCGTGGCGGAGTCGTGATAGCCATTCGAGAAGCCCTGGGGGTGCCGGTCAAGTTCGTCGGTGTCGGCGAGCGGCTCGACGACCTGGTGCCCTTCGACGCGGAGGCCTATGCGCGCGAGATGGTCGGGTCCGCCGGAGCGTAACCTTTCATTGCAGTTCCTGCCTGGTGAGAGATAAAATACCCCTGTGGCTTAGCCGGGGAGTGTTGATGTGCCTTTTTCGCTACTGACCACCAGACTGGGTGGCGTCTTCCGCCAGCTGCGCGGCCGGGGCAAGCTCTCCGAGCGCGACGTCGACGAAGCCTTGCGCCAGGTCCGCCTGGCGTTGCTCGAGGCCGATGTCAACTACAAAGTCGTGAAGGAGTTCGTGGCCAAGGTCCGGGAGCGGGCTGTGGGCCAAGAGGTTCTGTCTAGCGTCACCCCGGCCCAGAAAGTGGTGAAGATTGTCCAGGACGAGCTCACGGACCTCATGGGTCGTGGTCGCGCCGGACTGAGTTTCTCGCCGCGGCCACCGTCGGTGTTCATGGTCGTGGGCCTGCACGGAGCCGGGAAGACGACCGCGGCCGCGAAGCTGGCCTACTACCTCAAAGGGCGAGGCCATCACCCTTTTCTCATCGCCGCCGACCTGCGCCGTCCCGCCGCTCAGGATCAGCTCGCCACGCTCGGTCGCCAGCACGGGTTCACGGTCTGGGCCGGTCCGCCCGGTTTCGCTCGGCCCGACCCCGACTCCGCGGTCGCCGCCTCCGCGACCTTGGAAGTGGTCCGTTCGGGCCTTGTCGAGGCTCGGCGGCTGGCCCACGACGTAGTGATCGTCGATACGTCAGGGAGACTGCATGTCGACCAGGACCTCATGGAGGAGCTCAGTCGGGTGAAAGGCGCGGCCGGCCCGACAGAGGTGCTCCTGGTCGTGGACGCGATGACCGGCCAGGACGCCGTGAACGTCGCGGACGCGTTCGCCAGCCGAGTTGGTATAGACGGTGTGGTGTTGACAAAGCTTGACGGAGACGCCAGGGGCGGGGCCGCCCTGTCCGTCCGGGCTGTCACGGGAAAGCCGGTGAAGTTCGCCGGCATGGGCGAGAAGGTGGAGGATTTCGAGCCTTTCAGCCCGGACCGGATGGCGACGCGGATTCTCGGCATGGGCGATCTGGCGACCCTTGTCGAGCGCGCCGAAGCGACCATGGACGCCAAGAAGACCCTGGAGCTCGAAAAGAAGCTCCGGCGGGCGGAGTTCACTCTCGAAGACTTCCTGGACCAACTGCGACAAGTCAGGAGAATGGGGCCCGTCAGCGATATACTGAACATGCTCCCGGGCGCCGGGCGGGTCAAGGGCCTTGGCGAGTTGGAGGTCGACGACAACCAGTTCAGGCGCCTGGAGGCCATCATCTCGTCCATGACGAGGCAGGAAAGGCGGGACCCGTCCATAATTGACGGAAGCCGGCGCCGGCGAATAGCATCCGGAAGCGGAACGACCACCGCCGACGTCAACCGCTTGCTCAGGCAGTACGAAGAGGCAAGGAAGCTCGTAAGACGCATGTCCCGGATGGGTAAAGACGGTCGCGGCCTGGGAAGGCTGTTAAGACCGTGATCGGAGGAGGCGCTGGAGTATGTCCGTAAAGATAAGGCTGCGCCGGGTGGGGGCCAAGAAATCGCCGTCCTATCGTGTGGTGGTGGCTGACGCCCGGTTTCCACGGGACGGACGTTTCATCGAGGAACTCGGGCACTACAACCCGACCACGGCGAAGCCGGAGTTCAGCGTGGACAAGGACAAGGCCATCATGTGGCTCGAGCGTGGGGCCCAGCCCACCGACACGATCCTGGCCCTGTTCCGCCAGGAAGGCATACTGAAGGCCTATGAGGAGAAGAAGCGCGCAACACGCTCAGCGGGCCAGGAGAAAGCCTGAGGGCCGGGGGAGACGATGGGTTGAGCGAGGAACTGCTCAGGGTGCTGGCCAGGGCGCTGGTTGAGAAGCCCGACAAGGTCGTCGTGACGCGTGTCCAGCGTGAGGGCATCAACATGCTGATGCTCGAGGTCGCGCCGGAGGACGTGGGCCGGGTCATCGGCAAGCAGGGCCGCATCATAAAGGCCATCCGCAAGGTCGTCCGCACTACGGGCGGTCCTGCGGCAAAGGGCCTTATCGTCGAGGTAGTGTCGAGATAGGACGCGACGAGAAGGGTCGCGACCGCCGCGCTCCCGCCCGGCCGGCGCCGCGCCGGGTGGCGGAGGGGCCCGCCAGCGGGCGGCGTCCCGACTACGTTACCGTCGGGCTGGTCCTCGGCCCCTCGGGAACCGGGGGGCGGGTGCGGGTAAGGCCGATGACCGATTTCCCGGAGAGGCTATCGGAGCTGGGGAGAGTGAGGATCAGTGTCTCCGGCTCCGTGACGGCCAGGTCGGAATGGCGGAGGGTCCTCGCCGCGGAACGCCAGGGCGATGGGACCTACGTTCTGACGCTCGACGGCGTGGCAGGGCGCGTCGAGGCCTTGGGCATGGTCGGGGCGCGGGTAGAAATACCTCTCTCCGAGGTCCGGGCTCTCCCGGAGGGAAGCTACTATCGCTTCGAGCTCATCGGCCTGGAGGTGCGCGACGAGGAAGGGCGCAGCCTTGGCTGGGTGCACGACGTTATCGAGACCGGCGCGAACGATGTGTTCGTCGTCCGGCCTGATGGGGCCACGCGGTTCGCCGACGAGCTACTCGTGCCGGCCCTCAAGCAAGTGGTCCTCAGGGTGGATCCCGACGAGGGTGTGATGGTTGTCAGGCTCCTCCCGGGGTGGGACGACAAATGAGGTTCGATGTCCTGACGCTCTTTCCGGAGATGTTCCGGGGTCCGCTGGACGCGAGCATCCTGGGCCGCGCGAGGCAAGCCGGCTTGATAGATATCGTTATCCATGACATACGAGACTACGCGGAGGACCGGCACCGCACCGCCGACGACTACCCCTACGGAGGCGGCGCCGGTATGGTCCTTAAACCGGGTCCCGTCTTCCGCCTCGTAGACTCCCTGTGCCCCGGTTGGGAGAAGGCCCCGCGAGGCACGGGGTCGAAGATACCGGGCCTCTGGCTTGTGTATCTGACTCCACAAGGTAGGCCTTTGGACCAGGCCACGGCTAGGCGGCTCGCGGGAGTGGACCGGCTGGTCCTCCTCGCCGGCCACTACGAAGGCACGGATGAGCGCATCCGGGAAGCCCTGGTTGACGAGGAGCTTTCGATAGGAGATTATGTTCTGACCGGGGGCGAGATTCCGGCGATGGTGGTCATCGACGCCGTCGCTAGACTCATCCCGGGTGTACTTGGCCAGGAGGTGTCGCCTCTCGAGGAGTCGTTCACCGAGGGACTTCTCGAGTACCCGCACTACACGCGCCCGGCCGACTTCCGCGGGCTGCGGGTGCCGGAAGTCCTGCTGTCGGGGAACCATGAGCGTGTGCGGAGGTGGCGCCGGAAGGAGTCCATCCGGCGGACGCTCGAGCGTCGGCCCGAGCTCCTCCTTCAGGCCAGACTGACACGGGAAGACCATCAACTGCTCCGGGAACTCCTGGAGGAGAGCGGCGCTGGTTCGGTGAGCGCGGAGGCGCAGGCGGGCCCAGCCGCTCCTGATGGGGACGAGGAAGGGAGAAAGGCCGGAAGTGGACCTGATCAAGCTTGTTGAGGGACAGCAGATGAAGGCGGAGGTTCCGGAGTTTCGCCCGGGAGACACCGTCCGCGTTTCCTTCAAGGTTGTGGAGGGCGGCCGGGAGCGCCTGCAGCCCTTCGAAGGAATCGTAATCAGGCGCCGCGGGTCGGGAATCTCGGAGACATTCACTGTCAGGCGAGTCTCTTACGGCGTCGGCGTCGAGAGGACCTTTCCGCTCCACTCGCCTAGACTTCAGGGCGTCAGCGTGCTTCGTCGCGGAGACGTGCGGCAGAGCCGGCTCTACTACCTCCGAGAGCGGACCGGCAAGGCAGCGAGGGTCAAGGAGCAGAAGCGCTAGGGCGGGGGGCTCACAGCCGGTGGAGCGCACCTACGGTGAGACGGCCCCGGAATCGAGGCCCTCTTTCTGGGCTATCGTCTGGGACTGGACGAAGACCCTTGTCCTGTGCGCCGTCATCGCCCTCACTCTCAGGGCCTTCGTCATGGAGTCCTATACAATCGACGGGGCCTGCATGGAGCCGCTCCTGGAGACGGGTCAGCGGGTCTTCATTTTCAAGATTCCCCGCCTCCTCGACAGGGACCCCGCGCGGGGCGACATCATCGTGTTCCGGTACCCGCTCGACACCTCACGCGACTACATAAAGCGGGTCATCGCTCTGCCGGGTGAGACCGTGGCCATTCGTCGCGGCCAGGTCTACATCAACGGCCAGGAGCTCGACCAGAGCGCATGGCCCGTTACCGTCGACCTCCACCGTTACCCCGACTACCCCGAACGAGAGGTCCCCGAGGGCCACTACTTCGTTCTCGGGGACAATCGACCCGAGAGCGAGGATAGCAGGGTCTGGGGCTTTGTGCCCGAGGACAACGTCAAGGGCAAGGCCTTCCTCCTCTACTGGCCGATCTGGCGGCTGGCATGGCTGGGGTGAACCGGCCGGGGGCTACCTGGTTCCCGGGCGAGATGGCTCGGACCAGAGGCCTCATACGTGAGAACCTCCCCCTGGTCGGCCTGGTCATCGAAGTCGCGGACGCTCGCGCCCCGAGGGCGACAAGGTATCCCGGCCTGGGGAGACTCGTCCCCGGCCGCCCTATCCTTACGGTCCTGGCCAAGGCGGACCTGGCCGACCCGCACCTTACATCAGCGTGGGTGAACTACCTCAGGAACTCCGCTCCGGCCGGGCACTGCGCGGTCTCCTTCGACGCGTCGGATCGGGCCGACACACGCGAGATTCGCCGGCTGGCGTCTGACCTCTCCCTGCGCCGGGCGTCCCCGGCCGGGGGCCGCGCCATGGTCGTCGGCCTCCCCAACGTGGGCAAGTCCACGCTCATCAACCGGCTTGTCGGTCGGGCCTCGGCCCGCACCGGAGACAGGCCGGGAGTGACGCGCGGCAAGCAGTGGTTGCGCGCCGGCGGTGGCCTCCTGCTGCTGGACCTACCCGGCATACTGGTCCCCGGCAGGCTTCCGGCCCGGGCAGCGCTTATCCTTGCCCTGCTAGGCATGCTGCCTCCTTCCGCCTTCGATAGCACGGAGGTCGCCAGGTACGCGCTAGGGGTCCTGGCGGCTGCGCGACGCCTTCCAGAAGGCTTGGTCCCGGACGGGTCGGACCTTCTGGAACGCTACGCGGTGGAGCGGGGCCACCTCGCGCATGGCGGGCGGCCCGACACCGAACGGGCCGCCGTCGCCCTCGTGGGTTCCTTCCGCGATGGGCGGTTCGGTCGTCTGACGCTGGAGTCGCCCCCGAGCGGAGCCTCCGGTGCCGGAGGTCGAGAAGGGCCGGACTATCAGGGCGCAAACGCAAAGAGGAGTCGCCGGGAGGAGGGGGCCACGTGATGCCGGACCGTACAGGCCTGACGGTAAGGGCCCTCACGAGCGTGCTCGCCGCAGTGCCGGTCCCCCGACCCTTCGAGGCGACCCTCGCCGACATCGAGAGACTCGAAGAGCTGGGACGGGATCTCAGGAAGGATGCCCGCTCGGGAGCCCGGCGCCACGGGGAAAGACTCTTGAAGGCTGCCGCGCTCTGCCGGCGGGAGCGGAGCCGCGTTCTCGGCATGATGCAGGCCGAGGCGGCTTTCGCCCCTCCCGACGCCGTGACCGTCGCGGGAGTCGATGAGGCGGGACGGGGTCCGCTGGCCGGGCCGGTCGTCGCGGCCGCCGTGGTCCTCGACCCGGGAGTCCCTGTTCCCGGGGTGGACGACTCCAAGCGGCTCCCCGAGGACGTTCGGGAGCTAGTCTTCGACAAGATAAGGGCCTTGGCCCTTCACGTCGGGGTGGGGGTGGTCGGGACGGCCATGGTCGAGAGAATAAACGTTCTTCAGGCTACCTACTTGGCCATGCGCCGCGCGGTGGCCGGGCTCGGGTGTTCCGTGGATTATGCCGTGGTGGACGGATTCCGGGTGCCGGGGCTGGATGTGCCCCACAGGGGCGTGATACGGGGTGATGCCGTCTGCGCCTCTATCGCCGCGGCCTCCATCGTGGCCAAGGTCACCCGGGATAGGATAATGCGGAGGGTCGGCATCAGGTACCCCGCCTACGGGTTCGAAAGGAACAAGGGCTACGCCACCGCGGAGCACTGGGAAGCCCTAAAACGCCATGGGCCGTGCCCGGCTCACCGCCTGAGCTTCATCACCAGGGCGGTGGCGGTCGGGGATGACGCCAAGCCTGAGGAGGATCCGGCCGGTGACTGACCGGGGGAGTCCAGGCCATCGCCGGTCCGGCGCCGCCCGTAGGCAGGAGGGGCGCGGCGCCACCGGGTCCCGGACCGGGAGGGGCGTCTACCTCGGCCGGGCTGGCGAGGACGCGGCGGTGAAACATCTTGAGGGCCTTGGGTTCCGCGTGGTTGAGCGCAACTACCGCAACCGGCTCGGCGAGATAGACGCCATCGCCGTTGAGGGGGAAACCCTCTGCTTCGTCGAGGTCAAGGCTCGACGCGTGGGAGCCTACGGCTCCGGCCTCGATGCGGTCGAGTCGAAGAAACGGGGGAGGGTTCGGCGCGCGGCCGCCGCCTACCTCGCCCGGTTCGGCCCCTCGCCCCCCGCGTGCCGGTTCGACGTCGTCGAGGTGTGGCTCGACTCCAAAGGCAGGCCCGAACGAGTCCGGCTCCTGAGGAACGCGTTCTGACCCGTTGCGGCCGCCTGGGACTCGGCCGGAGACAACGCCGGCTCAGCGGGAGGTGTGCGAGGTGAGCGGCAAGGGAGAGGACCGCCCCACGGGGGGCCGGGGGGTGGCTTGCGGTCCGGCAAAAGCCCGTCGCCCCGGGGCGAACGGTGGGCCGCCCGACGGCGGCGGTCCGGACACGATCTACCTCGATAGCGCGGCCACCTCGCGTCCGTTCGTGGAGGTCGCTGAGGCCGTCCGGGAGATCATGGAGAGGTCTTACGGCAACCCGTCCTCCCGCCACACCCTTGGCCTGGGCGCCGCGGCCGCCGTGAGGCGGTCTCGTGAGATCCTGGCAAGGGTCATTGGAGCCGACCCGACGGAGATCGTGTTCACCGGAGGCGGGTCGGAGGCCAACAATCTCGCCCTCAAAGGCGTGGCCTGGGCTCACGTACGGTCCGGGAAGCATGTCGTGTTGTCGGCCGTCGAGCACCCGTCCGTCATCGAGGCTGCCCGCTGGCTGGAGAGTTTCCTGGGCTTCGAGCTGAGCCTGGTCAACCCCGACCGGGACGGGGCGGTCCGCCCCGAGGCCATCGAGGCGGCGGTCAGGCCCGATACGGTCCTGGTGAGTCTCATGCACGTCAACAACGAGGTTGGGACGGTCCAGCCCGTGGGGGAGGTGGGGCGTCGTCTCCTCGGGCTCAAGGGCACGGACGGACGGCGAAAGGGCCTCCCGCTCTTTCACGTGGACGCCGTTCAGTCCCTCGGGCGGATGGCGGTGGACGTGAGGGCGATGGGGGCCGACCTCTTGACCGTCAGTGGTCACAAGGTCCACGGGCCCAAGGGGGTCGGGGCGCTCTACGTGGCGCGGGGCGTCCGCCTCGTGCCGCTGGTGCACGGTGGTGGCCATGAAGCCGGCCGCAGGAGCGGCACCGAGAACGTGCCCGGAATCGTGGGGTTCGGAGAGGCCCTGTCAGGCCTGCTGGACCATGGTCCGGACGAGGTGGGGCGGCGGCTCTCCGAGCTCAAGGATCTCCTCCTGGCCACGGTGCGGGCACGCTGTGCCGGCGTCGTCGTGAACGGAGACGGGGATACCACCGCGGCAAGACCCCGGTCGGCGCCGCACATCCTCAACCTGTCGTTCCCGGGCATCCCGGGCGAGGTCCTCCAACACCATCTCGAGAGGTCCGGCGTCTACGTCTCGACCGGGTCGGCCTGCTCGTCGCACCACAGGGGTCGGCGGAGCCACGTCCTCCAGGCGATGGGCCTCCCCGAGGACGTGGTCGACTCCGCCGTTCGCCTTTCCTTCTCCGTGCTGAACACTCCCGCTGAGGCGGAGGAGGCCGGCCTGCGCATCGCCGCCGCGGTAGAGGAGCTCTCGGAGAGAGGAGGACGAGGGTGAAGAGACTGCTCCTCCTCAAGTACGGCGAGGTGGCCCTGAAGGGGAAGAACCGCCCCCTGTTCGAGAGGGCTCTCAACAGGAACCTCTCCGGAGCTCTCGGCCGAGCCCTCTCCGGCGCTCCTGGCGCCGGCGACCGGGACGTCTCCCGCAGCGTCGAGGTCCGGCACGTCCACGGCAGGTTCTATGCCGACCTGGGACTCGATGTCGACGCACTCACGGCGCGGCGGCTGGCAGAGGCCGCAGCCCGGGTCTTCGGCATCGTGGGGGTCGCCGCGGCCCGCCGTGTGCCCCTCGACCTGGAGAGCATCACTGTCGCGGCCATCGGCGTCGTCCGGGAGGTCAAGACCGCGCGTCCGGTGAGGACGTTCAAACTGGAGGTCCGGCGGGCCAACAAGACGTTTCCCCTTGGGTCGCCCGAGATTGCCACGATTGTCGGGCGCCGGGTGCTGGAGGAGGTCCCCGGCGTCGCGGTGGACGTCCACGAACCCGACCTGCGCGTCGGCATCGAGGTGCGGGATGACGCGGCTTATCTCTATGGCGACGAACTGCCCGGGCCCGGGGGGCTACCGGTGGGAACGTCCGGCAGAGCCGTCGCCCTCATCTCCGGAGGCATCGACAGCCCCGTGGCCATGTGGATGGCCATGAAGCGCGGCCTCGTCACGGTGCCGCTCCACTTCTGGAGCTACCCGTTCACCGGAGAGAGAGCCCGCCAGAAGGTCGTGGACCTGTGTTCGGTACTCGCCGGCTGGGGGCCGCTCCCGGATCTCCTGGTGTGCCCGTTCACCGATATCCAGACCCAGATACGCGACAGGTGCCCGGAGGCGCTCCGCATCACCCTGATGCGGCGGATGATGATGCGGGTGGCCGCGCGCGTAGCCGGGCGCGAAGAGGCCCTCGCCGTCGTCACTGGTGAGAGCCTGGGGCAGGTCGCCAGCCAGACCCTCGAGAGTCTGGCGACCATCGAGGCCGTCATCCAACTGCCCGTCCTCAGGCCGCTCATCGGTCTTGACAAGGAGGAGATCGTAGCGAGGGCGAGGTCCATCGGTACCTACGACATCTCCACCCTGCCGTACGCCGACTGCTGCACGCTCTTCGTCCCTTCCCACCCCCGGACCAAGCCCAGCCGGCGGGAGGCTGAGAGCGCCGAGAAGGCCTTGGAGATCGACAGGCTCGTGGGGGACGCGGTAGCTGGAATCCAGACGGTGGAGGTCATGGGAGCCTGAGCCGCGCTCGCCGCGGCCCGGGAGGGCGCCGCGTCGCCCTGGCTAGGGAGTCAGACGATCCCGGTCCCTCGGAAAGAGGGTCGCCTGGCGGATGTTCCCCAGGCCGAGAAGGCGCTCCGTCAGCCGCTCGAGGCCCATCGCCATCCCGCCGTGGGGCGGGGCGCCGAAGCGGAACGGGTTGAGGTAACTCTCGAAGTCCCTGGGATCGTAGTTCCTGGCCCTGAAGCTCCTCACCAGCGCGTCATAGTCGTTAAGGCGCTGCCCGCCGGTTGTGACCTCGACCCCCCTGAAGATGAGATCGAAGCTACGGCTTAGCGACGGGTCGTCGGCCCTGGGCATGGTGTAGGCCGGGCGGGTGGCCGTCGGGAAGCTGGTCAGGAACAATAGGTCCGACCCCAGTTCCGCCCGCGCGTAGTCTCCCAGGAGACGCTCGCCTTCGGCGTTGATCTCCGGCACCCCGGAAGTCCCCGGAGGCGATGTCCAGCCGAATCTCTCCCGGAGGAGAGCGTGAGCCTCGGGGACGGGCAGGCGAGGGATTGGGCCTGACTCCGGCAGGGAGGCCCCGAGCATGTCCAACTCCGCAGCGCATTCGCCGGCGACCGTCGCCAGCATCTCGCCCAGAATCTGCTCGTGAAGAACCATGACGTCCTCCTCTGATTGGATGAAGGCCATCTCGAGGTCGAGGCTCGTGAACTCGTTAGTGTGCCGGGTGGTGTTGTGGTTCTCGGCCCTGAAGACCGGTCCCGCCTCGAACACCCTTTCGAAGCCGGAGAGGACCAGCATTTGCTTGTAGAACTGGGGGCTCTGTGCGAGATACGCCTGCCGGTCGAAATAGCGGACCGGGAACAGCTCGGCTCCGCCTTCGGTGCCTGAGGCGACGAGCTTCGGGGTGTGCACCTCCAAGAAGCCGCGGGTCTCCAGGGCTCGGCGGAAACCTCGGGCCAGGGCCGCCTGCACTCTGAAGACGGCCTGTGTCATGGGATGACGCAGCGACAGGGCCCGCTCCTGCAGTTGGAGATCGAGGTTGGCGCGGAGGGTCTTCGTGTTCACCTCGAACGGGAGGACTCCCGGTGCCGGGGCGATCACCTCCAGGTCGTCGGCCCGAACCTCGACTCCCGACAAGGCCCGGGGCTCCGCCACAGCCAGACCTTTGACGGCGATGACACTCTCGCACGACAGGCGGGCGGCAGCCGGACTACGCTCGAAGACGCACTGGATGAGGCCGGTGCGGTCTCGCAGTATGACAAAAGTGACGCCGCCCAACGTCCGCACCCTGTGAACCCATCCGGCAACTTCGACGCGGGTGCCCGCTGCCCCGCGGGCCTCACACGCAGTGCTTCGTGCCACCCGACTCGACCTCCCGAGAATCGAACGCGGCCTTGACCCCGTCAAGGGGCGAAGGCCGCGGTGCCACCCTTGTTCCCCCGCCGTGACCAGGCTTAGCCGGGACGACGCTCTTCTCCCGGGGCCCGTGGCGGGGCTCTTTCCGGACTCCGTCCGGCGACGCTGTAGCGGGCGTCACCCGCCGGTTCACGAGTTGTCTTCGGGCCGTGGTCACGCGCCGGGCTCTCACCTACCCCGGCTCTCTCGAGCGCCCGCTCGGCCGTACTCCTCTCGGTCTTCACCGGCCAACCTGATGTGCCCGATTGTAACACCGCCGTCCCCGGCGAGTCAACGCTACGAGATGCTACGAGACACTGTGAGACGACACGGCACGGGCCATCCCTTGCCGGTGCCGTTGGGGGCGAGAGCCGGCACGCCGTTCGGGTCTGGTGGAGGAACCTGGATTGGCGGCGCGAATAACCCACGCCCCGATGGCCCCACACCACGTGGTCGCCCCGAGACGGGCCGTCACCAACAGGCCGCGTTATAGCGGCGTCCGTCCGGGGGTGGGGCGGTGGTTTCGCGCGTCTTGAGTCTCGGTATCACCGGCATAGACGGCTACCTGGTCACCGTCGAGGTGGACATCGGCCCTGGACTGCCATGCTTCGAGATAGTCGGGCTTCCCGGGGCCGCCGTCCGCGAGGCCAGAGAGAGAGTCCGGGCGGCCGTCTCGAACTCGGGACTCACGTTCCCCGTCAGGCGTATCGTGGCCAACCTGGCTCCCGGCGACGTGCCCAAGGCGGGGGCCCTCTACGACCTACCCTTGGCCGTAGGCATCTTGGCGGCCGACGGGCAGGTAGAGGAGGGGTGCCTGGCCGAGTGGGTGTTCCTGGGGGAGTTGTCGCTGGACGGGGCCATCCGTCCTGTCCGGGGGGTCCTGCCGATGTGCCTCTCACTCCCTCCTCTGGGCCTCAGGCGGGCGGTCGTCCCCTCGGCGAACACCGCCGAGGCCGGAGCCGTCCCGGGTCTGGAGGCCGTGGGCCTGGCAACCCTGCGGGATGTGGCGGGGGCCTTGCGTGCGGGCCGTCTCCCGCGCGGAGCCGGTGCCGGGGACGTAAGCCCCGGTAAGGCCGTGAATCACGGCGGCATCGAGGACGTCGAAGGCCAGGACCGGGCCAAGCGGGCGCTCGAGATAGCCGCCGCCGGAGGCCACAACGTGCTTCTCATTGGGCCTCCCGGTGCCGGAAAGACGATGCTGGCTCGTCGTCTGCCGGGCATACTTCCACCACTCACGCCCGCCGAAAGGCTGGAGATAAGCAAGATTCATAGTGTCGCCGGGCTTCTACCGCCCGGGGTCGGCCTGGTGAGGGCCAGGCCCTTCCGGGCTCCACATCACACGGCCTCCGTAGCGGGCCTGGCCGGTGGGGGGCTGCCGCCCGTGCCCGGGGAGCTAAGCCTCGCTCATCGCGGGGTGCTGTTCCTGGACGAACTGCCCGAGTTTCGCCGGGAATCCCTTGAGCTGCTCAGACAACCGCTCGAGGAGGGGTCGGTGCGTCTCGCGCGGAAAGGCCTCACCGTGAACTTCCCGGCCCGGTTCAGTTTGGTCGCGGCGATGAACCCGTGCCCATGCGGGTACCTCGGCGACAGGCGGAAGGCTTGCCGCTGCGGCCTGGGGCAGATCGAGAGGTACAGGCGGAGAATCTCAGGGCCCCTCCTCGACCGGGTCGACATGCGGGTTCTAGTGCCCCGCCCGGGCGGGAAAGGGACGGCCCCACCCGCGGGCCGGCCGCCCTCGTCCGCGGAGGTTGGTGAGCGTGTCGCCGCCGCCCGGCGGCGCCAGTCCGAGCGCCTTGCGCCGGTGGGTCTGACGACCAACGCCGAGATGGATGCGGCGCACCTCAGGGAACCTTCGCTGGTGGGCCTGGGACCGGTCGCGCGGGCGTTCCTGGACGACGCCGTCCTGTCGACGGGCCTCTCCTACCGCGCGCGTGACCGGGTCATCAGACTGGCCCGCACCATAGCCGACCTTGAGGGCCGTGAGGAGGTAGAGGTCCTGCACGTGGCTGAGGCCCTCAGCCACCGGGGCGAGGTGGATTGACCGCCGTCAGAGCCGGAGGGCCTCGTACGGCCCACGATGGCGGCGGAACAGTGAGGCCTCACCCGGCGACCGCGACAACCAGGAAGAGGAGGCCCAGGTAAGGACTTGACAGTTTGAACAGGGCCCAGGCCCTGGATGCCGAGGGCCGGAGCATGACGCCGACGCTGACACCGAGGATGGGGAGCCGAAGCGCCAGGGTTGAGACGGCTGCCCAGGTCGGCAGGTCGAGGACCAAGGGAAGTGAGGCGGCCAGACCGCACAGGGCCAGGGCCGACCACCCCACGCATCGCGCGGCCTGCCTCACTCCGACGGCCACCGGGAGCATCGGGACTCCCGCGGCCCGGTAGTCGCCCACGTAGCGAATGGCCAGACTCCAGACGTGGATGGGAGTCCAGACCATGACAAGCGGGGCGAGGAGGGCCCCCACCGGGTGCAGGGCGGTGCCCGTCACTGAGGACACCGTACCAGAACGGGAGCTCCGCTCCCGGGAGTGCCCAGAACGACGCTCCACGGAGATCGAGGCTTGGACCACCCGTTATAGAGAAGGTCACGTCCAGTGCTCCGGCGATGAGCCAGAACGCGCTCCAGAGGTGGCCGAGGGGGAGGGTGGTGGCGGGGGCGCTCATCCCGCTCTCCCTGTCCCTGGGCCTGGTCGGTGACCTCCACCCCGCCTCGGAGAAGGGCTACCTCGCCTTCGCGGTGCTGGGTCTGGCGGCCATCACCGTCACCCGGTTCGCCGGACCCGAGGGCCTGGCGACGGCGCCCGTCGCCGTGGTTCATAGCGTGGCGGGCCTCGTCATATTCATCCTACCGCTTCTGGCCTGTTGCCAAGGGCGCAGGCCCCGGGCGTTCGCCATGGTCACGGTCGGGGGGACGCTTATCGGTATCGGTGGAATCGCCCTCGCGTTCTTGAAGGCGGGGGCCCCTATCCTGCCTGCGAACCTCATCTTCGCCATTCTGGCCCCGCTCCTGCTCCTGATGACAGCCAGCTTCGCCTGGGGCTTGATCAACGGGGCCGGGCCGGTCGCGGAGTCTC
>QZJP01000099.1 GCA_003599345.1 Bacillota bacterium | reverse complement strand
GCATCTCCGGCGGGCTTGAGCGCGCCGCTCCACCGGCCGGGCCCTCCGATCCCGGCGGCTCCGCGCCCGAGACCGTCACAGGCCCGAGCAGCCCGCCTACCGGCCCGTCGCAGCCGCCCTCAGGGCCGACCATAACGGGCTTCTTCAACTACACCGTCCGGCGGGGTGACGACCTCCGGTCAATCGCCAGCGCGCACGGCACCAGCCCTTCGATCATCGCCGAGGAGAGCGGCATCCCCGTCGACCAGACCCTCTACCCAGGCATGGTTCTCCGGGTCCCGACCACCGACCCGGCCAAGGTCCAGGCGCCCCTGAAGGCCGTCGCCATCCCGTGGTCTCAGGTCAACGGCATGTGGAAGGTCGGCACGGTAGTCCAGGTCTACGACATATGGAGCGGAAGGACGTTCTACGTTATCCGTAGCGGCGGCTGGGCTCACGCCGACTCCCAGCCTGTCTCGGCTAAGGACACGGCGACGATGTACGCCAACTACGGCTACCAGTGGAGCTGGAACCGCCGCCCCATCGTGGTGACCATCAACGGGATGCGAATCGCCGCCTCGCAGAACGGGATGCCCCACGGCGGGCAGACCATCTGGAACAATAACTTCCCGGGGCACTTTTGCATCCACTTCCTCGGGAGCACCACGCACGGTTCGAGCTACACGTCGAACGGGGTCCCGACTCTCGACCCCGCGCACCAGCGCTGCGTGCAGCTCGCTGTCGGGCACTAGGCGAGAATCGCCGCAACCGGGCCCGGCCTACCAGAGCCGGGCCCGGAGCGCTTTCCTAGGCGGTCTGACGAGAAGGAATCGGGGGCATGAGGTGGAAAAACCTACTATCAGCGTCCTGGACCTGGCTCAGGAGGCGGCCCGCTCAGGAGGCGGCCCGCTCAGGAGGCGGCCCTATGAGCCGATCCGACTGGCCGGCGAGGGCCTGTCTCGTGCTCCTGTGCGCGGCTATCCTTCTCCCCGCCCCCGGCTGCCGCCGGGCAGGCGATGCAGCGGAAGCTCCCGCAGGCAACGTCCAGAGCGGCCCACCGAAGCTGTCCGTAGCCTCGGTGGTCTGCAAAGCTCCCGCATCCTCCGGAATCTCGGACGAGCGTCTCAAGGTCTTCGTATCGACCAGCGCCGAGCTCGTCGTCGGCACGGGCGAGGTCGTGTTCTCGGCCACCGTCACCCCAAGACCCAGCCAGGAGTGGGTGAACGAGCACGTCAAGGTGGAGGGGCCCCGCCAGCCCGTGTTCTCCGACTCCGCCGGCCGTCTCACCTACACTTTCCCGGAAGGACCGCCCGGCGAGACCATGACCGTCTCCATCACGGGCGTACAACTCGCCAACAGCGGCGAGGACTCGCTGGTGCTCTCGCTGACCCGGGTCGCCGAGCCCGGGGTGGTGCTCGAGGCGAAGGTGCCCACTGCCGCTAGCACCGGCGCAGGTGGTAGCGCCGCGGGCGGCACCGGCTCCGGCGGCACCGGCTCCGGCGGCACCGGCTCAGGTGGCACCGGCTCAGGTGGCACGGGCACGGGCGCCTGGCGGCCGCTCGCGACAAGTGATTGCCTAGGCGACCAGCCCGTCGAGATGCGAGCCCGCTTCACCGAGGATATGGACCGGGCCAGCGTCGAGGCCGTCCTGGAGAGACAGGGCAACGACCTCGGCGCAAGCGTAGGGCCCGTGACCTGGACCGACGCTCGCACGGTCGAGTTCACGCTCCCCTTGCCCGAGCCGCCCTCCGTCGTCCGGTTCTGCTTCTGGGAAGCCCGGGACACGAGGGGTCTCAAGGTCGTCTCCACCGTATGGCGCCTGTATCCGGGGCCGATGCCTCGTCTCCACGCCCTCGACCCCGTGACGGGCCGGGAGACCGCCCTTTGCTCATTGCCGGCCGATGTCTACCACGCCGCCGTCAGCCCCGACGGCCAGACCCTCTACTACGTGCACTACCTGGAAAGGTCCATGGACACGCGGGCCGTTCTCGTGCGTACCGGGGATGGCAGCACCCAGGCACTGGACGCCGGCTACAGCTACAACCCCGGTTGGGTCGGGGGACGGTATCTCCTGAGGTCGGCACGCGCGCAGGAACCCGACCGGCGGTTCGAGGTCATCAGCCCGTCCGGCGAGATCATCCGCCAGGGGCCGCTGCCCTGGGGACTCCATTACCTCTCCGTGTCACCGGACGGGACGCGCCTAGCCGGCTACCTCGTCGACGAGACCGGTCCGGCGTCGGACGAACACTGGTGGTTGGAGCAGCTGGATCTGGTCGTGGTCGACCTTCAGACCGGTGCCACGCGGACCCTTCACGGCTTCGCCACGCGATATGAGGAGGTCGGCGCCTACGTTGGCGGGGAGCAGGCCGGCGGTCCCTTCTGGTCGCCTGACAGCCGGCTGCTGGCGGTTATCAGCAACATGGGACCGGGTCAGGGCAGCGTGATACGGGTGCTAAACCTCGACACGGGCGAGGTCGAGGAGGAAGTCGGCCTAGCCGACGCCGCGGGGCAGTCCACCGTGGGCAGCTGGTCACCGGACGGCCGCCACTGGACGGCCGGACCGGTCCTGCTCCGGGTCGCCCCACCCCACGAAGCCGCCACGCTCTCCGTGGCCTGCGGCCGTAATCCCGAGTGGAGCCCCGACGGCCGGTGGCTCGCCGTCAACTCCCGCCTCGACGGCTGGGGCGAGACCGTCCTGTACCGCGTTCGCGCGACCGGCGACCCGGCGAGTTCTTCGGTCCAGGGTCCACTAGAGCCGGAACCCGTGGAGGAGAGGTCCCTCGGGAACGTCTTCCCCTGCGGGTGGGACTCCGCCGGCCGTTTCTACTTCATCCGCTGGACCAGCTACGAGCTGCGCTACGAGCCGAGCTTAGCGACGACCGGTTTCGACTAACTGAGTAGACGGCTAAGCCCTTCCTGACTTGCCGCCGCGGCCAGGAACCGGGAGCGGAGAGTGTCGCTCATCAAGGCCCGTTTCACCGGGGACAGCTTGAGGAAGGCTCCTACGACCGCGCGCATCGCCTTGTGTCCCAGGTTGTCGGGTATGTCGAGATAAGTCTTGGAGATTACCCCTCTCAAAGGCGGCCAGGATACTTCGCTCCATGAAAGTCTCGGGGTGGAGGACCGCCCTATCTCTCTTGGTGAGCATCATGGCGCCGCGTTTGCACTCCAGGGCGCACACCCCGCAGCCCAGGCACAAGGAGGTGTCAACCCGGGCGCGCCTTATCTCTTCCCCGCTCGGGCGCGCACCGATGACCTTGAGCTCTATGGCCTCGCCCGGGCAGGCCTTGGCGCAACTCCCGCAACCCACACAGCGCTCGGGGTTGCTCGCGGCCGTGGGGCCATCCGGTGTCTTACCAAGTAGTCGGCGGCCCCGCCGAAGGACGCGCAGGTCTCGAGCGGCACGTCGCAGGCCTTGTGGGCCGACGTGAAGCTTCTCGTGGCGGCAGGAGCATATGCCCACGGCGAAGAGGTCGTTGTCGGCCACGATGCCCTCCACCCTCTCGTAGGGCAGGATTTCCACTGTCTCTTCGGGACGGACGGTGTCCCGGTGGGGGAGGGCACGGGCGATGGACACCTGCTGTCTCTCGTGACCCTGGTTCGCCCCTACGGGTTGCCCGCCGCCAATTCCAGCAGTTGCGGCAACGGCACTCGCGCCATGCGGATCTCGCTCGGGAGCAACATTCCCAGGATCCAGGGCCAGTCCCGGTCAGTACGGCTGGTATAGTAGCTGATATACAAATCGTCGCCGCGAATCACGGAGCCGGCATAGGACGTGTCCCCGGCGCTGGGTAGGTCGGACAGGTGAACCAATCCGTCGGGAGTCACCAGATAAAGGGCCGTGCGCTTGCGGCCGAAGATGCTGCCGACGCGGGTGAGTGGACCGTGGGGTCCCACGTGGGCCCGGCCAACGGCGAATACCCGGCCCTGATAGCTGAAGAGGCTCGGCCCGTCCAGCCGCGTGACACTACTACGGGCATACCGCCACTGGGCATATGGCGGGGACGCCACGGCCACGAGCGTAGCGGCGTCCCGGTGGCCGAAGATGCTGTCACTGACCTCTAGCCGCGCGGTAGCCAAAAGGCTACCGTCGGGCATGAACTCAATGGCGGTTTCGTCAGCGCGGTCCCCGCTGTAAATCGTCGAGACTTCTTCCCAGTGAATGCCGTCGGTTGACTTTAGGAGGACCGCTCGACCGTGCTCGTGCCAGTAGGCGGGTGCGTACCATGTGCCGCCGTCCCGGGTCTTGGGTCTCCAGAAGAGCCAGCCCTGTGGTTCTACATCCTGGAGGGGACTCCACGCGCGGCCGTCATCCGAGCTGGCGACAGCCGTCCCATAGGGCTCCGCGGTCAGCGCCCTGTTCTTGAGGGCATAGAGGAACAGCCGGTCACCAATGGACGCGAACTTGGGGTCTCGTACATCCTGGTCGGGTACGTCTAGTTCAGCTAGCCGCTCCCAGGTATGGCCGTCCGCTGAGCGGAGTACACGCAGGCGCGTTTGGCTGCTGGCGAAGTGCCACGGTGAGGTGGCGTGCACCAGGTAGAAAGCGTCCTTCCAGTAGATCAAGTCGGTATTCGAGTTGTGGGTGCCGTCGCTGACCGCCACCCAGGTCTCAAGCCCCAGGGCCGCCTCGACCGTGGCCGTGTTGGCTCTTACATACCAGTAGCCCAGCAGGAGGGCCACGCCGAGAACGACCAACGCGAGTCCTATAGCGAGGCCCTTGAGAAGGCATAATGCTCGCCGCATGGCAACTCCTCCCTGAACGGTCCCGTGGACTGCGCGGCCTTTCTTCGCCCACGAAGCCAATTCCTGGTCGAAAGTGCATGGACTCATCCCGCCTCGAGCTCAAGGCCCAACGCCGCCGTCAAGGTGCCAGGGGTAGCGCCCGGACCTCGTGGGCCCTACCAGAAGTGGAAGGGTTGGCCACCTCTTTCTCGAACCCCTGGGTGGAGTTGAGGCTAGTTCAGCCGGGGGAGGAGGAACTGAGACGTGCGCCCTGAGAAGATTCTCACGGCTGCCGCCATCTTGCTTATCCTGACCGCGACCTTCCCGCTCCCGGTCTCCGCGGGCTTCGAGGACTACACCGACCTGGCTTCGCACTGGGCGCGCGGCGCCATCGAGGCCCTTTATGACGCGGGCGCCCTTGACGACCCGGCGCCGCTCTACTACCCCAACAGCCCGATAACCCGAGGCAAGTTCGCGAGGTACCTCGTGTTCGGCTGGGGCATCGAGCCCTACGCCGGTTCGCTGTGGTTCTTGTACGACGTGCCGCCCACCCACGAGTACTTCACTTATGCGAGCACCGCCTATCTCCGCGGCATCATGGTCGGTAGCGGCGGTGTTTTCGGCGTGGCCGACAACCTGACCCGGGAACAGGCGGCCACGGTTCTGGTCAGGGCTTCCGGCTTCGAGCCCCAGGCCCTGGCCAGGCCTTCGGCAGAGGCACAAACCATTTGCCTGGATGCCTGGACGGACGCCGGCGACATCTCGCCCTGGGCTATCCCCTACATGGCCGAAGCCTACGTTCAGGAGCTCTTCGTGGGCGACGCGGAGGGGACGTTGCGGCCGCTGGCGTACCTGTCCAAGGCCGAGGCGGCCGCCGTCATCGGGCGCTCCGCGTTTCAGCCGCCGGTCGCGCCCGTCGGTGAGCGTCTCGCGAGTCACGGCTACCCCAAGCTCTTCCTGCAGATTCAGGATTACGTCCCTTCGCCCGCGACCCTGGCCGAGGCCGCCTACTGGCACGTCGTCATTGTCGACGCGGAGACCGTGGGCACCTGTCCTCGGGAACTCGGGCCCCGCGGGGAGCTCCGCTCGCGGAATCCCGATGCCGTGATCCTGGCCTATTTCTCCGCCGCGGACGTCATCCCGGGGAACACCGCGCCAATCAACAGCGGCTTCGTTTCCGGCCTTGATGGCGACTGGTTCGTCAGGGACGTCACGGGAGCTCGGTACCAGCTCTTCTGGCTCGTTGACCAGTGGACCTGGATGCTCAACCCCAACACGCCCGTTGCGGAGCACATGGCCCACTACCTGTCCGAGCAGGTCCTCACTACCGGCCTGGTCGACGGTATCTTCTACGACTGGGTCAGCGACTCGGTATCGTGGCTCAACTACCGCTCGGATAACCCCAACGCCCTGATAGACCTCGATAGCGACGGGCTGTCTGACTCGGACGAGGAAGTCGACTCCCAGTGGGTCCTGGGGATGAAACGGCTTCTTCAGCTAAGCCGGGAGAGCTTCCCACACGGAGCTCTCGTGGCAGGGAACGGCGGCTGGGTCTTCGACGACCGCTATGACGGCGTCCTGAACGGGCGCATGGTCGAGGGCTTCCTGATGGGGGAGGAGTGCGGCTACGGCTGGCTCGAGGTCATGCGAGGCCACTATCTCATGCATCAGGTGTCGGTCGAGCCGGAGCTCTCTCTGGTGATGGCGAACGGCGAGCAGGACGATTTCCGGCTCGTGCGGTTCGCTCTCGCGTCCACCCTGATGTTCGACGGTTACTTCTGCTATACGAACTCCAGCGACGGCGCCATGCCCTATCTCTCGACCTGGTGGTACGACGAGTACGCCGTAGATCTGCAGACCGGCCAGGCCGTGAAATCGCTCGAAGACCGCGGTTACCTGGGCCGGCCTATGAGTGAGGCCTACAACGCCCGGGACCCGGGCGAACTGTTGGCGGGGCTCCTGTCGGCCGGTGATTCGAGGGTCGAACGCGAAGCCTGGCGGCGGGACTTTGAGCACGGGGTAGTCCTCGTCAACCCATCATCGGCGGCAATCACCGTTGATCTGGGCGGCGAGTACAGGAGAATTACCGGCCGTTATGATCCGGGCTTCAACGACGGCGCCACCGTGACGAGCATAGAACTCGAACCCAGAAGTGGGGCCGTGCTCTTGAACGTTCCAGGCGGCCCGTAGGGTCTTTAACGGCGGCACCGGTAGTTACGACATCAGGGTAACGAGTAGCGGTCGGTAGAGCTCGCGGGAGCTCTCTTCCCCATGACGCGGAGGGGGTACCCCCCGAGGGGTACCCCCTTGCCAGCCCTAGCTAACCCTTCGGCCTTGCCCGGATCAGTCTTGCCCGGGCCGGCCGCGCCGCAACCGGGCTCACCCCGGCCGGACTTACGCCCCCGGGTCACTGGTCTGAACTCGTATCCGGTATTGCGACCCCCCGGAGTGGTAGCTGTAGTTCGATACCTCCACCGCGTATTCGCCGCTCTGGGAGGCGGTGAACGACAAGTACGAGCCGAAGCCGGGCCCACTGTCGTCGTCGTAGTCGAAGTAGCTGCCGGACCCGGGTTGGTAAGCGTAGATATAGGTGTCGCCCTGGATGAGGTCGATGATCACGTGGTAAGTAGTGCCCGCCTGGGCCTGGAACTTGAACCAGTCGCGCTCTCCGGACCCGACCCAGCCGATCATGCCGACCCCGTTGACAGCCACGGACGAAGCCGCGGACCTGCTCTGGCCGCCGCCCCCGGGCGGGGCCGAAGCCCTGACCTGGTAGGTTCCCCCGCCTCCTCCGTAGCCCGAGACCTCCACATAGACGGCGCCGGTGTAGGTAGCCTTCCAGAAGACCCGGGACTCCCTGTTGAAGGAGTCGTCGTTGGACGCGAGATCCGAGTTGTCGTCCGGCCGCGAACGGTCGTGGAGCTCCAGCACGGTGTCGCAACCGCTGGACAGGTTCATGGTCTCGACAACGTAGAGGTTCCCTGATTGCGCGTCAAAGCGGAACAAGTTGGACCCTGACGCCAGGTTCCCCGAGGCCGCCTGCCCCAAGGCCAGATTCGGGATGCGCGGAGCGTCGGGCAGGAACGCCCCAAACGGCGAGTCCTTCGTGAGGACACGTATCCGGTACCATGTCTCTCCCGAACGCCCCGAGAACTGCACGACCTTGACCAGGAGGTTCTCCGACGTCTCGGGCACATAGGTCAGCATCGACCCGTTCCGGACTCCGCTGTCGTCGTCCACGTCGATGTGGGTGGCGGACTCGGATAAGAGGTAGGCCACGGTGTCGCCGTTCAGGCACTCGATGAGGACGTAGTGGGGCACGCCGGCCGTCGCGCGGAAGCTGAACCAGTCGCTCGCCCCCGAGCCCACCCGGCCGAGAATCCCGTGATCGCCCACCTCGAGCCGCGCCGTCGCGTCGGACGAGTGACCTCCGCCCTCGGGCGGGGCGGTGACGACTATGTCGTAGGTGCCGGTGCGGTCCGCCTCGTACGGGGTGACCTTGACGTAAGCCATGCCGGTGAAGCCGGCGGTCCAGCATATCTGGGACGACTTGCCGCCGAACGGCCCCTCCGCGTCGTCGTTGGAATCCAGGGGCGAAGCTTCGGCGTCCCTGCTCTGGTAGAGAGCGACGACGGTGTCGCAGCCGGGCGAGAGTCTGTAAGTCTCAACGAAGTAGGTCACGCCTTGCTCGGCCTTGAAGCGGTACCAGTTCTCCTGGGTCCTATCGGACAAGGTCCCCGTCTCGGGCTGGTCGAGGCCGAGGGTCGGCGGTCCCATCAGCTTCGGGACGAGAAGCACCGCCCCCACGGCGAGGCCGGCCACGGCGGCCACGGCCACGATGGCCCAGAGAGCACTCCTGTTCCGGACGACCCAGGCACCGGCTCCGGGGCCCCGCACGGCACGACGCGGCGCCACCGCGGCGCCCGCCGGCCAACGGGCAGCCCGGGCCCTTCCCGCCGGGGCACCGATGGCCAAACCCCCACCGACCATGCCTCCACCCGCGGTCGGGCCCCACCAGGCTCCCACCCACGCGAGCAGCGTGCCGAACACGGCCAGTAGGACGAACATCAGGAGAGCCGAGGCTCCCGCCGCCATCCCCATGTCTCCCCCGCCGAAGAAGTCTTCCATCCCGCCGAGCTGCATGCGTACCTGCGAGGCGAACGTGAGGAACGTGCCGAGGAACGTGTAACCGAGGCCGAAGGCGAGCGTGGCGGGTAGGATTTCGCCGCGCTCCCGGCCGCGGGCGAGCTGCCGTCCCATGAGCACCAGGACGACCACGGGGATGAGGACGAGGAGGAACGATATCCATCGCCCTTCCGCCGGCACCGGGCCGGCACCCCGGATGCCGCCGAGGAGCGACGCGGAGACGCTCTCGGACTCCCCGAGTCCCGCCACCTCCGCCGACAGCGACACCGGCGCGCCGTGGAGGTAGGCCATCAAGTATAGCGCGAAATTGGGTACCAGCAGCAGGAACCCGCTGTCGACCCTGTCGATGCCTTCCAGCTCGGCCACGAGGACCGCGGCTGGTACGACGAGAAGAAGTAGCTGGAGAGCGACGGCGGTCATGCCGGCCCCGGCGGCCGCCAGGTAGGGGACGGCCGGCGACGCCGTGTCCGGTTCGTCCCGCCTCAGTGAAGTCCCAATCAACGAGAATACGAGCCCCAGGAGTAGCCCCATCATGAGGAGTCCGGGGATGGAAAACCAGGCCGAACCTTCGACTCCCTGCCGGCTCAGCCCGCTGGACGCGATCGCGCTGGCAATCAGGCCAATGACGAAGATAAACACCGCGTAGGCGCAGGCGAACCTCACGGCGTAGGCGACGCGCCCGAGCCCGGTCCGCGTCCGGAAGAGCCGCGAGAAGGCGGCCGTCCCTACGGCGATGCTTACCACCGGGACAAGAAGGAACGCAAGGATGCCTATCCGCACGCCCGCCTCCATGGTCGGTAGCTGGTATCCGAGGAAGCTGGCCGCGGCCTTTACCTTGAGGCCGACCAGGTGGCTCAGGACGTGGACCGACAGGAAGTTGGCGGCCGGCAGGGGGATGCCCATGTCCGACAGGCCCAACGAACGATCGAGCCACGACCGGACCAGGGCCGAGATCACCAGGCTGATGAAGAGCCCGACTCCCACCGCGGTGGCGGCTCCGAGAGCCGGCTCCCTGAAAGTGTCCCTCGCGAAGGGTCCAAGCAGTGAACGCAGCCCTTCGAGGACGCTACCCCCCGGCGCTCCGGTCCCCCGCAGGCCGGTACCCGCGCGCGCAGCCCCGAAGGGCGGGGCCGCGGTCGCCTGAGCCGCGCGAGTGAGAAGGGCACCGGCCGCCGCGACTGCTCCGGCCCCCGCTCCCGCCTTGGCCGCCGGCGCCGCGGGCAAGGCGAATCCGCACTTGGAGCAGTAGAGGTCCTCGGGATGTGCCCCGGCCCCACATGCCGTGCAGAAGCGCTCCGCCAGAGGGGGCAGGGGTTCGGCCGTCGCGGCGGTGAGGTCTTCCATCGGCCGGCCGCACCCGGTGCAATAGAGGTTGTGTTCGGTGTTGGCCGCCCCGCAGAAACCGCAGTACATCCGCTAGTCCCCCTTCCCGGCGGAAGCCGTGGCCTTCTTCTTGCGCTTCGTAGCGGCGCTTTTCGGCGCGCCGGTGCCGGCCGGGGACGTGTCGCCGCCCGGTGACGCTTTGGTAGCCGCGCCGGCCGAGGGGGCGATGGAGTAGCCGCAACCCGGGCAATAGCGCGCGGCCATCTCCACCTCAGCCGCGCACTCGGGGCACGCCCGCGTTTCGACCGGGGGCCTGTCCAGGGTGCCGCCACACGAACCGCAGAACCGGTCCCCTTCGCTATATGGGGTCTGGCAGTTTGGGCACCGCAGCCCCTTGGCCGCAATCCTCCGGGCCTGCACTTCCTTCCGCAGCGCGAACACCCGGGATTCCACCTTCTTCAGCTCCGACGAGATGACCAGGGACTCTGGGTCCTGGAGCTCGCCGTCCCTGACAAGCTGGTAGGCCCTCACCGCCAGCTTGAGGTGGGCCTGGGTCCTGGCTCCCGCCAGAGCCTGGAGCTCGCGCTCGAGCTCGCGCAGAGGGACCTCGCGCGGGACAGCGTCCTTAGGGATGGTGACTGGGGTGTTCTGGGACATGAGCATCCTCCTTAGTGATTGAGCATCCTCTCTAGTAACCGGCTTCCACCTGGTCGACCAGGAACCCGTAGCGGAAGTCCCGGTAGTCGCTGAGCAGGGTGATCCGTATGGTATCCGTGAAATGCCAGTCCGTCCATTCGTTCTCCTTGACCGTCAACTCCGGGAAGGAGATGAGCGTCTCGCCCGCGGCGCTGGTGAGACCGAGCATGTCCCCGGCTCCGAGCTCGAGCTTGGCGAAGTGGAGCTTCAGCTTCCTCGCCCCGGGGCGCGATATGGTCCAGGTATACCGGGTGTTTGCCGCATAGGGGTGGAAGCTCTCGGCCGGCGCACCGGTAGCGGGTCCGATGCCCGTCCGGACCTCTATGGCGTCCACCGAGAAACCCCAGGCTGTCCCGGTCACGTCGCTTCTCAGCAGCACGCTCATCCGGTCGCCGATCATCCAGTCGGTCCAGACGTCACGGTAGCTTCCCTGGGTGAAGGTCCTGATGACCACGCCGGACTTGTCCTTGACCGTGATCTGGTCGCCAGCGCCCACCTCTACGCGTCTCAGGCGCATGCGTATCTCGCTCGCCCCTGACTGGACGGGAGTGGTCCACACGTTCGCGTAGTTGATGGCGTAAGGATGCGGTGATTCGATGATGGCCGGGGCCTGCGGGGTGGTGGTGGACCTGCTCCCCGACCCGGAGCCGGTCGAGGATTGGCTCGTAGAGGGTTGGGTCGTGGTGGACGGGTCGGCCGGCTGGGTCGATTCCTGCCCGGTTCCCGTCGGGTCGGCCGCGGTTTCAGTGCCGCCCTCGTCGCCGGAGGCTGCGGCCTGGCCATCGGGGGGACGGGAGGCGAGGTACTCGCTGACGAACAGGGCGATGCCGTAACCGGCGCCGGCCATGAGCCCGGCGAGGAGGATGAGGGCCACGAAACGCCTGAAGGCGCTCGGCCTCTTTGCTGAAGCGACCGGTGGAGCGGGAGGAGCGGAGACGGGTGGCGGGGGCGGCGCCACCGGCGCCTGCCTGACGGGCGGTGCCTGAGCCCGGACTGGCGCAGCCGTCGGCATCCGGCTCGGCTCGACCGCCGGAGCGGGAGCTCCTGCCGGCCCCACGGGCACGCCGCAATGCGGGCAGAAACGCAGGTTCGCTGATGGAAGCTCTCTTCCGCAACCCCTGCACTTCAAGAGGGACCACCCCCGATATCCGCATCGTCAGGGAGGTGTTGTGCCCGGCTCCAATTCAGTAACGCGGCCTTCCGCGTCCGTCCTGGCGAGCCAAACACTGTATTCCTCCTCGGTGTTCCCCGGGGTGTCGACCCCGAAGTCCTCCGCGGCCCCGAGGAGGAACCCTCGGTCGGAGACCTCGATGGCCCCGTAGAGGCAATCATGCTCCTCACTGCCAAGTGTTCTCGACCAAACCTTCTCGCCGGCAGGTCCAGTCCTTGTCGCCAACCCGTCCCACTTGTCCGTGTCAACGGACTTAACGCCACCGACCAGGCCGTAGCTCAAGACTCGTGACAGACTGACATCCACGGCACCGTTCGCGGCGCGCGCCGCCAGAAACGCCCCGGCCGCGCCGGCGAGGAGGAGCACGACGAGCCCGGCTATGAGCCAACCCACCGGCTTTCGGTGGCCCTTCAGCCGTCGCCGCAACGTGGGCAGAAGACATCGAGAGCCGCAACTTCGCTTCCGCACTCAGGGCAGTACAACCCCAATCGCCCTCCATCCACGAAGACACGCGAATAATGCCATGGGAGCTGTCGATTTCCAACTGCAATTGGCGTTCAACCTTTGTTGCCGAAATCCTGCGCCACTTGCCCCGGTGAGGGCCCGATGGCGCGACGACGCGTATACCTCGACGGGCGAGAGCCCGGCCCGGAATACGGCGACCCTCCCGGAGACGGGTGGGAGGTGGTGGAGTTCCCTTCACTCAAAGGGCTACAGGGATTCGACACTCCTCCCGAGAATAGCACGCAGACCTTCCATCATACCCATGTTATGCCTGGGCGGGTCCTGTGAAGAACGTATAAGTCCCCGGGGCGATATGGAGGACGCGGACATGCTCTATTGCCCTCAGTGTGGCAAGCCTGTCGCCGGTAGCCGGGCTTTCTGCCCTAATTGCGGAAGAAGCTTGTCCGGGGTTCCCGGCTTCTCCGGGCCGGGGGCGCCTCCGGGGCCGGCCGCCACTGCCCCGCCAATCGCGGTGCGTCGCTCGTTCCCGTCAGCCGTTCGATGGCTCCTCCTCGCCCTGGCCGTCGTGGCCGGCGCCGCCGGTTTCGCCTACCTCTTCCTGCTCAACGCCGGCGGCCCCTCCGCCTCGGCCAAGAGCCTCTCGGTGACGTTCGGGGCGGAAGGCGACGATGCAGGGTTCCAGATCATCCCTGCACCGGACGGGTACATCATCGTAGGACAAACGTCGAGTTACGGTTCCGGCCAGGCAGACATCTGGGTCATGAAGGTCGACTCCGCGGGACGCCAGGTCTGGGCGCATACATACGGGGGACCCGACAGAGAGCGGGTCTTTGGGCGGCCGGCCGTGGCCACCGGCGGCGACACGTATCTGATAGCTACCAGTTCCAGTTCTGTCGGGGCGGGTGGATATGACGGCTTGGTCCTGAAGCTCGATGGCTCGGGAGAGAAGGTATGGTCCCAAACCTTCGGGGGCGCCAAAAGCGACTACCTGAATTCGGCGGACGTCACAACCGATGGCGGGTATATCCTTGCCGGGATCGTGTCTTCGTTTGGTGCCGGCTATTACGATGCGTGGCTTATCAGGCTCGGCGCCTCCGGCGACAAAATCTGGTCGCGGACATACGGGTCGGCCGACGCGGACGCGGCTTACGCGGCGAGAGCGACACCCGATGGCGGTTGTGTAGTGGGCGGCTATACGGGGGACAAAGCGTGGTTTTTCAAGGTTGACGCCTCGGGCGCTCAGGGGTGGTCTCGAACCTGGTCCTTGGGGTCCGGTGCCTGGGTGACAGTCATCGAGCCGGCGGGGGACGGCGGCTACTACCTCCTCACCCTGTACTACTCGGACACGGAGGGCACCATCTCCTGCAGTGTCTACAAGACGGACGCGGAAGGCCGCGAGATCTGGTCTTTCCCGATTGAGGGCCCGGGTGTGTACGGAGCAAACGGGCTGTCGGCGACGAGTGACGGCGGTTGCGTGGTGTGCGGCTGGTTCTTGGCCACCGGTGCGGAAACAGAGACCCCCTGGCTATTGAAGTTGGACGCGCGGGGCGGCGAGGACTGGCGCGCGACTTACCCGATGGACGGCTCCGTGGTCTGGGTGGAGCCCCTGCGGGGCGGGCGGTTCATGGTGGCGGGCTACATGTACCCTAATTCCGGAGCGGAACGCGACCTTTGGCTGGCCACGACCGATAGGCAAGGGCGACTGGAGGTATCGGCCGGAGGGGGGCCGTGAGGCCTGCCGGCGCGCCGGGATTGGCGCGCGCTGCCCCGGCGTGAGAGCTGTCGGCTGCCGGCCACATGAGTGGGGAGGAGAGTCTTCATGCACGAAGCACCTGAGAGTTGGCAACAGCAGTTCTGGCCGCTTGTCATCCAGACGGTGGTGGGCCTGTTCATCCTGCTGTTCTCGTGGGCCGTCGTCGCCTTCCTGCCGATGGTCAAGGAGGTCTACCTGCCGCTCGAGTTCACTCTTGAGGAACTTCTGACGGGCGTCATCCTGACGGTCGCCATCATCCTCCTTTTGAGCTTCGGCGGTCGTCTCGAGCGCCGCCTGAACCTGGTCGGGCCGGGCCAGGGAGCCGCCGGGCGCATCGTCAAGTTCCTCATGGTCCTCTTGTCCGTCATGATAGCCTACGTCGCCTACCGGCCCCTGGCCATACCCTACCTCGAGGGCCTGGACCTGGATTGGGTCTACGGGGTCACCTTCCTGGGGGTGTGTCTCATAGCCCTAGCCCTCCTGGGGTGGAGCGTCTACGCCTACACTGAGTACCTGGCCAGGGCTCCGCGCGGCCGTGCCGTCGCCGCGGCGGCCGCGGGCTACGTGGTGTGTTCGAGGTGCGGGCGCCGCAACGAGCAAGGCTGGAAGTTCTGCGGGGCCTGCGGCGCGGAGCTCTTCTACCCGTCGCTGCCGGTCTGCCCGAACTGCCGGACGCCGGGGCATCCGGAGTCTCGGTTCTGCTCCGTATGCGGGACGCCCCTGCAGCCGGCCGCCCCGGCCGCCGAGCAAGGCCCAGCCCAGACGGCGGCCGCAGCCGAGCCGGCCGTCCGGGCCTGCTCCAAATGCGGGACAATGCTCCGTGACGGGGCTACGTTCTGCACGACCTGTGGCACGCGCAACTAACGCAACCCACGGCGGGATGTCTAAAATGCCTCTCATAGGCGCGGCTATCGCGAAACGCCGCCGCCACCGGGCCGTGGCGTGGGCCCTCGTCCTTCTCGTTCTCTCCACGGTCCTCTGGACCGGTTGCTCCGGCAAACCCCCGGACGAGTTCACGCCGGGCGAGACGGTCATCTCGGTCATTCTGCTCATGGATACCACCGGCAGCATGACGGAATCCTGGGCCGGCGGGGTGAAGATGGACTCCGCCCGCCAGGCGGCCCACCGGCTCCTTGACGTGCTCGAGGAGGAGGCCGGCGTGGTCGGGCGCCGTTACCGGGTGGCCGTCATCGGCTTCAACACCTCGGCCTGGGTGGCACAGGAGTTCACGTCCGACTTCGCTCTGCTCCGGCAGGCCGTGGACGGGCTCAACCCCGACGGCCAGACCGACATCGGGCAGGGTCTCGAGACGGCCCTCGGGTATCTGCGGGATTCCGTGTTCCACAGGGCCTACGTGATTCTGCTCTCGGACGGAATGGCCAACGCGGGCCGGTCTTCCGGCCAGATACTGGAGTGGCTTCGCGGGGCCCTTCACGGCGAGAAGCTGGTGGCCTCGGTCTACGGGGCCAATTACGGCTTGTCCGATATCGACACCCGGGGGGTGGCGTCGTTCGTCGGGGACGCTCTCTCCGGTCGCGGCTACGATACGTCCGTCCTGTTGGACAGGGGGCGGCCCGTCGTCCTCTCCCGCCTGCCGGGGGATAACGTCTTCTGGTTCTCCGGCCACGCCAACTGGAACGTCATGGGGTTCCACGACCCCGCCAACGACCGCACACGGGTCTCCAGCAGTGACGTGCAGAGACTCGACCTCCCGGACCTCCTTCTCGCCGTTGTGCAGGGGTGCCTGGCCGGCAAAGACGTCGAAGACGAAGGGAACATCCTACACACCTTCGTGGACTCCGGCGCGCGCGTGGCCATCGGGTACTCCGTGCTGACTTACGTTCCGCAGCACGACGCCTGGGCTAGGGCCTTCTGGCCGGCCGTCGAGGCCGGCGAGACAATCAGGGCCGCGGCTCTGGCCGGCACGGTTCGCGCCTATCACGAGGACCCTTTCACCCCGCTACCCGCCTCGGTGGTCGTGACCTATCCCGCGAGCGTGGCCCAGCGAATGACCCTGCGGGACCTGGAGGAGCAGGCGGCACGCGGCTTCCGGATCTACACGGTGGGCTTCGGCGACAGGGGGAACTTGGACGAGAACCTCCTGAGGGGGATAGCCGGCCTCACCGGAGGCGAGTACCTCTATGGCGGCGAAGCCCAAGCTCTCGAGAACATCTTTGTCAAGGCCCAGCATCTGGGCACCGGTGACCTGCAGGGCGAGTTCAGCGGTACGGTCAAGCCCGGCGAGACGCTGACCGCCGGGGTGGTCGCCGTGCTCGAGGGTGACGCCGACCTCAGAATCACTCTGAACTGGCCGGGGAGCACGGTCGGCCTCAGGCTGTACGACCCGAAGGGCCACCTCATCGGCCCCGACTACCCCCGCCTGGTCATATACCGCCAGGAGCGCCCGACCTACGTTGTCATCGAGCGGCCCATGCCGGGCCCGTGGCGCGTGGAGGTCGTCGGCCAGGACGTGGCGGCGTCGGGCACCCCGTTCTACGTGGTGGCCTCGACAAGCGACGTGCCCGTTCGCGGGGCGGAACCGGTAGAGTTCCTCCTGTGGGTGGCGATCATGGCCTTCGTGGCCCTTGCCGTCGCGCCGCGCGTGCGGCTGGACCGTCCCTACTACGAGGAGGTGCGGGCCAGGTGACGTTCTGTCCCTATTGTGGCGCTGTTCTGCCCGAGCGTACCGGGCACTGCCCCATCTGCGGGAGGGAGCGGCCCCGGCATCCGCTGGCGTCGTTCCCGTGGCGCCGGCTGGCCATGCTCCTCCTCGGCATCTTCATCGTGCTCGCCGCGGGGCAGATCGTCTACGACCGCGTGCGCCCGGCGGTGCTGGCCCAGGCGCCGGACCTGGGGGACCTCGAGCGGATAGTGGGGGGTGACGTGACAGGTCTAACCCGGGCGGGAAGCTGGGCCTACCCGGGGGGGACCATGGTCGAGTACCAGGGTCGCGATTCCCAGGGTTACGCTCTCACGGTCTACAAGGATTCGGCGACCGGGGCGGTGCGGAGCTTCACGGTGGCCCTGCCTCCCGCGACCCGCGTGGTTCTGACCCAGGAGGAAGCCCGGAGGATTGCGGAAGCCGTCGCCTCGCGGGCGCCCTTCTTCAGCGACCCCACTCTCGCCCTGCGGGAGGCCTCGCTGGTGGACCACGGCGAGGGGAGCGACACCTTCTACGCCTTCCGCTGGACCGCGATAGACCCGGCAACCGGGGCCGTTCTTCTGAGGGAGATCCAGGTGCTCGTCCACCCCGAGAACGGGGGCGTTGCCGTCTACCTCTCGCGCGACGGGGGGCAGGTGGCGATTCCGACAAGCCCGGCGGTCACGCGCGATGAGGCCGTGGCGTTGGCCAAGGCCGCCGTCGGCGAAGAGGCCGGCCACCCGCTCGCGCTCGAGGTGGAGGAGCAGATACTCCAAGTCATCGTGGAGACGGGTACTCAGGGCGGGCGGCAACGCCTGGTGTGGCGCGTGGTCCTTTGCAGGGACCCCGGGGGTGAGTTCCCCGTCACTCTTCGTGTGACCCTCGACGCCCAGAGCGGGCAAGTGCTCGGAGTGGATAGCTGAACCTCGGGGTGCGCCGGCGGCCTCACGGGCAGCTCCGGCGGTGAAACCGCGGTCGTGGAGTCTCTCTGGGAGCCTTCTTTTTACACAGAAACTTTCCCGAGCTAGATGACGTATCAGTAGAGACTGCCCACCTGGATTGGGGTTATCATCACCGCATGGGATCCACTCAGCCACAGAAGGCGAAGCCCGCGCCGAGCACCCTGTCTCGAGCCGTGTCGCGCGTCGCGTCTTGGTTCGACTTCGGCCGCAACATGCACCTCATCGTGGCCAGCGCCTTCGCCGCGAACATGGTCGGAACGGCCAACTTCCAGTACCTGCCCCTCTACATCCGGCAGCTCGGCGGAACGATTGACGACCTGGCCTTCTTCTTCACGGTGCAGACCGCGGTCCTCGCCGTCTTGGTCCTCGTGGGCGGCTGGCTTGTGGACAGGTTCAACCGGAGGCTCCTCTTCTGCCTCACGCCGGCTCTGGCCGGCCTGGCTTCGCTGCTTCACGCCGTGGCGCCGTCCTGGCCCTGGCTCATACCCGGCCTCTGCATCAACATGCTGAGCATGTCCATCGGCGGACCCATCTTCTTCTCCATGACCAGCGACATCGCTCCCAAGGACAGGCGGGCCGCCTTCTTCGGCTACCAGGCCATGGCCTTCAGCATCTGCGGCATAGTCGGACCGCTCCTCGGGGGCTTCTTCTTCGAGCACATAGGCTACCGCTGGTTCCTGGTGGCGGGAGCGGCCCTGGCCTTCACGGCCAGCTACCTCAGGTATCTCATCAAGGATCCGCGCGAGGACCCGGACTGGGTGCCCGAAGGCGGCCGGCAGACGGCGGCCGAGGGCCGTGGAGAGAGCACGGTGGCCGCGGCTCGCGGCGTCTCCGCGCCGCGTGAGGCTGTCACGGCTGGTGGGGCTCGCGCCGCCGGCAGTCGCCGCCCCCGCGGCCTCGTCGACGACTTCTGGGCCAACCTCGGCGTCTTTACGGCCTGGGCCCGCCGGACGCCGGGCATCATCCTCTTCATCATCCTCATCAACATACCGTCGATATCCGGCAAGCTGACGGAGTCATACTTCTCGGTCTACATGAACGAAGTGGCCCTCATCCCTCCGGCGGCCCTCGGTGTCCTCTTCGCTCTCTCCGGAGCCATGGCCATACCGGCGAACCTCTTCGGCGGCCGCCTGGCCGACCGCATCGGTCGCCGCCTGGCTGTTTCGGTGGCGTGGGTGCTCTCCGGGCTGTGGGTGTTCACGCTGACGCTCGTCGGCGGCTACCGGGCCTTCATGGTGATGTTCGTCTTCGACGGGCTTGTTCACGGCGGGCTCTTCCCGTCGATAGACGCCTGGAGCGCCGACCTCTGCCCGTCTAGGCACCGCGGAACGTTCGTCGGCATGCTCCGGCTCGTGGGGGTCATCATGGCCGTGCCGGCCCCGGCCTTCGGAGCGTGGCTGTGGGGGGCGGCGGGGCCGGCGGCCTTGCTCTGGACGGTGGCGGGCATCAGCGCGGTGACCGGGCTGCTTCTGTACCGGTTTGGGCCGACCGGGGCTCCTGTCGCCGACGGCACGACCTCCGCTCCGGCGCTGATGGCCGAAGCCGAGAAGACCGCGGGCTAGGGAAGCGGCTTGCCGCGGGAGCCGAGGGCCAGGGAAGTGGCTCTCAGGGCCGCGCCGTCCGGCGTGACCGGCGTGAGCAGCGTGTTCTTTAGAACCCCCACGACACCGCCCGGGTAGGCCGGGCTCAGGTTCGGCTGGATGGAGAAGCCGAGCCGGCTCATGAGGTCGATGGACGGCTTGTTGTTCCCGTCGACGGCGTTAATCAGGCGCCCTGTCTTCATCTCGCGGAAGGCGTAGTCTGTCACCGCGCGGCAGGCCTCGAGGGTCACCTTGAGCGCGTCGCGCGGGCAGACCGTGGTGCACGTCAGGCAGAGGCTGCACTCCGTCGAGAGGACTCTCCGCCCGCTCCGGGCGTGTAGC
>QZJP01000077.1 GCA_003599345.1 Bacillota bacterium | reverse complement strand
TGCAGGGCGTCGGCGAAGCCGAAGAGCAGGGCGGACAGCATGACACCGACGGGGGTCCACTTGCCGAAGATCACCGCGGCCAGGGCGATGAAGCCTCGGCCTGCGACCATGTTTTCAACGAACATATTGAGGTAAGCCAGGGAAAGATAAGCCCCTCCGAAGCCGGCCAGCAGACCGGCCAGGCACAGGGCCAGATAGCGCATCCCGGGCACGCTTATCCCCAGAGTATCGGCCGCTCTCGGATGCTCTCCGACAGAACGCAGCTTCAGCCCCAAAGTGGTCCGATAGAGGAAGAAGAAGCTCATGGGGACCAGGAGCAACGCGAAGTAGAGGGGAGCACTCTGGGTGAAGATGGCCGGTCCGAGAATGGGTATCTTGCTCAGAAAGGGAATGGCGATGGGCTGAAAGCTGGCGATTGTCGTGGGCGTGCTCTTAATCCCGAAGAACATGCGAAAGATGTAGCTGGCGGCTCCCAAGGAGAGGATATTCAAGGCCATCCCATTGACGATTTGATCCCCGTTCCGCGTCACCGTGGCGTAGGCGAAGACCACGTTGAGTAGAACTCCGCTGAGACCGCCGATAACGAAACCCACCCAGGGACTACCCGTCACGTAAGCACCGAGGAAGCCGAACAGCGCTCCGAAGCCCATCAAACCCTCGAGACCGATGTTTATGAGTCCCGCGCGCTCCGAGTACATCTCACCGAGGGCAGCCAGGAGTAGGGGAGTAGCCATCCGGAGAGTGGAGACCAATAGGTCGTTCAGGAAACCCTCCGAAAGCATCGTCGTCAGCATGCCTTGTCTTCTCCCTTCTCCCGCCGGCCAAGCCGGAGGAGACTCGGGTCTTTGAGCGTGGCCGCCGCTACTACGAAGAAGATGACCAGAGCTTGGATGATACCGACCACCGAAGCGGGGATTCCCACCGCCCGCTGCATGGTGTTGGCTCCCGTTCTCAGCACGCCGAAGAAGACCGAGGCGATGACCACTCCGACCGGGTGCAGGTTCCCCAAGAGAGCGACGGCGATGCCGTCAAAGCCGTAGCCAGACGCTATGCCGTTCATGAGCCGGTGCCGGACGCCCAGGATTTCGACACTCCCGGCGAGACCCGCCAGTCCGCCCGACAGGAGCATCGCCAGCACGAAGTTGCGGGGAACGTTGATCCCCCCGTACTCAGCCGCGTCTCTATTGGTTCCGACAAGCCTGACGCTGAACCCGTACGTGGTATGGAACAGGAAGTAGTAGACCACGGCCGCGAACACAAGCCCGAGAATTAGTCCGGAGTGTAGTCTCGTTCCGATGAGAATCTTGTCGAGCCAGGCCGCTTGGGGAACCTGGGCCGACTGAGGGAAGTAGCCGGGAGGTTCCTTCATCGGCCCCGTTACGAAGTAGCTGACCACCTGAATGGCCACGTAGTTTAGGAGGATTGTATTGATGATTTCATTCAGGCCCCTCTTGGCTTTGAGATAGCCGGGAATGGCTCCCCAGAGCCCCCCTGCCAGAAAGCCTGCCAGAAGGCTCACCGGCAGAACGAGAAAGGCGGGCACCTCCAAATAGATGGCGGCCCAGGTGGCCCCCAGGGCGCCGAGCAGCAGTTGGCCTTCGGCGCCGATATTGAACACCCCGCAGCGGTAGGCGAGCGTCACGGCCAGCCCGGTGAAAATGAGGGGTGTGGCCTTGACTAGGGTCTCCGCGATGGCCCCCTTGTTGCCTAGGGCTCCCTGTAGTAGGAACCCGTAGGCGAGGACAGGGTTCTTACCCTGAATGAGAATGAGGACGGCCCCGATGAGCAGGGCCAGCATCACCGCCAGCACGGGGAAGAAGGACGCACGAGCTATCTTCTTCATTCCTCAGCTCCCTTGCCGGCCATGAGCAAGCCTATCCGCTCGAGGTCGGGTTCCTTCCCGCTCAGTTCGGCCATGATTTTCCCTTCGTAGATGCATAGAATCCGGTCGGACAGACGGAGCACCTCATCGAGATCGCTTGATATGAGCAGGACGGCACACCCGCTGTCCCTGGCATCAATGATCTGCCTGTGGATGAAGTCAGTCGCCCCCACATCCAGTCCTCTCGTGGGGTGGACAGCGACGAGGACTACCGGGGTCTGGGAGAGCTCGCGGGCCAGGATGACCTTCTGTCGGTTGCCCCCGGAGAGATTGCGGCAGAACGTGTTCACACCGGCGGAACGGATGTCGTATTCGCCGGCCAACTTGAGGGCGTGCTCCCGGACTTGCGCGTGGTGGAGCCTGAACCCTTTGAGGCTGGAGAACGGAGGTTGGTCGATTGACTTGAACACTAGGTTCTCCGCAATCGACATGTCCCCGGATAGCCCCATCTTGTTCCGGTCCTCAGGTATGTGAGCGACCCCGGCGCGGATGAAGCAGTCGGCTGTCTTCCCGGTCATGTCTTGGCCGAGAAGCTCGATTCTACCCGAAGCCGGTGGCAAGAGCCCTGTTACGATTCTGGCCAACTGGCTCTGCCCGTTGCCGTCCACCCCGGCAATACCGACGACCTCGCTCTCGCGGAGGTCGAAGGACACTCCCTCAAGAGCCTTCTTTCCTTCCGCGGTCACATAGGTGACGTTCTTCACGGCCATGACCGTGCTTCCCCCGCCGCTCTTGGGGAAGGCCTCGAAGAGGACTTCGCGGCCCACCATCATCGTGGCCAGCTGGGCGCTGGTGGCTTCGGCCGTCACCACGGTTCCTATTATCCGCCCGTGCCGGAGGATGGTGACTCGGTCGCTGATTCGCATGACCTCTTTGAGCTTGTGGCTGATGAAGATGACCGTTGCTCCTTCTCCTGCCAGCCGGTGGATAATCGCAAAGAGGCTCTCGGCTTCCTCCGGGGTTAGAACGGCTGTCGGCTCGTCAAGTATCAGGAGGTCCGCATCTCGATAAAGGGCCTTCAGGAGTTCTACCCGCTGCTGCTCCCCCACTGATAACTCGGAGACTTTCGTTCTGGGGTTGACGCTGAGGCCGTAACGCTCCGAGAGCGCCCTAATCCTCGTCTCGGCTTCGGCTAGTCCCAGCCAGGGCTCTTTGGGTGACCTCAGCCCGAGGATGATGTTCTCGGCTGCCGTCATGGCCGGGATGAGCATGAAGTGCTGGTGCACCATGCCAATTCCTAACTCGATGGCTTCTTTAGGGCTGGTGATGGTGACCCGTTTGCCCCTGAGCAGGATCTCCCCGGCGTCGGGTACGTAGAGCCCCGAGAGGATGTTCATCAGGGTGCTCTTGCCGGCCCCGTTCTCGCCCAGAAGGGCGTGAACTTCGCCCGGGGCGACCTCGAAGTCGATATTGTCGTTAGCCAGCAGCCCGGGAAATCGCTTGACGATACCCTTCATCACGAGCAAGCTTGTCACCACCTAAGGCTAGACCTCCTCGCGCGAGGAGGTCTAGCCTTGGTCGGTCGCTCAGCCAGTCAGGACCGTTCGGTCTGGTGGAGATTGGTCTAGCGAAGACTAATCTCGCCGCTCTTGATCTGCTCCATGATTTCGGACATCCGCGTCCGTACGTCCTCCGGCACTTCGTCGCCGTACGTGCCCATGTTCTGGACTCCGTTGGCAAGGTTACCGCTGATGACTTCGCCCTCGAACGTGCCGTCGACAACCTTGCCGGCCGCCAGGAGGATGAGGTCCGGGGTGCTCTGGAGGACGCTGCCGATGATGGTGCCGGGAGCCAGTGCCAACTGGTCGTTGGGTTCGCCGATTACGTAGGCCTGCTTCTCCTTGGCTCCCTGAATGACCCCGGTGTTAACCGCGCTGGCAAAGGGGAAGATGACGTCCACGTTGCTGGCCGTAATCATGGAGAGGGCGATTTCCTTGCCCTTGGCGACGTCGTCCCATGAGCCGGCCATTACCGATATGAGCTCGGCTTCTGGATTCGTCGCCGCGAGCCCCATCTCCATTCCCGCTTGGGCGTCCGTGATTGAGGGCACTTCCTGGCCCCCGACGAACCCGACATAGCCGGTCTCGGTCATGAGCCCCGCGAAAGCTCCAGCGAGGTAGCCGGCCTCAACATTGTCGAAACCGAGAATGGCTACGTTCTCGGCGATGGCTCCGCCGTTGATGATGCCGAACATGACCTCGGGGAAGTTCTCGGCCACGGTCATGACCGCGTCGGTGAACTCGAAGCCGTTGGCGATGATGAGGTCGTATCCCTGGTTCGCGTAGTCAGTAAAAGCCGTTTCGTAGTCTGACTGCTGGACGCTCTCCGAGTACGCGATTTCGAACCCGTACGTCTCCTCAGCCAGCTTCAGACCTGCGTACGCGTTGGCGTTCCAGCCGCCGTCGGAGATGGGACCGTTGAGTACCAGGGCCATCTTGAGTTGTCCCTCGTCGGCGGCCGGGCGGCGACAGCCCGCCACGAGGATGCCCGAAGCCAAGACCAGAACCAAGATAATACTAAGAACCCTTCTCAAACCGATTCCCCCTGTCCCTGTCGTTTATTGACTTCTGGGGCGTGATGGGTGCGGCTTGCCGAAAGGAGTCACCCGGCGGTCTTCCGTCTCCCGTTGCTGGACGATTAAGTAAATGTTAACACGCGCCCCCAAGGCAGTCAAGCTGAAGGGAGCCCCAACAGCCCATTAACTTGGGTTATCCCCATCCGCGAAGCGACTGCCGCAGACAACCATTAACCCTACATGAAGGCCCTGACCCAATCTTGCACGGGACGTCCACTCCAGCTAGGCCCGGGATGGGCTACCGGCGCTACGTATGCGACGCGTCCACCGGACGGGCCAGATAACGGCCACGCCCCGGCTCCCCGGTCACTCCCGTGCGGCGGTCGTAAACCACCTCGCCCCGACTTACGGTGTACTCGACCCGGGCGGTCGCCTCGATTCCTTCGTAGACGCTGTAGTCCTCATTGCCGGGGAGGTCTTGGACTGACAGTCGGTCCCGGGCACTGGGGTCGACGAGAACAATGTCGGCGTCAGCTCCCGGGGCAATGCGCCCTTTCTTGGGCCACAGCCCGAATATACGGGCGGGGTTCTCACTCATTAGGGCCACGAGGCGCTCGGGAGTCATCCGGCCCGCCGCCACTCCGTGGGTCCACATCAACGGCAGGCCGAAACCTATCCCGCCTAACCCGTTGGGCACCTCGGCGAAGGAGGTCTTTCCACTGCGGTCGGCAATCGTGAAAGGACAGTGATCAGTGCCGATGGTGTCGATAGCGCCCGCAGCCACGGACTCCCAGAGTGCTTCCCGATCACCGTACGGGCGCAAGGGCGGCGAGCAGATGAACCTTTCTCCGTTTGCTCCCGTCAATCTATCCTCAGATAACAGCAAGTATTGAGGGCAGGTTTCGATGAATACCTCGGAGCCCGAGCGCTGTTGCGTGCCCGGCGCGCGCCGTTCGAAGAGGATGCGTTCCAGGGCCGCCCGGGTCGAGATATGCACAAAGTAAAGGCGCCCGCCCACCCCTCTGTGCAGGGCCAGGGCCTGAACGACTGCCGCCTCCTCGCACAGGGCCGGCCGGCTGTATGCGTGGTAGATGGGAGTGGTGTCGCCGCGGGCCAGAAACTCGTCAACCAGGCCGTCGATGATAGTACCCGTCTCTGCGTGCGCCATCAGCACCGCTCCCTGGGCAGCCACGGCCCGCATGGCCCGAAAGAGCTGGAAAGAGTCTTGGGCCAGCCCGGCATAGACCATGAAGACCTTGAACGATGTCACGCCCTCGCGCACTAGGGCGGCGATAGCACTGGACGGGTCCTCCCCCCCGGCCGGCAAGCAACAATGGAGGCCGAAATCAACGCGACTGCCTCGGGCGGCTTGCTCACGGCGAGTGGCGAAGGCCTCCAGGTAGTCCCCTCCTGGGGCCGGCGAAGCGAAATCGAGGATCGTGGTGACCCCGCCGGCCAAGGCCGAGGCCGTGCCCGAGGCGAAGTCGTCGGCGGTGGGCGTTCCGCCCGCCCCGATATCCTCGAGGTGGACGTGGGGGTCGATGATGCCTGGTAAGGCCACCAACCCCCGGGCATCCAACTCCCGGCCTCCACGTAAATTATCGGCCAGGGCCACGATACGCCCGCCGCTGATACCGATGTCGGCGGTGAAGGTGCCGGCGAGACCGACCGCCAGCGCTCCCCGGATGACCAGGTCAGGCAGGTCGCCGGGCGGCGCGGGTGTTCCCGCGGGCATAGCATCCCCTCCAGAGTAATGCCTTCCGAGTTGCGCGTGCTCTGCACTGCCGGCGGGTGCTGCCGCGGCGCTTCTTACTGCCGGTGGTTGCGTAGTCCGCCGCTGATGCCCAGGGCGCCGGTCGGACAAACGGAGGCGCAGAGGCCGCAGTAGCGGCAGCGCTCTGAGTCCACAGCCATCGCCTTGCCAGCCATCTTCCGAGCCCCGTATGGGCAAAGGTTCACGCACAGGCCGCACTCATTGCACTCGTCGGCCGCGTATTCGAAGCACAATTCGTCCTTGCTCTTCACGTCAACCAGGTTAGGGAGGGCGGCGCCGGTGGCGGCTGCCGGGTGGGCATAGCCGTACCGCTCGAGAAGCCCCGCCAGGTCGCGGTTGAGCCGTCTAAAGATCTTCACGCCCTGCAGGATGGGCGTGGTGCACACCCCCACTGCCGAAGCCCCGGCCATCAGCATCTCGAGTGCATCTTCGCCCCGGGCGACGCCTCCGGTTCCGATGATAGGCACGTCATGGGTGGCCCGGGCAATCTCGGAGACAATGCGTAGGACGATGGGCTTCAACGCCGCGCCCGACAGCCATCCGTAGCCGAAGGGACCGCCCATCAGGGGCTTGGCCGTAGCCACGTCGATTCTGAGGGCCGGCCCGAAGCTGTCGGTGGCAGTGATGCCGTCGGCCCCGGCCTTGACGCAGTCGACCGCAGTTTTGACCACGGTAGGCCAGTTCGGGCTGACCTTGGCCAGGACCGGCACGCCGACCCGCTTCCTGGCCTCACGGACCATGGCTACGATGGACTCCTCGCTGTACGACACTACTTCCACCAAGTGCGGGCCGGCCTTTGCCACCGGAGCGACCAGTTCCGCGACGTCGTCGGGTGATAGACCAACGGACGCAATGACCACCGCGCCGCCTTCCCTGGCCACCGCGATTTCACGGCCAATCCAGTCGCCGGCTTCCACATCCGACCATTCTTCGCAGTTGATGAGGGTATCGCGGCCGGCCTTGGCCATGTGGGGCAGCGGGTTGTCGGCCTTCACCCGGGAAATGGTCTTGGTAACCACCGCCCCGGCACCGGCCTCGCTGGCCACGATGAGGCCCCGACCGTCGTGTGACAGGGGACCGGACGCCAGCACGAAAGGCGACTTAAGGCGCACCCCGCATAGGTTCGTCTCCAGGTCAGCCACGTGCCTTATCTCCTCCTGTCGGCCGGCATTACATGGTCAGAGCCATGAGCGCTTTGTGGGCGTGCAGCCGGTTCTCGGCTTGGTCGTAGAGGACCGAGTGGGGACCGTCCATCACCTCGTCGGTAACCTCGACGCCGCGGTCGGCGGGCATGCAGTGCATGTAGATGGAGCCGGGCTTCGTGAGGCCCATCCTCCGCTGGTCGCAGACCCACCCGGGATACCTCTCGATGAGGTCCAGGGCCTCGCGCTCGTCGGGGGTGTGCATCATGGCCCCCCAGCTCTTGGCATAGACGATGTCCGCGTCCTTGAAAGCCTCATCCATGTCGTCGACATACTCGAACTTGACCCCCGCCTGCCTGGCGTTGACCTCGGCCTGCTTCAGGATGTCCGGCATGAGCCTGAATTCCGGCGGATGGGCCAGGGTGACATCCATGCCGTAGCGGGTCATCAGCATAACCAGGGATTGAGGCATGGACAGCGGCCGGACGTAGCGCGGCGCGTAGGTCCAGCTCATCACGAACTTGCGTCCGCTCAGGTCGCCGGGGAACTTCTCCTTGATGGTCAGGATGTCGGCTAGGGCCTGCGTGGGGTGATAGATGTCACACTGCATGTTTATAACCGGAATCCTGGCGTGCCGGGCCATCTCGCGCATGTAGGCATTGCCCGTTCCCAGGGTGCAGTTGCGGATGCCGATGCCGTCACCGTAGCGGGCCAGCACTTCCACGGTATCCTTGGCCGTCTCGCCGTGGTCGATCTGGGTGGCAGCCGGGGTCAGCCAGTGGGCGTGCCCGCCGAGTTGGGTCATGCCAGCCTCGAAGGCGTTGCGCGTCCTCGTGGATTCCTCGAAGAACAACATGAAGAAGGTCTTGTCCTTCAAGAGGTGGTGCGGAATCCCCAGGGCCTTCTGGCGCTTGAGGTCCAAGGCTAGGTCGAGGACCGTGTCGATTTCCTCACGGGTCCACTCCTGTAGGGTAATGCAGTGCTTACCTTTCAGCGTCGTCTTCACAGGGTCGTCCCTCCGTTTCGCCCTCGCCGGGCTGTCCATCCAGCAGCACGGGCGGTAGAGCGGCGTAGAACTTGGTTGCCTCAGTGAGGTGCCATACCGGCACCTGGTCCAGTGGGGTATGGCAGTAGCGGGCCTCGCCCGGGCCGAAGCCGATGGTGGGTATGCCTTTGACCCCCATGGTGTAAGTGCCGTTGGTGGAGAAATCCCACCGCTCAATTCTCGGTTCCCGGCCCATGGCCAGGCGGTAGGCGGCGGCTCCGGCCTGAACCAGGGGATGGCCCTCGGGCAGGAACCAGGGCGGGAAGAACTCCTCGCAGGGCTTACAGTAGCCGGTGTGGCTGGGCTCATCGACCTTCACGATGCTCACCGCGGCCTCCTCGGCGCCGGGTAGGGCGGCCAATTCTGCCACGATGCTCTGACGCGTCTCGTCGGCGGTGAGTCGGCGGTCGATGTAGAGGGTGGCGGTGGCTGGGACGGTATTGAGCGAGGGTGACGTCGCGCCGAGCCTAGTTACTGCGACCGAACCGCGCCCGAGGAACTCGTGCCCGGCACCGGATGCCAGACGCCGGTGCAGTCCCTCGACAGCGGTGATCACCGGGGCGGCTTTGTAGATGGGATTGTCGGCGAGTTCGGGTGTGCTGGCGTGAGCACCTCGGCCGGGAAAAGTCATCTCGAGGAGAGCCCGCCCGCGGTGCCCGCGCCTAAGCGTGAGCCCACTGGCCTCGGCGATAACCACGTAGTCGGGGACGATGCCCTCGTCGTCGATGAGGACCGATAGAGCCAGCCCCTCGCCATTCTCCTCACCGACCGAACCCACTACGTACAGAGTGAAGTCGTTGGCGACAGCCAGTTCCTTAAGGATCCTCGCCCCGTAGAGTATGGCGGCGAAAGCGCCCTTGTCGTCGCAGGCGCCCCGCCCGTAGATGATGCCTCCGTCCACTTTGCCTTCAAAAGGATGGCACGGCCAGCCGGCGTAATCGCCAGCTTGCACCGTATCCACGTGGGCGTCATACATGATCTTCACCCGGCCGGTGCCGATTTGGCCCACGGCGTTACCGATGCGGTCGACGAAGACGCGCTCGAACCCGAACCCGCGCATGGTCTCGGCAATAAGGGTGATTACGTCGCCCTCGCTGCCCGTTACGCTGGGTATGGCTATGATACGGCGCGCGAACTCCACTAGCTCCGGTTCCAGGCGCTCGGCTCGGTGGGTTATTGCCTCGGCCAATCCGGCCTGTGTCTTCACCTATCCGGCCTCCAAGTGGGTTGGCTGCGTGTTAAGAACGGCTAAACACCCAGTTCAACCAGGCCCGGAAGTATTCCTGCGCAGTGAAGTAGCTATCAGAAGTTAGGCGGGCTAATCGCGGACACGAAGACCAGGTCGGTATTCCCGTCGATGTTGACGATGCGGTGCGGGAGTGAAGAGGAGTAGTAAATGCTATCTCCTTCGCTGAGGATATACACGTCCTCGTCTACTTCGATTTGCATGGTGCCTTGAACTACCAGCACACACTCCTCCCCGTGATGGCTGAGCTTCCGGTCACACGTAGCCGCGCCCGGCTCCAGGCGGGCGGTTATCATCTCAATGGTGTGGTTGAGACCGGGCGTGAGTAGCTCGAAGGTAAGGTGGGACTCGGGGAAGTTTAGCACCTTACGTTCGGACTTCCTAACTACGCGCTGCTCCTCGCCATCGTCGAGCAAGAAGTAGAAAATCGGCACTTCCAAGGCCTCGGCCACCTTGCGCAGCGACATGATTGAGGGCATGGCTAGGTTGCGCTCCACTTGGCTGAGGAAGCTGGGCGTGAAGCCGGTTACTTCGGCCAACTGCCGAAGGCTGTAGCCGCGCTGCATACGCTTGGTCCGGATTCTATCTCCGAGCACGAAGAAGCCTCCCGGCCGTGCTTGCTTGGTTGCCGCACATGCGTTCCAGGTTCACGACGCTCTCTCCTGCCGGACGTGAAACCCTGCGGGTTAGTCGCGCCCAATTCCTGCCGCCCGGAGGACCCCCTCAAGCGCTTCGTATTCGGGCGGGATGCGGGCTGGCGGCGCCACCGCACGGGTGCCGCTGGCGATGTCTTTGAGGCCGTTTCCGGTCATGATGGAGATGATTCTTTCTCCGGAGGCGATCAGGCCTCCCTTGAAGGCCCGTCTGACACCGGCCAACCCAGTGACGCCGGCCGGCTCGCCGAAGATGCCGGCGTACCTGCCGAGGAGACGCATGGCCTCGAAAATCTCATCGTCACTGACAGTGACCATGGTGCCGTGGCTGGCCCGCACGGCATGGATGGCCTTGTCTGGATTGCGGGGTTTGCCCACGGCAATCGAGTCGGCCAGGGTGTCTTCGTCCGCCGGCTCCAGCCGGCCGGTGCCCAGGGCCCTGACGACTGGCGCGCAGCCCTCGGCCTGGACTCCTAGCAGCCGGGGAATGCGGTCCAGCCAGCCCACCTGGACCAGATCCCGAAACCCCTTGTAAATACCGGCGATAGTGCAGCCGTCGCCGACCGAGACCGCCACCCAATCCGGGACTGTCCACCCGAGTTGCTCGGCCAGTTCAAAGGCCACGGTCTTCTTGCCCTCGATTAGGTACGGGTTGATGGCCGCGTTCCGGTTGTACCACCCGTGCTCCTCGATGGCCTTCTCCGAGAGAGTGAAGGTTTGCTCGTAGGACCCCTCGACACTGATGACCGTAGCTCCGAAGATGAGGAGCTGGGCGACCTTCCCCTCGGGAGCGCGCGAGGGCACGAAGATGACGCAGCGCAGCCGCGCGCTGGCCGCATAGCCGGCCAGGGACGAGGCGGCGTTACCGGTCGAGGCACAGGCCACGGTGGCGAAGCTGCCTTCGAACGCCCGGGTTACCGCCACTGCCGAGGCCCGGTCCTTCAGGCTAGCTGTCGGGTTGAGACCCTCGTCCTTGACCCACAGGTCATCCAGGCCGAGAGCCCGGCCTAGATGGCGGGTCCGGTAGAGGGGGGTCCCTCCGACCTGGAGTCCGGGGCGGCGGCTGTCGGGTCCCAACGGCAAAAACACTCCATACCGCCACATGGTGCGGTCGGACGAAGCGGACAAGGCATCACGGTCCACAGTCCGGGCGATGGACCGGTAGTCGTACTCAACATCCAGGAGACCGCCGCAAGCTCGGTCGGAGCAGGTCAGCACATCGGTAGTGGGTTCATGAGTCCGGCCGCACTTGATGCATCTCAGTTGGGTGACTTCCAAGAGAACGCCTCTTCCCAGTGCCGGACCCGCCGGCGTAATCCGCTCATCCCTACCGCGCTGGCTAATACGCCGGTTCATGTTCACTGTGAGTTAACCCACTTTCGGCGGGTGGTAGTGGCGCCCCTGCTTAATAGGTATGTGAACCGTGGTCGTTTAGCTCCGTTGAAAGGCATGGGGGGTCAGAATCCCCGCTCCTGGCGCAGGTTCCGGTCGGTCTCGGCTACCCGCTCTTGATGCCTCATCCACCATTCCTGGCTTCGCTGGGCCTCGAGTTCGCGCACCGTCTTGCCCTGCTGCTCGACCCAGGTGTAGTACTTGAGGTTGAACCACCGGCGCCGGTTATGCCGGGTACCTTCCTGAATCCAGTCGAGCCCGGCTCCCCGGAAGATGCCGTGGTAGTAGGCGGCGGCGCGGGCCTTGTCCATGGGCCCACAGGTGGCCGCCATGTCGGCCATCACCGAGTGGTAGCGGTCAATGCTGTCGGTGGCCACGGTGATGATGTTGTCACTGGGTCCGAGACCATAGAACTTGGCGGTCTTGATGGCCCCCAGGATGTTGCAGACCCCGGAGATGCCCAGGGTGCCCGCCAGGCGGCAGACATGATCAGCGGGGACGCCGACCTCCTCGATCAAGTAGTGCTGGCCGGCCTCTTCGTAGAGCAGTTGGAGACCCTTCTTGGAGGCGACGTCATCAATGCACATCAGGGTGTCCATGTTCATGACGTTGTGAATCCAAGTGACGTGCTTGTCACCGATTCCCTGGATGTCATGCCCACCGTACCCGTTTTCGAAGAGGGTCGGGCACTGAATGGGCTCGAGGCCGACGATACGGCAGTCGCTGAAGACCTGTTTGAGGAGGTCGCCCGCGGCGAGGGTGCCGGCTGAACCCATGGCCGAGACGAAAGCTGCCGCCCGCCCGTCACCAATCCCCTCCTGCTCGAAGCCGGCGACCGCTTCCGCGGCGCTGTTGCCGGTGACGTAGTAGTGGAAGCGGTAGTTGGCCATGGCCTCGAACTGGTTGAGCACGCGGACTGCGGGGTCGCGGGCCAGTAGCTTGCACTGTTCGTATATCTCCTTGACATTGCTCTCGCAGCCTGGGGTCTTGATGTAGCGGGAGCCATAGGCGGCGATGCGCTCGAAGCGCTCCTGGCTCATCATCTCGGGAAGCACCACTAGGGAGTCGTAACCCATGCGCGGCCCGACCCAAGCGCCGCCGATGCCGTAGTTGCCGGTTGACGGCCAGACGAGGGTGTGCTCTCCGGGGGTGATTTCCCCGGCTAGCTGCTTCTCCACGGCCACCGAGTAGGTCGGGCCGACCTTGTGGCTACCGGTGGGGAAGTCCTTGGCGTAGAGCAAGACAATGTTCGCCTCAACACCGGTGAAAGCCTTGTCGAGCACGAGCGAGCGGACCCGGCCGTCCGTATCTTTCCACGTGATGTTGAACAGGTTGACCGGACTAAGGGGGTCCTCCTCGGCCGCGCGCAGGGCTCGGCTGCGGAGGTCCGCCGGCATCCGCTCGGGATGGAGCATTTCGTCGTAAGTTGGGCCAAAGACCCACTCCTTGGACGCACTGGACGTAATCAATGTGGTCAATCCGGGAGCCTCCGTTTCCGATGGCACTGCGGGCCCCTTCGTGACGTACCTTCCCGCAGCGCCTAACCTCCGCCACAGACGGCTGCGGCGATGCTCCGGTAGCCGCGGGTGGCGGCTAGCAGGGCCCCGATCTCGACGTACTCGTCCACCGTATGGGCCTGGGCCTCATCAGCCGGTCCGAACCCAATGGTCGGGATATTGTACTTGCCGGCGCTGTAGCTGCCATTGGTGCAGAACCCGTAAGCGCCCAGACGCACGCCCAGCCCCGCCGCTGCCAGGCCTACTTGAGCGCTCTTCACCAGAGGGTGGTCCTCGGGCGTCTTCCAGGCCGGGGCGAACTTGGGCACGGCCACCTCGTAGCCGGTGTAGGTGGTGAACCGAGCCTCGGCGAGGGACACCCGGGTATGGGCCCTAGCGCGCGTCGCGTCGGCGGCGCAGGCCTCCGCGAGCTGGGCGACAATCCCTTCGAGCGTCTCGCCGACCAACAGGCGGCGGTCGAAAGTGGCCCTGCACAGGTCGGGAACCACCGAGATGCCGGGATACGGGCGGGAGATGATGTCGGTCAACTCGATAAGGGTTGGCCCAAGCAGGGGGTCCTCGGTCATAGGCAGGGAGTCGATGGCCGGAAGCAGCGCGGCCAGGTGCCGGACGGCGTTCACCCCGAGATGTGGAGTCGAGGAGTGGGCCGGCACCCCCTGGACCTCCAGAACCAGTTCGGCCCGGCCCCGCTGTCCGATGTATAAGGCGAGGCCGGTGGACTCGCCGATGACCACGCCATCGGGACAGACCTGCTCGATGACCCTCCCGAGGCCCGGACCCTCCACCAGTTCCTCGCACACGGTGGCGGACACATAGACGGTACCCTTGAGGCGGTGCCGGCCTGAGCCTAGGGAGCCGGCGGCGACGATCATGGCGGCGAGGGCGCCCTTCATGTCCGAAGAGCCACGCCCGTACAGCCGCCCCCCCACGACGTCGCCGCCGAAGGGGTCATGGTGCCACGCGGCTGGATCGCTCACGCCGACCGTGTCCATGTGTCCATCAAAAAGAACCCGTGGGCCGGCACCGGTCCCCACCCGCCCGACAACGTTTCCCATGTCGTCTATCCAGGTCTCGTCGAAACCGGCCCCCAGCATGTGCCGGCAGATGGCCTCGGCCACTTCCCGCTCTTCGCGCGGCAGGCTGGGGATACGTACCAGTTCCCTGCACAGTTCGATGACCTGGCGTTCGGCGACCATCTCAGGTGGACTCGACACAGGACATCCTCCTTGCCTGCGCGGGGACACCTCCCCGTAGGCTATTCCCGTTCCTCCCAGAATAGCGGAGCCACCTCGCGGAGGTCGCGGGTAATGCGCTGCTCATCAAGATTGAGGGCCTTGCCGTCCCGCCAGACCCATTGGCCCGCAATCATGACCGCCCGGAGATCGGACGCCTTGCGGTATAGGACGATCTGCTCCAGGAGGTTGCGGTGGTTAAGCGGAGTTGGCGTGTCGGCGTTGATGACGACCAGGTCCGCATGCGCACCCGGCCGTAGGACGCCTGCATCCGCTAGGCCCAGCGCACGGGCTCCCATTTCGGTGGCCATGGCCAGAACCGCGGCCGGGGGCATCACCGCCGGGTCCCGGCGGTGGCCTTTATGGATGAGATGGGCGATGCGCATGACCTCGAACATGTCGTTGACTTCGCCGTCAGTGCCGAGACCGATGGGGATGCCGGCTGCCAACATGTCCGGCACCGGCGCGATGCCTCCCCCGATACTGCAGTTGCTGACCGGCTGGTGGGCGACGCGCACGCCGCGGCGGACGAGCAAGGCTATCTCAGCCGGGTCCATAACCACGCACTGTGAGGCCAGGACACCCGCGTCTAGGAAGCCGATTTCCTCGTATACCTCGACCGGCAGCTTGCCGTAGCGCGCCAGGCTGGCGCGACTCTCGTCGCCGCTCTCCGAAAGATGGAGTTGTATGGATCCGCCCAATTCACGGGCCATCCCACGGGCTTCGCGCAGGAAGTCGAGGGAGCAGGTGAAGGTGGTGTGGACGCACATCATGCCCTGGACCAGGCGTGAGCCGCGCCTTTTCTGGCGGCGTATGAAGTCGGCGTTCTCCCTGAGCCCAGCCCGGCCGTTATCTGGAGTCACCCGTTCAGTGGCCTCAAACGAAAGCACCGCCCGCAGGCCGGCCCGCTCCACCACCTCGGCTTCCACGGCCAGGCAGCCGGGCAAGGCGTTGGGGGCCTCCAGAATGTCGCTGAAGGTGGTGACGCCGCCCCGCAGCAAGTCAACGCAGGCAGCCTCGGTGGCTAGCCGGATGAGGTCGTGGTCCAGGCGGTCCTCGATGCGTGGCCACCAGAACTCCTCGAGGATGAGTTTGAGACTGCGGGCCCCGGTAGTGAACTCCATGCCATGGGACAGCATCCCGTACATGTGCATGTGGGCGTTGATGAACCCCGGGGCGACGATGGCGTCCCGCGCATCGAGAAAACCGCGGTCCGCTGCGACCATCAAGTTGGGGACGACATCGACGACCCGGTCTTCTTCGAGGACCAGGGCGTGGTCGGGGCGGATGTCGGCGGGAGAGAGTACAAGCCATCCGGCCCTAATGCCTCGCGTTCTGGCCAATACGGCACGCTCCTCTGAACAGCGACAAAGCAGTCAAGAGCTAGTTGGTATGTTAAACCCTACTGCACAGAACGCTCGTTTTCCTGCTTGGGGGAGCCAGGCAGGACCATGGCCGCGCCAAGGGCTCCCGAGTGGGACCATGAGGCCGCGCTTCGGGAAGCGGTCGACGACCGAGCCGAGGATGGGATCAGCAGGCGAGCGCGGACGAGCTCGACGATACGGCGCACAGACCTGTTCCAAGACGATGCGTTAGGGCACTGGCTCCTGACAGGGCGACTCGGCAGTGCTAGCCTTAGGACGGGGCGTCGTCGCATAGCCCGCCTTGAGATGGGGTGGGGCCGTGAGGGCTGGAGTCGTTGTCTCGGAAGTCCGAGACGGCGTAGGCCTAGAAAAGGTCCTAGAGGAGTTGCGGCTGGCGGAGGAGGTGGCCGGCCAGGCCTCGATTGTCGTCAAAGTTCCCTGGTTCAGCCCGCATCCAGCCAATTTCGTCGGGGCCCGGGAGTTGGACCTCCTTCTCTCTTGCCTGCCTGCCGGCCGGCGAATTGTCGCGGAAGCCTATAGCGGGGCTCGCAACTACGGGGGCAGGGCGGGCCGGACGCGCTTGCGAGCGTGACGGTGGGTAGCGCCACGGTCGGCCGGGAGGTGGCGTTGAGGCGGGCGCGACCCTCCGCCGGCAGTTCGGGTTCGCGGAGTATCTCCAGCGGTGCGCCGCTGATCCAGCCTATAGCTTCCGCCAACACCTCAAAGAAATCCAAGGCGCCATCGAGGAGTGATGAAACACGCGAAGGAGGTAGGTAGCGTGGAAAGGCCCTGGCGCCGCCAGGCCGGTAGGTAACCGCCACGTGCCCGGCAATCCCGATACTTCCGACGTACCCCAAACTCTAGCCAGGGCCGGGCCACTCGAGGACATCCGCGACGATGCGGGCCGCCGCCGAGCCGATGAGGCGGTCAACGAGGTGAAGGGCCATGTCGATGCCGCAGCTCACACCCCCGGAAGTTATCACCGGGCCTTCGTCGACGAATCGCTCGGTCACGAGCTGTATGCCAGGGTAGGTTTCGCTGAAGTGCCTGAATGCCGCGTGGTGCGTTGTGGCTTTGCGGCCGGCCAGGAGCCCCGCTTCTGCGAGGAAGTAGGCCCCGGTGCACACTGAGGCGACGAGGGCCCCACGTTCCGCGTGCCCGGCGATGTACCGGAGCAAGGTCTGACTTACCGTTGGGGCCTGCGTTACCGGGTCATGCTCGCGCGCTTGGGTCACCAAGCTCCGCGCTCCGGGCCCGCCGGGGACGACTAGGGTATTGTACACCGGGTTGTCGGAGACCAATCTCGATGGGCGGACCACGAGGCCACCCCGGCACACCACTTCCGGCGAGGTCCCTACGATTTCGATGGTGAGAAGTCCCGGGCTCTGCCCTGCAGCTACCGACAGGACTTCAAAGGGGCCGGTGAAATCCAGAACTTCAACATTATCAAAAACAAGGACTCCCACTTTGTTCATCGCCATCGTCTCCCCCTGGGGGTGTCCTCTATCCTCAGCCACGTGCGGCGAGCGACAGGGCCCGGCAGAAGTGGTCGATCTCCTCCTCACTCAGGGTGTAGGCCGGCATGAGCTGGAAAGTGGCGAAGGACGGCTGGTATCCCACCACGACCCGCTCGGCAGTCAGAACCCGGTGGAGAGACTCGCCCGCTTCGGCTGAGGTAGCCGAGAAGGCCGTCATCAGGCCCAGCCCCCGGACGTCCTCGATGGCACCCGTCGCCCGGCTGATCTCGGCCAGTCGTTCTAGGAGGAGCCGGCCCACCGAGCTGACCCTGTCGAGAAGCCCGTCTCGCCGGATAAGGCCTATGACCGTCGCCACGGCGAACGCCCCGAGGGGGTCGGACTGGTGGGACTGTATGTGAGTGAGACCTCGGCTGTAAGCCGCCTCTTCGAGACCATCTCTCAGGAGCACTCCCGAGACCGGCAGCCCGTTCCCGAAGGCCTTCCCAAAGGCGATGACATCCGGGGCAACGTCCTCATGCTCGCACGCGAACCACCGAGCCGTGCGGCCTCCGCCCGTGGATACTTCATCGGCTATGAGCAGGGCCCCGCGGCGCCGAGCGAGCTCAGCCAGCCGCCTGAGGTATCCCGGCGGGGGGAAGAGCATGCCCCCCGCCGCCGCCACCGGCTCGAAGAGAATGGCGGCAACGTCGCCGGCCGAGGAGGCGTCGAGGAGCTGTTCCGAGACGGCCACGCAGGCGTAGTCGCAGCCTGGAAAACGCATCCCGACCGGGCATCTGGCGCAGTCCGGGCCAAGTAGCTTGTAGCAGCCGGCCGGCACCCCCATGAAGTCCTTCTTGGGCAGGCCTGAGAGGTAATAGGTAGCCGTTCCGGCACCGTAGTAGCCTCGCTCCAGGCTCACGATTTCACGGCGCCCGGTGGCGGCTTTGGCGAACTTGACCGCGAGATCGACGGCCTCACTACCCGTGTTGAGGAAGGCTACCTTGTAGCCGACGGTTTGGTCTGAACCGGTGATGCTTCTGACAGTGGACAGGAGTTCCGCCGCTCCATCGAGGACCTCGGCCGACAGTAATCCGGTGCCCAGGTGGGTGAGCCTACCGACTTGACGGCGCATGCTTTCGGTGAACTCAGGGTGATTGTGACCGAGGACGGTACTCCAGCACCCCGCCAGAAGATCAAGGTGCCTCTGACCTTCCGCGTCAAAGTACCAACAGCCTTCGGCCCGGGATACGAGGAGATTGCGGAAGGGGTGGATGCGCGCGAGGTTCCTGGTAGGCGGCTCAATCATCGGGCAAGACTCCTTTGCGGGAGCGGCTTACACGAGTGTCCGGACAGCCTGGCGGTGACCAGAATCCAGGCTGAGTGTATCGCTCGCTAACCCGAGGGCAAGAGCCACCTCGGCCGGCCGTAGGCACCCAGGTGGTTCCTGGCGACGTGGGGCGCTCGGCCATGGCCCGCCTGCGATTCACCGACCCGGGGGCCGTGAGAGCCGGCTGGGCTCGGGTCCTCGGTCTTTGCCTGGAGGCAATGAGGCGTCGCTGGTCCTAGCTGACCGAAGAATGTGCCGCGCCATCCGCTGCTCTCCGACGCCACGTTCGCCGACCCTGGCTCCCAGCCGTTTGACGCCGTCGCACACGCACTTGTACTCTCGGGTGAAGGCGAAGCAGAGCCCCTTTCTGAAGTGCTCTCGGAAACTCTTCCGGCCCCGGTGGACCCTCAGTCTTGCCGCTTGAACCGAGCAACCCAGAGCTGCCGCTATCTCCTGGTACGGTGTCCCGTCGAGGTCCCTGAGGATAAGAGCCGCCCGGTACTGCTCCGGAACGTGGCAGGCGAGCGTGTGGTAAATGCAGTCGCTCAACTCCCGCCGTTCGACCAAGCGCTCCGGTTGGTCCGGTGATTCCTTTACGAGGAGCGTTTCGAACGGCATGGGCTCATCGCGGTGTGTCCGCCTCCGGGAGGAAAGGAACGTGTTGATGGCAATCCGGGTCAGCCACGTCCGGGCCGACGATTCCCCGCGAAACGTGTGCCGTTTCTCGTAGGCTCGCAGGAGGGTCTCCTGGACGAGGTCTTCCGCGTCGAAGCGGTCTCCGCACATTCCACAGAGGAAGTCTAGGAGATATGGCCGCTGCGTGTGGACGACATCTTCGAACTCGGCCAACGGGGACATCCGTCTTCCACCGCTATTCCCGCTAGTTCTCGACCGCTCTCGCGGCCTGTATGTGATTTGTGGTTCTGGGCAGCCTTGGCGGACCCCTGCACGCTTGAGCCAACTCCTGACCAAAGGGGCAGCCAAGCCCGGGGGAACTAGAGACTGAAAGGTCGGCATCCGGACGCGGAGGCTGGGGAGTCGATGACTTCCGTGGCTAGTCGGGCATCAAATAGAGGAACATCCCGGGCGCGTCGGTAGGGCGGCGCTTGAACCCAAACGTTTCATAGAAGCTGTCTCGCCCCTTGGCGGCGAAAAGCCCGATATAGGGCACACCAGAGGCGACTACACGGTCAAGCAGTTGTTTGAGAATCTTCCGTCCGATACCCTCACCCTGTCGTTCCGGGTCCACTATGACGTCATGAATCCACGCGTAGATCGCGCCGTCTGACACAACGCGCCCAAACCCGACAAGGCGACCTCCACTGCGTGCTGAGACGCTAATGAAGGTGCCGGCAAGGGCCCTTCGGTACGCGTGAACCGGAAGGACGTGCCAGCCTACCGCTCTGTAGAGGTTGGCCACCTCCTCCGGCTCCGGGAGCTTGGCTTCGAAGATAAGTTCGCCGGGGGCGGTCCCCGAAGCCGCCCATTCGGGACTGACCTTCTTGTCCTTCACCCTCGACGCTCCTTTCTGGTGACGTGACCGGCTCAAGGGAAAAGGCTCACCTACTTTCGAAGGATGTACTTCCCAAACGAGATGTGGCAAGGGCCATCGCGCCGCGCAAAGGCCACTTGACCGGCCCGCACATGGTTCTGAGGGTGGCAGGGCTCCACGTGGTCAACGAGAGGGGCGTACCACTGGCAACCGTAGACGTCGGTGTCCAGCGGGGCACCGGCCGAACACAGCGGTCGGGGGACCGACGCCTTGAACG
>QZJP01000007.1 GCA_003599345.1 Bacillota bacterium | reverse complement strand
TAGGCGCCCGAGAGGGACCCTCGACGTCCTGCCGGACGACGCCGTCCTGTGGCGTCGGCTGGAGGACCTTATCGCTGTTCACAACCGGGCCTTCGGCTACGGGGAGATCCGCGTGCCGGTTTTCGAGGAGACCGAGGTGTACTTGCGGACTTCCGGCGCGTCGTCCGACATCGTCCGCAAGGAGATGTACACGTTCACTGACCGGGGGGGCCGCTCTCTCACTCTGAGGCCGGAAGGAACGGCGGGTGTGGCCCGGGCGTATCTCGAGAACGGCCTGCCTTCGGCGCCTCAGCCCGTCAAACTGTGGTACCTCGGGCCCATGTTTCGTTACGACCGCCCGCAAGCCGGCCGCTACCGCCAGCACACCCAGTACGGCATCGAGGTCTTCGGAGCCGCATCGCCGCTCGCCGACGCCGAGGTCATCATAGTGGCTCACGAGCTCTTTCTCCGGCTCGGCCTGACCAAGCTGGTCGTCCGTCTGAACAGCATTGGCTGCCCCGTATGCCGGCCGGCCTACCGGGAAAGGCTGACGGCCTTCTTCCGGGCCCGCTCCGCCGATCTCTGCGAGGACTGCCGTGAACGCCTCAGCCACAATCCCCTGCGCATCTTCGACTGTAAGTCCGAGCCCTGCCGGGCCATTCTCGACGACGCTCCCCTGAGCGCCGACAACCTCTGCCGGGAGTGCTCGGATCACCTGGCGCGGGTGAAAGAGGGCCTCGGGGCGCTGGGCATCGCTTGGGTCGACGACCCCAGGCTCGTCCGGGGCCTCGACTACTACACCAGGACCGTATTCGAGGTCGTCTACACCCCGGCCGGGGAACGGGCAGCCGCGGAACGTGCGGCCCCGGACGTCCCGGGCGATGCCGGTGGCGCCGGCGGGGCCCAGAACGTGTTATGCGGCGGGGGCAGGTACGACGGTCTCATAGAGGAACTCGGCGGCAAGCCTACACCCGGGGTCGGCTTCGGGATGGGTCTTGAGAGGCTCCTGGCCGTAATGGAGGCGGAGGGGCTGGGAATCGCGCCCGTCCGTGGCCGGACCGACGTGGCCGTCTCCGGCCGGGTCCCGGAAGACCCTGAACAGGGCCCTGCGGTATTCGTCGCGACCGTGGGCGAGCCGAGCGAAATCGAGGGACTGCGTCTAGCCATGCGCCTCCGTCGCGCGGGGCTTCGCGTCCTGACCGACCTCCTCAGCCGCAGCCTCAAGGCCCAGTTGAAGGCCGCGGACAGGATGGGGGCAAGGTGGGCGCTCATCCTCGGCGAGGATGAGCTGGCCAGTGGCACGGTCGTCCTGAAGGATCTCGCCGGCGGGGGTCAATCGACCGTGGCCCGTAACGAGGTCGTGGAGGTGCTGGCCGGTGGGTGAGACGAACTCCGGGTCGCCCGAGGCCATGGGTGACTGGGTCAGGACCGGCGGCTCCGGTGAGCTTCGACCCGCCGACGCCGGGCGAGATGTCACACTCATGGGCTGGGTTGCCAGGCGCCGTGAGCACGGGGGCGTGACCTTCGTCGACCTCCGTGACCGGTCCGGGGTCGTCCAGGTGGTGTTGGCCGGTGAACTTTCGGGCCGTGCCGGCGACCTGAGGGTCGAGTCGGTCGTTGCCGTGAGAGGGACGGTCGGCCTTCGCCCGGAGGGCCTGTCAAACCCGGCCTTGCCCACCGGCGAGGTGGAAGTCCGGGCCCTCGACTTCAGGGTTCTCAACCCGGCACGGACCCCTCCCATCTACACCGATGACGCGCCGGGCCGGGTCCCCGTCTCTGAGGCCGGCCGGACCGTGGACGGCGCAGAGCCCGGCGAGACAGGAGAGGTGCTGCGGCTCCGCTACCGTTACCTCGACCTCCGGCGGCCGAGGATGCAGAGGAACCTCGCCCTCAGGCACCGCATGGTGAAGGCGGTGCGCGACTACCTGGACGAACTGGGCTTCCTGGAAATCGAGACGCCCAACCTGACCCGGAGCACGCCTGAGGGAGCAAGGGACTACCTCGTACCCGCTCGCAACGCTCCGGGTCGGTTCTACGCCCTGCCGCAGTCCCCACAGCTCTTCAAGCAGCTCCTCATGGTAGCCGGCTTCGAGCGCTACTTCCAGATCGCTCGCTGCTTCCGGGATGAGGATCTCAGAGCCGACCGGCAGCCGGAGTTCACCCAGATAGACGTGGAGATGTCCTTCGTCACCCCCGCCGACGTCCTGCAACTGACCGAAGGGCTGATGGTCAGGGTGTGGCGGGAAGCCGCCGGCGTCGAGATTAAGGCACCTTTCCCGAGGATGGACTACGACGAGGCGGTGCTCCGTTACGGGACGGACAAGCCGGACCTGCGGTTCGGGTTAGAGATCAGTGACGTGACCGAGCTGGTCGGCGGAAGCGAGTTTCGCGTGTTCGGCGAAGCCGCGGCTCGCGGAGAGGTCGTCCGGGGACTGGCTGTGCCGGGGGGCGCCGGCCTGTTGAGCCGGAAGGACCTCGACGGGCTCACTGAGCAGGTGAAGGCGATGGGGGCGCCAGGGCTCGTCTGGATGGCGTTCGAGGCGGCCGGGGTCCGCTCGCCTGTAGCCAAGCATCTTTCGAGCGACGTCGCGGAGACCTTGCGCCGGGCGCTCGGGGCCCAGGAGGGGGCCATGGCTCTCTTCGTGGCGGGTCCCTCCGACGCCGCGGCTGCGGCGCTCGGACACCTGCGGCTCGAGATGGCCGGAAAGTTGGGTCTCACTCGGCCCGGCGACCTACGGTTCCTGTGGGTCGTCAACTACCCGCTGTTCGAGGCCGGGGATACGCCGGAACGCCTGGCAGCAAAGCACCACCCGTTCACGGCGCCGGTTGCCTCCGACCTTCCTCTCCTGGAGACGCAGCCCGCCCGGGTCCGCGCCAGGGCCTACGACCTGGTCCTCAACGGGACCGAACTCGGAGGCGGGAGCATTCGGAACCATGTGCGCGACGTACAGGAACGCGTCTTCCGGGCCATGGGCGTCCCGGAGGAGGAGGTCCGCGCCAAGTTCGGGTTCTTGCTTGACGCCCTCGAGTACGGGGCGCCCCCGCACGGGGGTATCGCCCTCGGGGTGGACAGGATAGCGGCCATGTTGGCCGGTGAGGATAGCATAAGGGAGGTCATAGCCTTCCCGAAGACGGCGAGCGCGGCCTGCCCGATGACCCAGGCGCCGGCGCCCGTGGACCCGGGGCAGCTCGAGGAACTCGGAGTCCGGGTGGACGCTGGGCCGGAGAGGGTCGGGTGACCGGGCTCGCTCCGGCGCACGCCCGGCCGGGGAATACTCGCCAAGCATAGTCAAATTGTGACAAACACCTTTCGTTGAGAGCTCGAGTTCGTGTGTGTTAGAATCGGTTTGCTCGTCTAGCTCATTGAAAAACAAGTAACTCATTGAAAAACAAGCTCTTGAGCCCTGCCGTGCCCGTGTCTGGCCGTGAGTGTTTTGAGCCAACACCATCACCTGGGGAGCCCAAGCTCTACGCGAGGCCGTAGACCCTTGACCTGCGCCCACTTCGGTGGGCTCGAGGGGAACGCTAATCGCGCAGGCGGCACCCACCTGCATATGCAGGTTCAAAACAGGGCGGCTGCACGACACGGTGGGGAGATCTTACGCATGGCGCGGGGCCGCGTCGTTAGGGGGACGCGGCCCCTGCGCGTACCCGCCCGCCTAGGCGTCGCCCCCCGGCCGCGAGCCCGTCGCCGGGCAGGAATCTCGCGACGAACGGCTGAAGACTGCGACCCGGCTCGCGGTGAACTACCGTTCCCCGGGGGCAGTCTCATGGAGGGAGTCTTCCCCATGGCCTTCATCGACCTGCGTTCTGACACAGTCACGACCCCGACTGATGAGATGCGACGCGCAATGGCCACGGCTGACGTCGGCGACGATGTCTACGGTGAGGACCCGACGGTCATACGGCTCGAGGAGAAGGCAGCCGAGCTTCTCGGGAAAGAAGCCGGCCTCTACGTTCCCAGCGGCACGATGGGGAACCTGGTGGCCGTCATGACCCACACGTCAAGGGGAAGCGAGGTCCTCTTGGAGGCCGAATCTCACATCTACTACTATGAGGTCGGCGGTATGGCCGTCGTTGCCCAGGTTCTCCCGCGGACCATCGTAGGCGAAAGGGGATGCCTCACGCCGGAGGCCGTGGAAGGGGTCCTCAGAACGCCGAACATCCATTTTCCGGTCCCGGCCCTCCTGTGCCTTGAGAACACGCACAACCGGGCCGGCGGCAGTGTGTGGCCGCTGGACCGCTTCAACGCCGTCGCCGGGGTCGCCCACCGCGCGGGCCTGGGCGTGCATCTCGACGGGGCGCGCATCTTCAACGCTTCGGTGGCGTCCGGCCGTCCGGCGGCGGAACTGGTCCGGGAGGCCGACTCGGTCATGTTCTGCCTCTCGAAGGGCCTCGCCGCGCCAGTCGGGTCGGTGCTGGTGGGCCGGGCAGACTGGATCGCCCGGGCTCGGAAGAACAGGAAGATCGTCGGGGGCGGCATGCGCCAGGCCGGTGTCATAGCGGCCGCCGGGCTCGTGGCTCTGAACAGGATGATTGACAGGCTGGCCGAGGACCACGAGAACGCGCGGGTGCTCGCCCACGGCCTGGCCGAGATTGCAGGGCTCGGGGTCGATCTTGCGTCCGTGGAAACCAACATGGTCATGTGCCGAGTCGACGGCTCAGGGACGTCGGCCCCCGAGTTCTCGAGGGCTCTGGCGGCTCGAGGCGTCCTCGTGAATGCCGTCGACCCGGGGCGTCTGAGGTTCGTTACCCACAAGGACGTCGGACGGGAAGACATAGACAAGGCTCTCTCGGTGACGGCGGACGTGGCCCTCGAGTTCCGCGGGGCCGCCTGAGGCCCATCGGAGTGTCCCGCGGCCGGGCGGAGCCGCGGGCCGGTCAGAGTTTCTCGAGTTGCCTCTTGTAGTCGGAGACGTCGATAGTGATGGGCTGGTCGTCCCGGAGGTCCACGTAGAGCGTGCCATCCGTGTTGAGTTGGGCGAGCATCACCTGCGACAGGTCGGTCACGCCGCGCTCGGCAAGCTTCCCTCTCAGCCACTCCTCGTCGAGTCTGGCTCCCGCGAGGTTCTTCCTCACGACCCTGCCGTCGTAGACGAGTTCGATGCCGAGGCCCTCGTACGACGTATCGAGCTTCAAGTCGTGGGGCTGCACGGACCGGTACTGGCTCTTCGGGAGCACGCTGAGGCTGCCGTCCAACTCGATAACGGCGTACTCCACCTGGCTCACGTTGAAGACGCCCTTCTTCCTGAGCTCCATGAGAAGGTCATCGAGGGTCAGGTTGGGCACTTGCCGGAGAGCTTCTTCGACGATGCGCCCGTTCTCAATGAGTATCGTGGGTTCGCCCCGGATGACCTTGCCGAGGCGCCGGCTGCGGAGCCCCAGGTTGTTGAGGAGTATCGTCGCTCCCACCCACAGCACCAGTCCGAGAAGGATGGGGAGAAAAGGCTGGTCAAGATTGATGGCCAAAGCGGACGCCGTGCTGCCTATAGTGATCCCGGTTATGTACTCGAAGATGGTGAGGTGGGCGACTTGCTGCTTGCCACTGAGGCGGGCCATGACGAGAAGGGCGGTCATGGCGGCCAGCGTCCGCCACGTCACCTCGAGGTAGTCCACCGCTATCACCCGGGATAGCTTGCCCAGGGGTCCGACCGCCCCTCAGCCTCCGGCTGAATCCGCCCCCTCGGGAGCGTTTCCGCCGGGGGGACCGTCTTCCTCCGCGAGTACCTCGGGTGATAGGAGCTCGCTCACGGTGACCACGGCGAGGCCCTTCTCCCGTATGACGCGGAGGAATTGCTCCATGGCCGGCCCCGTCTGCTCGGTCGGGTGACACAGGATGATGTCCCCGGGACCGACACGGCTCGTCACGCGGCGAGAGATCACGTCCACGCCCTCACGCCGCCAGTCCACGGTATCGAGCGACCAGATGACCGTTCTGCAGCCGAGGGCGGCCGCGGCCGTCAAGGTCCCCTGGTTGAACTCCCCCATCGGCGGCGCGAAGATAACCGGTCTCGAGCCGCAGGCGGCCTCGATGAGGTCGGACGTTCTCTCGATCTCCCGGGTGATCTGCTCCGCGTTGTAGGTCATCGGCCGGTTGTAGTAGCCGTGATTGCCTATCTCGTGGCCTCGCGAACTCGCGGCGGCCAACCAGGTCGCCCTCTCCTCGTCGCCGTCAAGCCAGGTGCCCGCGGGACAGACGGTCAGGCGAGCCCCGGCTTTCTCAGCGATGGTCAGGAGCCCGTCGAGGTACTCGTCTCCCCACGCCACGTTGAGAATCACCGCGACGGCTTTCTTGCCGGGATTCCCGCGGTACACCGGGGCCTCGGGGAAATCGGAGAGGGTGACCGCGGCCGGCACCGGGCAGTAAGATGGGCCGACAAGGCCGCCCCGCTCGGACGCGAGAGCCTTCTCGATGACCGCCGCGACGTCCAGGCCGCGGCCCTCCAGGCCGGGCACCACCCCCCTGGTGGCCCTGTCGAGATACGCATCCTGCGGCAGAACCGTGAACGAGGGGGCGAGGTCCTCGACGAGGCCCGTGGCCTCGTAACGGGTGAGCCCGCCCAGCGGAACACTAGTATCGCCGTGGACGAACATCACGCCCTCGGGGATGCGCTCGTACCCCGGCTCTGGGCGGCCGAGTCCGGGTATCATCAGGCTGAGGCCTAGGGCCAGCCCGAGTGAGAACACGGCGACCAGCCCGATGATCAGGGCCAGGCGGAGGTACTGCATGGCCATTCCTCCCGCTGTCTCTTCCGAACCGGCGTCTAGACACCGGCCGGCCGGCTCGGACGGTTATGTGTATGCGGCCGGGTTGAGCGCGAACTACGGTTGACCGCCAGGGGGACCGGTGCTACACTCTGGGGTGAGAAAGCTGAGTAAAACGATAGACTTTATCGGGTTAAGGGGGCGAGGGGACTGAAGCTCTCAACCAAGGGCGAGTACGGCCTCTTGGCGTGCTATGACCTCGCGCGCCACATGGATGAGGCCCCCGTGCCCCTGAAGACCATCGCTGAGCGTCAGGGGGTTCCCGAGGCCTACCTCGAGCAACTCCTGGGGGCCCTGAGACGCTCGGGGCTGGTTAGAAGCGTACGGGGAGCGCAGGGCGGCTACGCGCTCGCGAGGAGGCCCGGCGACATAACCGTCGGTGACGTCATCAGGGTCCTGGAGGGCCCTATCGCCCCGGTCGACTGCGTCGCCGAGGGTGTCCACGCCACCCCTTGCGCCAAGTCCGATTGCTGCGTCACACGAGGCATCTGGAAACGGTTGCGCGACAGCATGAACGAGGTTCTCGACTCATTCTCCCTGGCCGACCTCGTCGCCGAGGACGAGCGCCAGGCCGGTACGAGGTAGAGCCTGTTCGGGATGCGACCGGGCGTAGCCGGTGACTAGCGAAAGGGTGATTGCGGGCATGGCAACATCAGACGGTGGTGGGGCGGGGGAGAGGTTCCGCTCGGTCTACCTGGACCACGCCGCCACGACTCCCGTGCGACGTGAAGTAGCCGAGGCGATGGCGCACTACATGCTTACGGACTACGGCAACGCCTCCAGTGTCCACTCCTTCGGCCGGAGGGCGGCGGAGGCGACGGAAGAGGCCCGGGCGAGGGTGGCCGACCTCATGGGCGCCCGTCCTGAAGAGGTAGTCTTCATGAGCGGTGGGACTGAGGCGGACAACATGTCCATCCGAGGGTCCCTGGCCGCCTATTCCGACCGTGGTAGGCACGTGGTCACCACGAAGATAGAGCACCACGCCGTTCTTCACACCTGCGAGGAGCTTGAGAAGGAAGGGTTGGCCGAGGTGACCTACCTGCCGGTCGACCGCACGGCGACGGTTGACCCCGATGACGTGGCCAAGGCCATCAGGCCGGATACCGTCCTGGTCAGCGTGATGTTCGCGAATAACGAGGTGGGCACCATCCAGCCCATCATGGAGATCGGGCGGACGTGCAGGGAGAAGGGAGTCCTGTTCCACACGGACGCGGTCCAGGCGTTCGGGGCGGTCCCGTTCAGCGTGGATGAGATGGGCATCGACCTCATGTCCGTTTCATCGCACAAACTCTACGGTCCCAAAGGCGTCGGGGCCCTGTACGTGCGCAAGGGCCGTCGCATACGACCGCTCATCCACGGCGGGGGCCACGAGAGGAAGCGCCGGGCAGGCACCTCGAACGTCCCGGGCGTGGTGGGTTTCGGGCTCGCGGCGGAATTGGCCCGGAAGGAAATGGACGACAGGGTCCGCCGGCTGACCGCCCTCCGGGACCGCCTTATCGACGGGCTTCTCGGGCGAGTCGAGTTCTCCCACCTTAATGGTCACCCGACGCGCCGCCTGCCGAACAACGTCAACGTAAGCTTTGAGTTCGTGGAGGGAGAATCCATCCTTCTCTCCCTCGACAAGAAGGGCATCGCCGCCTCCAGCGGGTCGGCCTGTACGTCAGGCTCGCTCGAGCCGTCGCACGTGCTTCTGGCCATGGGCATTCCGCCGGAGGTGGCGCACGGCTCCGTGAGAATGACCCTCGGTACGCAAAACACCGACGAGGACGTGGACTACGTGCTCGAGGTCCTGCCCGGCGTCATCGAGAGACTCAGGGCCATGTCGCCCCTGCACGCCAAGGCGGTCGCCGAGAGAGCGAGGGAGGCGGCCGGTAGGCCCGGAGAGCGTTGCGAGAGTGGTCCCGTGACCCCCGGGGCCCGATAGACGATCAGGAGGATAGCCTTGTACAACGAGAAGGTAATGGAGCATTTCGAGAACCCCCGGAACGTGGGCGAGATAGCCGAGGCCGACGGGGTCGGCCAGGTCGGGAACCCCGTGTGCGGGGACATCATGCGCATCTCGATCAAGGTGAAAGACGACCGGATCCAGGACATCAAGTTCAAGACGTTCGGTTGCGGCGCGGCCATCGCTACGAGCAGCATGGTCACTGAACTCGTCAAGGGGAAGACTCTCGACGAGGCCCTGGCAATCTCCAACAGGACGGTCGCCGACGCCCTGGGGGGACTGCCCCCGGTGAAGATGCACTGCTCCAACCTGGCCGCCGACGCGCTCCATCTGGCTATCGACGACTACAGGCGCCGCCATGGGCAGGGCGACGGAACGGACGCCTCCGTGAAGGACAAGGTGGCGGCCGGGAGCGATGAGGACAAGTGCCCGGGGTGCTGCGGTAAGATAGGACGCGCGGTCGCCGAGGGCCCACGCCCGGCGGAGTGACCCGGAGCGGTCCGACCACCGGTGCCAGGGTGGCGGTGGCGCTAAGCGGCGGGGTGGACTCCGCCGTCACGGCCGCCCTGCTGCTCAAAGCCGGCCACGAGGTCTTCGGCCTGACAATGACGACCGGGTTCGACGCGGTGTCGGCCGGGGGCGAACTCGACCATCCCGCCGGCGGCCTGCCGCACGTCGCGGCGGCGGCGGGCGTCGCCCGCCAGTTGGGCATCCCCCACCAGGTGGTCGATGTCCGGGACACGTTCCGGCAAGTGGTGGTCGAGCCCTTCTGCCGCCTCTACCGCGAGGGGCTGACGCCCAATCCCTGCCTGGCGTGTAACCGTTTCGTCAAGTTCGGTAGGCTCCTAGAGACCGCCCTCGACATGGGGGCCGGGCACCTCGCCACGGGCCACTACGCCCGCGTTGCCAAAGACGCGGCCGGGCTTCACCACCTATTCAAGGGGCGCGACCCGGCGAAGGACCAGTCCTATGTCCTCTACGGCCTCAGCCAGGACCAACTGAGTCACGTCATGTTTCCGCTCGGCGGGATGGAGAAAGCGGAAGTCAAGGTCCTGGCCGCGAGGATGGGGCTCCAGGCGGCAGTTCGCCCTGAGAGCCAGGATATCTGCTTCATCACAGGCGAGGGCCACGCCGACTTCATCGAGACCTGGTCCGGGACCCGGCTCGCCGAAGGCTCCATCCTGGACACCGCGGGGCGCCGGCTCGGAACGCACCGGGGTCTGGCCCGGTACACCGTCGGCCAGAGGCGTGGTCTGGGCCTCGGAGGCCCGCACGCCCTCTACGTGGTGGCCCTAATCCCGGAAGCCAACGCCCTCGTCGTCGGGTCGGCCCATGAGGCGGCCTCCCGGTGGCTCAGCGCGACCGGCGCGACCTTCGTGAGCGGTTCGCCCCCGCCCGCGGGAGCACGTCTAGCGGTGAGGCTCCGGTACAGAGCTCGAGAGACTACAGGGGTTGTCAGTTACCCATCGGAGGACCCGGCAGTGTTCCACGTCTCCCTCGATGTGCCGCACCGGGCCGCGGCCCCCGGCCAAGCCGCCGTTCTCTATCGCGGCGAGGAGGTCGTGGGTGGCGGGATAATCGCCCGAACCGAAGCGCTAGAACGCGCCCTGTCCGCTCTTTCCTCCAGGCCCCGTCGGCCCGTCACGCGTGAGGCATCCCGAAGAGAGGACCGCCCTCCCGCGCATCTTCAACGCTTTCATGAGGAATCATAATCCAGGACGAGAGGAGGCTCTCATGCGGCGACGGGCCGAACTTTCCGGTCTTCCGGTCATTGTCGTGGACTCCGGCGAATCGGTCGGGCGGGTCAAGGACGCGGTGTTCGATCTCGGCCGGGGTCGGCTGCGGGGCCTGCTCGTCGCCATGCCGGGCGGCGAGCGCTTCCTGCCCTTCGACCAGGTACACTCCCTCGGTCCCGCCGCGGTGACGGTCGGGGCAGAGACGAGGCTCCTATCGGCAGGCAGTTCCGCCGCGCCGGACGGTTCCGGGGGAGGCCCGTCCCACGAGGACGCGGACGCCCCTCCCCTGGGGAAGAGGGTTCTGACCCGGGAGGGCAGGATGCTCGGCTACGTGGACGACGTGATTTTCGATCCGGAGAGCGGGGCCGTGTGGGGGTACGAACTCACGACGGGACTACTGGCTGATTTCGTCGATGGGCGGAAGACCCTCCCGCTTACGGAAGGGCTCGTCGTGGGCCCGGACTCGGTGGTCGTGGACCAGATCGACTGGACCCGGGACCAGAGCGGGGCACCGGGACCGGGAGGGACGCTAGAGTGATCTGTCCGTCCTGCGGCTCACGTGAGGTCGGGTATCTGCCTGGAAGCCAGTACTACTGCTGGAACTGCTTTGTTCAGTTCACGGTTGGGGACAATAGGGCCGAGGTCTACGAAGTCGAGGAGGACGGGAGCCTGATTCCTTTGGGTCGGGCCGGCCTTACCCAGCTTGCGCAACCGGCGGTGGCGTCGGGCGCGCCGGCGGCGCGTAGACCGCTCTGGGCGGAGCGACCCCCGAAGGCGACGGGGGTCAGGTACCGTACCCCTGGGAGGTGAGCCGTTGGCTAACAGCTTCTGGCGTGGGTTGATCACCGGGGGGCTGATCGGTGGGCTACTGGGAGCCATGTTCGCTCCGTCGATCAAGCCCGAGTTCAGGGAGAGAGTCATGGAACGGGGTCGCGGCCTGCGCAAGCAGGCTGAACGCCTCGCCCATCGGGCAAGGCGTGAGGTTGACGAGGCCTTGGAGGAGCGGTAAGCCGCGGTTCCCCGCCTCCCGGCCGGGCAGGGGGGAGCCAACATAGCTAGCCGGCGGACCAGGATGGCGATACTGGCGTTCCTGGCCGCCGGTCTTGTTTTCTTCGCCTTCGTCGTCAGGACGGCTCTGGTACCGTTCGTACTTGCCGCCGTGTTCGCCCTCATCTTCGAGCCGCCGGTCCGATTCCTGGAGTCGAGGCGAGTGCCGCGCCTGGCGGCCATAGTGCTCGTCTACCTGGTGGCGTTCGGGCTCGTGGTCTTGTTCCTGATTGGATTGGTCCCGGTATTCATCCGCCAACTGACTCTGCTCGCCGAGACCCTTCCGGCGCTCGCGGCGCAGGTCAGAGACGTCATTCTCGAATTGCAGGCTCGCTACAGCGAGGTCGGGCTTCCCGAAGACTTGAGAGAGCTCATCGACAACGCCATTCGCAGGGCACAGATGAACCTCATCGCCTTCATCGAAGCGGTTCTCGCGGGCCTCTTCAATGCGCTGTCGGGTGTGCTCACCCTACTTCTGGCGCCCTTCCTGGCCTTCTACCTCATCCGCGATAGGGACGTTATCCGGAACGGGGTCGCGACCCTTCTACCCGTCTCATCTCGTGGCGAGACCCTCCGGGCCCTGTCCGAGATGAACCAGGTCCTTGCCGGGTACATACGAGGCCAGTTGCTGGTGGCTGCAATTGTCGGGTCTCTGGTGGGAATCGCGGCTCAGATCCTCGGTCTTCCGTTCTCCGCCATCTTGGGTGTCGTAGCCGGAGTCACCAACGTGATACCCTACTTCGGGCCCATCATAGGGGCCGTGCCGGCGGTGGGCCTCGCGCTGCTGGAGAGCCCGCTCTTGGCCCTGAAGACAATAGCGGCCTTCTTCGTTATCCAGCAGATTGACAGCCTGTTTGTCACGCCGCGGATCCTCGGCGTCAGCGTAGGGCTCCACCCGCTGGTGGTCATTTTTTCACTTCTGGCGGGACTCAACCTCTACGGGATACTCGGCATGCTCGTGGCCGTTCCGGCCGTGGCCGTTGGAAAAGTGCTGTCGAAACATCTCTTCGAGCGTTTCGTGGCCGAATGGAGGCGCGCCGGCACTGGTTGACACTTCGCGAACGGCGAAAATATAATCAGTCAGCCCACGCGGCGGCGCCAGGCCTCATAGAGGGTCGCCCAGAGGGGCAGTATCAGGGCGTGAGACCGAAGGGAGGACGACCAGTGGGCCAGGAGTACGAGGATGACCTGGATGTCATCGTCCTGACGGATGAGGACGGCGAGGACCATGAATTCGAGCTCATAGAGATCCTCGAGGTCGGCGACAACGAGTACGCGGTCCTTGCTCCCCTGGACGGGGAGGACGCCGAGGCCGAAGACACGGTCGAGGACGATGAGGGTGAAGCGATCATCCTGAGAGTCGAGACCGACGAGAACGGCGACCGCGTTTTTAGCGACATTGAGGACGACGCGGAGTGGGAACAGGTCGCCGAAGTGTGGGAGTCCTCCCTCGAAGATGACGATTGGGAAGAGGAGAGCGACGACGAGGACGACGACGACGAGGACGACTGAGGGCACCCGTCGTTGCAGCCCACGGCCAGTCCGGCCCGCCCGGTCACGGGCGGGCCTTGCGTTTCGGCGGACGTCTTCCCTGACGCGGGACCTCGAGGGGGGTGGCTCCCGGGGATGATTGCGGGTGACCGGGCAGGGAGCGCCAAGAGGAGATAGGGCCGGCCGACTAGAAACCCGAGGCCGGAGGAATGATCGGATGACCTCATATCACCGCAGCTACGGGCGGGCGTTCCTGATCATCGGCAGGTCAGCGGGGGACTGGGCCCGCGCGGCCCGCGCGGCGGCCCGGTCTCTTGTCGTTCGGTACCTGCTCTTGGCCCTGGCAGGGGTCTTTACTCTCGGGGCCTGCGGCCTGGTCCTCGCGGCGACGCCGGCGAGTCCCGGCTCCGAGGAAATGATCGTCTTCGACGTCCGGCCGGGCGACGGAGCGGCGGCTGTCGCCTCCCGGCTGGAGGCTCAGGGCCTGGTCCGAGACGCCCTCAGTTTCCGAGTCCTGAGCGGGCTTCTTGGCTACGACCGGGGCCTGAAGACCGGGCGGTACGAACTCGGGCCGGGTCAGTCCACGTGGGCCATCCTGAGGAAGATAGGACGCGGCCAGGTCATCACTTTCTCCCTGACTGTCCCCGAGGGATACACCATCGCCCAGATGGCGGCCTTGCTCGAGGAGAAGGGCCTGGCGACGGCCGAAGAGTTCCGGAAGGCCGTAGAACGCGTAGCCGCCGACGGCGGGTTTCCGTTTCTCCCGGCCGAGCGGCGGCCCTTCATTGAGACCTACGAGGGTCTCTTGTTTCCCGACACCTACTTCTTCGAAGATGGGGTCCCCCCGGAGGCCATTGTGCGGAGGATGGCCGGTCGAACCGTAGAGGTGCTCAGTGGCGACTTCTCGGCGAGGGCACAGGAACTCGGATTGGCCCCCTTCGAAGTCCTGACGCTTGCCTCGATCATCGAGAAGGAAGCGGCTGTGGCGGAGGAAAGAGACATCATTTCTTCCGTCTACCACAACCGGCTCCGCATCGGGATGAAGCTCGATGCCTGCCCCACGGTCCGCTACGTCCTGTCCAAACCTCCGAATGAGCCGCTCCTGTTCACAGACCTCGAGGTAGTCTCGCCGTACAACACCTATGAGAACGCGGGTCTACCTCCCGGCCCCATCTGCGCCCCGGGGATGGCGTCGATCCGGGCCGCGCTATACCCCGCGGACACGGACTTCCTCTACTTCGTGTCCAAGAACGACGGTACCCACCACTTCAGCCGCACCTTCGAGGAGCATGTTCGCGCGGTGAGCCAGTATCAGGGCGGAGGTGGGCTCTAGGTCCGTCCTGGTCCCCGGATACACCGACCGGGCCGGGGTACCCTAAAGGCATCCCAGGTTGACCCCTAGGTGGAGATCCCGCCCATGCGCCTTCGCCGGTCTTCCCGCTTGCCCACCAGGCCTGCGGCGCGCCTCATCCTGCTCGTGGTCTTGGCGACCATCCTGTCCGCCGTTCTGACGGCTCGTCTCGCCTGGGTGCAACTGGCCTCACACGCCCGCCTGGCCGAAGCTGCCGTTTCGCAGCGCGCGCAGGTGATTCCGCTCTCACCGACGCGGGGGGCCGTACTGGACCGCACGGGAGTGTCCCTTACCGGCTCCCGGCTCAGCTACACGGTCGCCGTGTACGCGAACTACTTCCCCGCCGGAAGCCGGCAGGTATCGATGCTGGCGGCCGCGCTCGGACTCTCGCCTTCGGCGGTGGAGGCTCGCCTTGACGGGAGATGCGGGCCAGTCTATGTAGCCCGGGGTGTTCCCCCCGGCACGGCACGGAGACTCGGGGAAATCGGCCTCGAAGGCCTGGCGCTGATCGCCGACGAGGTCCGTTACGGTGCGGACTCGGTGGCTCGCCACGTGGTGGGCTACGCCGGCCAATCGGGGCAGGCCGGTCTCGAAGAAGCATGGGATTCCATCCTGGCGGGGCGGGGGCCGGAGTTCCTGGCGCTGTTCGTAGACGGGCGCGGCGAGGCCGTCGAATCCCTGGGGTGGCGTAAGCTCTACAGCGCCGCAGGCGGTTCCCCGCTGGTGAACCTGCCCTGTGACATCGTGACGACTCTCGACGTGGGGGTCCAGAGGGTTGTCGAGGAAGTCATGGACCGGCGGGTGGCACGGGGAGCGATCGTCGTGATGGACCCCTGGACCGGCGATGTCCTGGCCATGGGCTCTCGTCCCGACTTCGACCAGGCGAGGATTGACGAGGAACTCGAGCGGACCGACGGTTGCCTTCTGAACCGCGCCCTTGTGGCTTACCCTCCGGGTTCCGCTTTCAAGCCGGTTGTGATGGCGGCGGCGTTGGAGGAGGGAGCCGTGCACCGGGCGGACCGCTTCGCTTGCGGCGGAACCGTAGCCGCGGACGGGCGAGAGATCGCCTGCCCGGCTCATTCCGGCCGCTCCGACACGGAAATCACCCTGGCCGAGGGGCTGACGGTCTCGTGCAACACGGTCTTTGTAAGGCTCTGGGAACGGCTTGGCCAGGACGCCCTGAGGGAGTGGGCCGCTCGGTTCGGGTTCGGGCGAGGGACGTTCTCGGGCTTGCCGGGTGAAGAGACCGGGTCATTGCCTCCGACCCAGGCCGAGAAGCTTGAGCCCGATGCGGCCTTCGGGCAAGGCACGGTGGAAGTGACTCCTCTCCAGATGGCTTGCTTCTTCTCGGCGGTCGCGAACGGAGGGCGGTCGGTCTTCCCTAGGTTGGTGCGCGAAGTGCGGTCCCCCGCGGGTACGACGGCTAGCCTCGCCGCAGCGGGCCCGGGGCGGCGGGAGCGGGTCATGTCGGAAGCCACTGCCGCTCAAGTGGCCGGCGCTCTGGTCGCGGCCGTGAGGGACGGCACCGGGCGGGCGGCGGCCGTGGCCCCCGACGTCGCGGGCAAGACCGGCACCGCTGAAACGGGCCGCCGGGATCATAGCGGCCGGGCGCTCCACGATGCGTGGTTCGCCGGCTTCTGGCCCGCCGTGGTTCCACGCTATGTCATCGTTGTCGTCGTGGAAGACACGCAGGCCGGGGGGGCACACGCCGCAAGCATCTTCGGGGAGGTCCTCGGCGGGCTGCGATCGCGTGGGTCGTAGACCGGTACGGAAAAAGGGACAGGGCCAGGGCGACAGGTACAAGCACCGACGGTTTCCTTCCTCATACCATGGTAATTGCTCGCTTGGAAGGAGGCCTGGTAGGTGCTTTACGGCTTTCCGGTCTTGCCTTTCGTTGGTCTCCTCGCGGTCTTTGGAGGGGGTCTGGAAGAAGGGCCTACGCGAGGAAGGGGAAGACGTGACGAACATGAGTCCATAGTAGGCTACGTCTCAAACCCCGGAACATTCCCGCGACCCCTTTCGCGAGCCGACGAAGCCCGCTATCTTAAGGAGATGGCCGCTGGTTCGTCAGAGGCCCGAAGCGTGCTCATCGAGAGAAACCTACGCCTGGTGGCCCACATCGTCAAGAAGTTCGCCAACACGCGGGTGGAGACTGACGACCTCATCTCCATAGGCACGGTGGGCCTGATCAAGGGAATCAACACCTTCGACCCGACTCGCGGGACCAGGCTGGCCACCTACGCCGCTCGGTGCATCCAGAACGAGATCCTGATGTATCTCAGGACTATCCGCCCGCTCAACGCGGAGGTGCGCCTCAGCGACCCGATAGGGGTGGACCGGGAGGGTAATGAGCTGACTCTCATGGACGTCCTCTGCTCGGACGAGGACATGGTGCCAGACCTCGTGGGGTCACGCTTGGACGAAAACAGGGTGCGGGGGAGGGTCTCGAGACTCACGGGCAAGGAGAAGCTCGTTCTCGAGCTCCGCTATGGCCTGGCCAACGGGGTTTCGAAGACACAGCGCGAAATCGCCCGCATGTTGGGAATCTCTCGGTCGTATGTCTCGCGCATCGAGAAGAAGGCCTTGGGTCGCCTCAGAAAAGAACTCCGCGCCGACGCCTGCCACGTCACCTGCCCCCCGAACCGCGCACCGTAGCGGGGGGCCTGTGCCGGCTCGCGAACGACCACGGCGCCCCTGGTGCCCAGCCGCCCGGCCCCTCCCCCGCGACCGGGGGCGGGGCTGGGCCTTGTGGTATAATTGGCCTACCTGGAACGAGCCTACCTGCGGAGGTGTCCGGTGGCGGGGTCCTGCTGGGGGCACCTCATCCCCGACGACTACTACGAGTCCATATACGATATCGACCTCGACGCCCTCAAGGCCCGGGGTATCCGCGGCCTGCTCCTTGATCTCGACAATACTCTGGCCGCGTGGCGTTTCGGCCAACCGGAACCCCGCCTGGCGGAGTGGATGGGCGATGTCAGGGCCCGCGGGTTCCGCCCGCATATCATCTCGAACGACCTTGGCCCTCGCGTGGACCTTTTCTCGAGGTACCTCGGCATCTCCGGCACGGCCAGAGCAGGCAAGCCCCGGCGGGCGGCCTTCCGGAAGGCGGTGGCCGCGCTCGGCCTACGGCCTGAGGAGGTAGCCGTGGTCGGAGACCAGATATTCACGGACGTCTTGGGGGCGAAGCCCATGGGATGCCGGACCATTCTCGTGGTCCCGGTGTCGGGGCGTGACTTCATTGGGACTCGCCTCGTTCGCAAGGCGGAACGGGCGTGGCTCGGGTATCTCAAGGCCCGGGGCATCATCGGGCCTCCGGTCAGGAGGTCACAGGGTTGATCACCGGCCGCGAACCCCTGGTGCTCGTCGCTGCCGCGGGCTTCGGTCTCCTCGTCGGCAGCTTCCTCAACGTGTGCATCTGGCGGCTCCCTCGCGGCCTGTCCCTTGTGGCGCCGAGGTCGTCGTGTCCCGCGTGCGAGAGAGTCCTTGATTGGTGGGAGCTTGTCCCTGTTCTGAGCTACATAGCCCTCGGCGGACGGTGCAAGACCTGCCGGGCGAGGATCTCTCCGGTGTACCCCCTGGTGGAGGTCTGTAACGCCCTTGCCTACGTGGCCGCGCTCTGGTCCTGGGGGTGGAGTCCGGGAGCTCTGTCGGTGGCCGTTCTCGGCTCGTTCCTCATCGTGTCCGGCGTCACGGACGCCCGGCACCAGTTGATACCGGACGCCGTGACTCTTCCGGGGATTGTGGTCGGGCTGGTCCTGTCTTCGCTCAACCCCGGGGTGGGGCTCGTGAACGCGCTCTTGGGGCTGGCCGCCGGCGGGGGGTTCCTCCTCATCGTCGCCATGGTGACAAGCGGGGGCATGGGCGGAGGAGACATCAAGCTGGCCGCGATGATGGGGGCTTTTCTGGGCTGGAAGGGTTTAGTGATCGCGCTCCTCTCCGGCTTCGTGGTCGGAGCCGTGGTTGCCGTCGGCCTGATGCTCGCCGGGGCCAAGAAGCGCCGGGACCTCATGCCCTTCGGGCCGTTCCTGGCCCTGGGGGGGCTGATCGCCTCGTTCTTTGGCCAGGCGGTCGTCTCCTGGTACCTCGGGGCCTTCTGGAACTAGGTCCCCGGCTCGGGCGGGGGCAGCCGGCCGGGCCTCGGTCGGTTCTTGGGCGGGAGGGCTCTACGTGTCGCTGGAAGAGGCCAAGAAGGCCGCCGCGCGCGCCGTCGACGGGCTGGCGCCGGTCATCAAGGCCGCCAGCCGGGAGATACACGACAACCCGGAACTGGGACTCGTGGAGTTCAAAGCTTCCGCCCTCTTGACCGGCCTGCTGGAGGGATGCGGGTACACGGTCAGGCGCGGCGTCGCGGGACTGGACACAGCGTTCGTGGCCACGTCCCCGTGGCCGCCGCGCGGTGGTTCCGTCGAGCCTGCGGATGGTGCTGCCGGCCTTTGCCCGGCCCGTCCCGGACCCTTCCCGACCGTGGCTCTTCTGGCCGAGTATGACGCGCTCCCCGGCGTGGGCCACGGCTGCGGGCACAACTTCATCGGGGCCGCCTCCGTCGGGGCGGCCATGGCCCTGGCCGGCGTCGCGGCGGACAGCGACCCGTTCCCAGGCAGCCTGAGAGTTGTCGGCTGCCCGGCTGAGGAAGGCGCGGTGGACGGGGCCGGGGGCAAGGTGGCCCTAGTCGAGGCCGGCGTGTTCGACGATGTCGACGCGGCGCTCATGGTCCACCCGGGCAGCGCCGACTCGCTGAGCGGCCGGTCGACCTGCCGGGTCGCCCTGGAGGTGTCGTTCAGGGGGAAAGCGGCTCATGCCGCCGGAGCTCCCCACGAGGGCATCAACGCCCTGGAGGCCGTCCTCCAAACGCTCAACGCCATCAATGCCTTGAGGCAGCACCTGCCGGGGACGGTCCTGGTCCACGGCATCGTCGCCAGGGGCGGCGACGCGCCCAACGTCGTGCCCGACGACGGCATCATCAGGCTCTACGTCAGGGCCCCGGACCCCGATGGAATAGAGCCGGCGGCCGAGAAGGTCAAGAACTGCGCCCGGGGAGCGGCTATGGCGACCGGCTGCCAGGTAAGCTTCCGGGAGTTCGCCCGGTCCTACTTGAACCTCGTGCCGAACAGGCCTCTCGACGAGGTATTCGCGCGCAACATGGCCGCCCTCGGGAGACCTCCGGCCAGGTCAGCGAGTGACGGCCGAGGGACCGGCTCGACCGACATGGGCAATGTGAGTCACGTCGTCCCCGCCATCCACCCCTACGTCGCCATCACACGGCAGCTCGGCGCTCCCCCGTCGCACAGCCGGGAGTTCGCCGCCGCGTCGGTTTCTCCAGAGGGTGAGGAGGCCCTGATAGTCGCGGCGAAGGCCTTGGCCATGACGTGTCTCGACCTTCTGCTATCGCCCGAGACGCTGCAGGCGGTCAGGGATGCGGGGCCGAATAGTGGGGACACCGACGACTCCGGCGGGCCCAGGCGGGGCCGGCCTGTGAGTGGAGGAGGAGGCCCAATATGAGCCAGGTCAGCGTGGTCACCGATAGTGTCAGCGATCTTCCGGACGACCTGATCGAGAAGTACGGCATCACGATGGTCCCGGCGATTGTCAGGTTCAGCCCCCAGGAGGAGCTGAAGGACCGCGAGGACATCTCCATCGCGAAGTTCATGGAGCGTTTGGCGCAGGGCACGGAACCCGTCCGGACATCCCAACCCTCTCCCGGGGCGTTCGTGGAGGCCTTCCGGAAGGCCGGCCAAGACGGCCGGCCGGTGATTTCGGTTCAGCCGTCCGCGAAGTTCAGCGGAACCTACCAGTCGGCCTGCATCGCCCGGGATATTCTGGCCGAGGAGGGCTACCGCATCGAGGTCGTGGACACGCGCCTAGCGTCGATGGGGCAGGGGTGGGCCGTGATCGAGGCGGCCCGGGCGGCTCTGGCGGGCCTTCCCCTCGATAAGGTCGCCGAGAGAGTCAAGACCGTCTCCAGTAAGGTCAAGATCGTCCTGTCCGTCGACACTCTAACATACCTGTACCGGAACGGTCGTCTGGGTCGGGTCCAGGCCCTGTTGGGCTCACTCCTCCAGCTCAAGCCCATCCTGTCGGTGCGTGACGGCGAACT
>QZJP01000090.1 GCA_003599345.1 Bacillota bacterium | reverse complement strand
GTCGTGCTCTTGGAACGGGAGGCCACCATCGGCGGGCGCATGGCGCAACTCGACAAGACGTTCCCAACCCTTGATTGCTCGCAGTGCATCCTGACCCCCAAGATGGTCGACGCCGCCAAGCACCCGAACATCACGCTTTACACGTGGTCCGAACTCGAGAAGGTGGAGGGCTACATCGGGAACTTCACGGTCACCATCCGCAAGAAGGCCCGCGGAGTCGACGAAGAGCTGTGCACCGGCTGTGGGCTGTGCCAGACCAAGTGCCCGACCAAGGTCTTGAGCGAATTCGACGTGGGCATGGGTCAGAGGAAAGCCATCTACACCCCGTTCCCGCAGGCCGTCCCGAACAAGCCGGTGATAGACCGGCAGAACTGCACCTACTACAAGACCGGCAAGTGCAAGGTCTGTGAGAAGTTCTGCGAGGCCAAAGCCATCCGCTTCGACCAGGAGGATACTCTCGTCCGGGAGAAGGTCGGGGCCATCGTGGTGGCCACCGGCTTCGACCTGTTCGACGTGGAAAGGTACGGGGAGTACGGCGCCGGCCTTTATCCTGACGTCATAACATCGCTGCAGTTCGAGCGGCTTGTCAACGCTTCCGGTCCGACCGAGGGCAAGATCAAGCGCCCGTCCGACCACAAGGTTCCGGAGAGCGTCGCTTTCATCCTGTGCGTGGGTTCGCGGGACGAGCAGAAGGGAACCACCTACTGCTCACGGGCGTGCTGCATGTACTCCATCAAGCACGCCATGCAGTACCGCGACAAAGTGAAGGACGGGCGAGCGTTTGTCTTCTACATGGACATCCGCACTCCCGGCAAGGCCTACGAGGAGTTCTACAAGAGGTCGGCCGTGGACTACGGGGTCGAGTACGTCCGCGGCAGGCCTTCGAAGATATACCATGACGGCAGTAGGCTCGTGGTGAAGGCCGAGGACACCCTTCTCGGCCGACCCATCGAGGTCGAGGTGGACATGGTCGTGCTCGCCCCGGCAATGGTCGCCCAGCGCGACGCGGCCAGGATCGCCCAGACACTGAGCGTCTCCTACGACGGCTACGGCTTCCTCAACGAGGCTCATCCGAAGCTTCGCCCCGTGGAGACGAACACCGCCGGCATATTCCTCGCCGGCGCCTGCCAGGGACCGAAGGACATTCCCGACACGGTGGCTCAGGCCAGCGCGGCGGCGGCGAAGGTCATCGCCCTCTTGTCGCGCGACCAGATGGCTACTGAACCGATGATCGCCCGGGTGAACGAGGCTCTGTGCTCCGGGTGTCTCTGGTGCAAGCCCGTGTGCCCCTACCAGGCCATCGACGCCAAGGTAATCACCGAGCGGGTCGCCGGCAGGGAGGTTTCCCGCCAGGTCGCCGCGGTCAATCCCGGGCTTTGCCAGGGTTGCGGTGCTTGCACCGTGGCCTGCCGGGACGGGGCCATGAACCTGTCCGGCTTCACCAACGAGCAGATGCTGGCTGAGGTCGATGAGCTCTTGGGCTGGTACCGCGCGGCTTGCGCGGCCGGCCGGTAACCCGGCGCGGGCGGCCGATGGCCTCGCCACGCGGGAGGCCACCTCTACGGGCTGTGAAGGTCGGGGGAAGGTGGAGGTATCGAGAATGGCCGGAAGTCAGGCGACAGAACGTCAGGCTCGCGAGGTGGCATCCGAGTCACGGCCTGGGGCCGACTGGGAACCCGTCATTGTTGCCTTCCTGTGCAACTGGTGCTCGTACGCGGGGGCCGACTCGGCCGGGACCGGTCGCATGGTTCAGCCGGCCAACGTGCGGATCATACGCGTGCCCTGCTCCGGACGGGTGAACCCGAGGTTCATCGTCCGCGCTTTCCAGCGCGGAGCGGACGGGGTCCTCGTCTCGGGATGTCACCCTGGTGACTGCCACTACTCGACAGGCAATTTCTACGCTCGCCGGAGACTATTGGTCCTGAAGTCGTACCTCGAGTACCTCGGGATAGACCCTCGGCGGTTCGAAACTCACTGGTGCTCGGCCTCCGAGGGCCAGAAATGGGCGGACATCGTCCGGTCCATCTCCGAGACGGTCAAGGCTCTGGGGCCGGCGCAGACGCTGGCCGGCCTCTAAGCGGGGAGGGGAAGCAGTGCCAAGGAAACTCGATGTGAAGACACTCGGTCAGGCGCAGGGCGCCCTCAGGGCCGAGGCGCGGAGGCTCCTCACCGACGGCACCGTGTCCGTCTTCCTCGGCCACGAGGAGGGCTGGGACGGTCTCCCGGTCGCCTTCTTCGCCGCGACCCCTGAGGAGGCCGGCAGGCTGGTGTGGAACCCCCTGGTCGCCTTCAACCTCGCCAAGTACCTGCTTGACCGCCTCGCCGGCGAGGAGAAGGTAGGGATAGTAGTCAACGGCTGCGGGTCTTTGGCTCTGGACCGCATCCTGAAGGACCACCGGTTCCCGAGGGAGCGCCTGTACGTAGTGGGGATTCCGTGTACCGGCCTGCTCGACCCCGAAAAGGTTCTCGCTCTACCGGACGAAGAGCGGGAGAGAGTGCTCGAGGGCGGGGAGGCGGGCGAGGATCTCTACCTCAAGCGCTGCGGGTGGTGCGACGCCCCGAATCCCGTCGTGTACGACACCCTCATCGGGGACCCGGTTCCCGACGAGCCGGTGGCGCAGGAATACCCCCGGGTCGTCGAACTCGAAGCGATGACTCCCGAGGAGCGGTTCGAACACTTCAAGGGGCTATACGAGAAGTGCATCCGCTGCTTCGCGTGCCGGAACGTCTGCCCGGCCTGCAACTGCCGGGAGTGCTCACTCGACCAGTGGGAACCCCTCTGGATGGGGCGGTCGACGGGCGCTTCAGAGCAACTGATGTACCACTTCATCAGGGCCTTCGACGTGGCTGGCCGCTGCATCCGGTGCGGCGAGTGCGAGCGGGTGTGCTCGGTAGGTATCCCGCTCATGGAACTCAACGACAAGTTCCTGAAGGACATCAGTGAGCTCTTCGGCGTGAAGCGGCCGCACGTCCCCGCGGATATCGAGCCGCTCGGCCAGTTCGCGCTCGAGGATCCCGACCTGGAGGGCGCTGTTTGATGGGCGGAGGAGGTTCAGCGATGGCTAGCATTCCGGTGCCCAAGGCAACCAAGTTGGTTCCGAGGACCGGCCTCGGGGCGTGGATACGCGCCCTGACCGCCGGGAGCACGGTCATGGCGCCGGTCAAGGACGAGGGGAAGTCGCTCTTCCGTGAGCTAGAGCCGGGGGAAGAGGACCTCATTGACCTCCACACGGTCCACACGGTCAACTCGCCCAAGGGAGCTATCCTCCCCCAGACCGAGGCCCTGCTCACGTACCAGTCAACCACGGACGGAGAGGGAGGCAAGTCCCTGAGACTGGAGCCCACCGCCGGCCCGCGCCCCGTGATTCTCTTCGGGGTGAGGCCGTGCGACGCCGCGGCGGTGGAGCTCTTCAACAACGTCTTCCTGACCGGGGACTTCGTGGACGACCACTACAAGTCGCGGCGCGACGGCCTGACCGTCGTCGCCGTGGCCTGCCGGCAGCCGGCGAAGGCGTGTTTCTGCACGGCCTTCGACCTGAGTCCCGGCGGCGAGCGGGGAGCCGACGTCGTCCTCTACGACAGGAGCGGGCCCGGCCGCGGTACGCCGGACGCCGGCTCAGGAGCTTTCTACGCTGTGGCCTATACGGACAAGGGCGAGGCCTTGTTGGAGAGCTCCGAGGCCGCGGCGGCCGGCGTAGCGCCGGTTCCCGCGGGCGAGGGACAGGACCTCGGGCGGGTGGTGGCCGCCTATCGAGGTCTCGAGACCCCGCTCGGGGCGAAGCTCGGACGCGTCGACGTGGCCTCGAAGCTCGACAACCTGTTCGAGAGCCCCTACTGGGAGAAGGTGGCGGCCCGCTGCATCTCATGCGGGACGTGCACCTTCGTCTGCCCGACCTGCTACTGCTTCGGCGTGGCCGACTGCGGGGCGGGGGGCGGCGGCGTGCGCTTCCGGTACTGGGACTCCTGCAAGTTCCCGCAGTTCATGCTCATGGCCGCGGGGCACAACCCCCGTCCGGCCAAGAAAGCTCGGACCAGGCAGAGATTCATGCACAAGCTGAACTACTACCACCACCGCTACGGGGAGTACCTGTGCGTGGGTTGCGGGCGGTGCGTGGAGAGCTGCCCGGTCGGCCTGCATCTGCCGCAGGTCGTCGGCGAGGTAAGGGGGCTCGAGCAGTGAACGCCAACTTGGTCGGCCCTGGTCCTTCCGGCGAGACACCCGTGGTCTTCGGCGGGAGCGCCGCGGCCGGCAGGCTCCTCGTTCCCGAGGTCGCCACGATCATCGATATCCGGGACGAGACAGCGTCCGGTGACGTCAAGACGTTCAAGGTCCGCATGGATAGACCCGAGGCCGAGGAGGCTTGGAGTCATCTCCCGGGCCAGTGCGCCATGGTGTCCGTGTTCGGGGTGGGCGAGGCCATGATCTCGATAACCTCCTCCCCGACGCGCGGATGGCCGCTCGAACTCAGCATCAAGCGCGTGGGCCGGGTCACCGGAGCCCTCCACGACTCACAGGCGGGGGACAAGATCGGGCTGCGCGGCCCCTATGGGAACCGCTTCCCGACCGAGGAGTGGAAGGGGAAGAACCTGCTCTTCGTGGCCGGCGGCATCGGCCTCGCGCCGGTAAGATGTCTCATCGACTACTGCCTGGCCCACCGCGATCAGTTCGGGCACGTCGACATCGTCTACGGGGCGCGCTCCCCCGGCGACCTGTGCTTCAAGGACTGCATCTTCAACCGCTGGTCCCGGCAGAAGGATACGACCGTGTCGCTGACGGTCGACAAGGGGGATGAGACCTGGACAGGACCTACAGCACTGGTTCCGATGTTCCTGGAGGAACTCGGGCCCTCTCCGAAGAACGCGGTAGCCATAACCTGCGGGCCGCCCATCATGATCAAGTTCACGCTCCAGTCCCTTGCCAAGTTGGGCTTCACCGACGACCAGATCGTGACCACCCTCGAGCTCAAGATGCAGTGTGGCGTCGGGAAGTGCGGACGGTGTAACATAGGGGATAAGTACGTCTGCGTGGACGGGCCCGTCTTCACTCTCAGCCAGATAAAGGAGCTGCCCAACGAGTTCTAGGACCGGGTCGGCGACCACCGGCCGGGGAGACCCGGGCCGTGCCCGGGCGGGGGTCATATGCGGGTGATGCGTCCTGCTCTCTTCTGAGGCCTACGCGGAGATCGGCCAGGACTTGGCGATTGTCGAGCGCCGGCTCCACGAAGTGCTACAAAGCAACATACCTCTGGTGACGGAGATAACCCAACACCCCTTGCGGGCGGGCGGGAAACGGCTCCGCCCGGCTCTAGCCCTCTTGGGCGGGCGCTTCGCCCAGCCCGACGACAGCGAACGCATCATCGGGCTCGCCACGGCCACCGAACTCATCCACATGGCCACTCTCATCCACGACGACATCGTAGACCGTTCGACGACGCGTCGGGGCCTTGACACGGTCAACGCCCGTTGGGGAGACCGCATGGCTGTCCTGGCGGGGGACTATCTTTTCGGGGTGGCTTTCACGATCGTGGCCCGGTGGGGCAACAGCAAGGTCATAAGTTGCCTTTCCGAGTGCGTGCGCCAGATGGCCAAGGGTGAGATGATGCAATTCGGCCGTGTCCGCCGGTTCAAGGAGACCGAGGACGACTACCTCGATTGGATAGAGAAGAAGACGGCTATCTTCATAGCCGAATCGGCTCGCATCGGGGCCCTGGGGGCGAGCGCCGCGGATGCGATAACCCGGACCCTCTGGTCTTTCGGGCGGGCGCTCGGGCTGTGCTTTCAAATCGTCGACGACGTCCTTGACCTGACTTCTTCCCCCGATCGCCTGGGGAAGCCGGCAGGCGGGGACGTCCGGAACGGCGTTACCACCTTGCCCATAATCCACGCCCTTCGCGAATCGGATGAACGCGAGCAGCTCAAGGCGGTCCTCTCCAACGGTCACGACGAAGACTCTTTCCGCGTCGTCCTCGATATCCTGAAGCGAAGCGGCTCCCTTCAGTACGCCGTGGGCCGTGCCGCGGGCTATGCCGCCGTGGCCCACAACGAGCTCGCTAAGCTGCCGGACACACCCGCCCGCCGGGCGCTGGCGGAGATGACCGAGCATCTCCTGCACCGGACGCATTAGGGCCTGACCCAGGAGGTGGGGCCGTTGGGTGCCGATACTCCTTCCCGTCGCCTCAGGACCTGGCACATCGCGTTGGCCGCCGTGTTCCTGGTCCTTCTGGCCTACGGGGCGGGGTCGATCGCCTACGTCGCCGCGTTCCGCGGCGAGCGCGAACCCGGGACGATTGTCCTCGCTGTTCCGTCGATAATGGTCAAGGAAGGCGAGCTCCTCGCAGGAGCCTTCACCGCGGCCGACCCAGGCTCCAGAGTGCTCCTCCTCGACGCCCAGGGCAACCGGCTGCTCGAGGGCCAAGCGGGCGACCTCGAGGGCGGGGCCTTCCGGCCCCCGTCCACGTGGCCCACGAATGAGTCGGCGGCCCTGGCGGAGCTGTTGGCTCGGGGCACCGTCGACTACGTGCTCGCAGTCGACGACACTCTCGCTGGTCTGCGATCCGCAGGCACCGTGCTGAGAGAGCCCCGGTGGCGGTTCGCCTACCTCCTCAGTCTCCCGTTCCCGGCGGTCACCGGGGCCCTATCCCTGCCGGAGGCGGAAGCCCTGCTGGACGCGAAGCTGTCCGGGCGCGAGGTGTCGTGGCCCGATTCGCGACTCCACGTGATGAGTCTCTCCGAGCGCGCGCCGTCGGCCCAGCTTCTTGAGGTGGAAGGGGTCTACCCCACGTTAGGCTCGGTATCCGACGGCAGCTATCCGCTCACAACCGGGGTGAGGGTCGTGGCCCGCAGGCCTTCCGGTCTTCTCGGCCTCGTCTCGCGTCTCCCCTTCGTCCGCGGATGGGCGCTCTCGTCACGCCCGGTCGTGGGGGAGTTCGAGGCGTGGCTCGAGACAGAGGAGGCTCAGGGGGCCTTCTACGGCACGAGACGCGAGGTCCGGTTGACCGCCGTCGGCGACGTCATGCTCGGACGCGGCGTCACCCGGGACCTACTCGCAAGCGGGCAAGGAACCAACTACCCGTTCGGCCTGGTCGCGGACCGCCTGAAGGCCGCGGACATCGCCTTCTGTAACCTGGAGGCGCCGCTCTCCCTGGCCGGCACTCCGATACCCGGCAAGATGATCTGGCTCCAGGCCCGGCCCGAGTACGTGGACTGCCTCGAGAAGGGCGGCATCGACGTGGTGGGCCTGGCCAACAACCATATCCTTGACTTCGACACTCCCGGCCTGGTGGAGACGATCGCCGTCCTGGACAAGGCCGGCATAGCCCATTGCGGAGGCGGGGCCAACATAACGGAGGCCAGGCGCCCGGCAATCCTCGAGGCCGGCGGGCTTCGCGTCGCTTTCCTGGCCTATACGGAGTTCGCGGACGAGGGGCTGTTCTGGGACTACACTTACAGGCGGTCCTTTGAGGCCACTGACGATATCGCTGGTTGTTCGCCGCTTCGCATGGAGATCATCGCCGAGGACATAGCCTCGGCCCGCGAGCGGGCCGACGTCGTGATCGTCACCTACCACTGGGGCCTGGAGGACATACCCTATCCCCAGGCGTTCAACCCGGCGAACGATCTCCGGGACATCGCCCGGCGGACCATCGCTCTCGGGGCGTCCGTGGTCCTCGGGACCCATCCCCACGCCGTCCAGGGTTTCGAGCTTCACCCGAGCGGCTTCGTCGCCTACAGTCTCGGCAACTTCATCATGGACCAGCGGCGACCCACTCAGAAGGAGAGCATGATTCTGGAGATCGTTCTTGGAGACACGGGCGTGCTGTCGGCGAGAGCCCTTCCGGTGTGGATAGACACGACCAGACCGCGGGTCCTCGAAGGAGAAGAGGCCTCAAGGCTCCTCGAGAAGTTCCAGGAGATATCCGAGCCTTTCCAGGACAGCCAGTAACGAGGCAGGCCGCCCTCAAATGGGCTCCATAAACCCCTCCGGGCAACGGAACACTAGGTGCGGAGGTGAGTGACGTGGCGGAGGACAAGAGAGGGCGGCGGGACGAACTTCTCGGTAGGCTGACCAAGCAGCGCTTCGAAGAGGAAGTGGCCAACGAGATAGGAATCAGCCTGAGCAGGAAGACCGGACGCGCGAGCCGGCGCGCCCGAGGGCAGGTCGCCTCACCCGGCGCGGCCGAGGTCGCTCCACAGAACCCGAGTCCGCGGGGAGGCGAGGAGCCGCTCTAGGCCGGACCTCCTCGGGCCGTGATGGGCGGCGCCGGCAGCGACAAGTGTGAAGCGGGTCCGGCCATGACGGGCCCCGCTCTGGCGCGCCCCGCCGGGCTGGAGAGGAGACACCTTGGACCGCGGACTCTCGACTCGCGGCGACGGCGTCTTGGCCGATATCAAGGTCGTCGCCCTTGTCGGTCCGAGCGGGACCGGCAAGAGCCACCGGGCCTCCATTGTGGCTCACGAGATGGGGGCCGCGGCCATCCTGGACGACGGTCTCCTCATCGCGGACGGCAAGATTCTGGCGGGCCGGTCGGCCAAACGCGAACCGAGCAAGGTCGCCGCTACCCGGCGCGCTTTGCTCGACGATCCGGTTCATTCCGCCGAAATTCGGGACGCTCTGGCCCGTCTCGCTCCAGGGAAACTCCTCATAATCGGCATCTCCCCCGAGATGATATCCAGGGTCGCCGCGACCCTCGGCCTTCCGGCGCCGGCTGAAGTCATCAGAATCGAGCAATTCGCCTCCCCCAGGCAGATGCGGAAGGCGCGCCGGGTGCGCGCCAGCCAGGGCAAGCACGTCATCCCGGCCCCTACCCTGGAGGTGTCCAAGAGCTTCCAGGGCTACCCGGTGGACCCCCTGAGAGTCTTCATCAGAGCCAGACGGGAACGGCTCGAGCGCCGTGGCAAACCCTCGCCCGGGGAGTTCATCGAGAAGAGCGTGGTCCGGCCCACCTGGAGTTCACTCGGGCGTTTCTACATCGAGGAGGTCGTCCTGGCGGCCATCGCCGCCAAGGCCGCGGTGGAAGCCGGAGGGGTGGGGCGTGTTCACGCGGTCACGGCCACCAGCGGCGAGGCCGCGGTCTCCTTCAAGCTGGCCGTCGGTGTCGTCTATGGCTGCAACATTCCCCAAGTCGTCGGGGCCGTCGTGGCCCGGGTCAAAGACGTGGTCGAACACATGACCGGCCTGTCCTGCGAGGGTATCGAGGTCCAGGTGCAGTCGGTGGTCCCCCCGGGAGGGCCTCTCGCCCGCCGCGGGGGGAATGAATAGTACTTCGTAGGGACGGGGGGAGGACGGGGGGACGGGGTTCGCCGCTCGGACCCCGGCGGGGACCCGCACCAGGGGCCGCCGGCAAGGGCAGGTATTCCCTCGCCCGCCCTCGAAGTCGCGGTTGGTCCCTAAGACGGCCCGGCCATGGGCGGCGACCTCGGGCGACGCAATTCAGGGAGGAATCGTCAGATGTCCGTGCGTGTGGGTGTGAACGGTTTCGGCCGGATCGGACGGCAGTTCGTCCGGCTGGCGATGGAGAGCGGGAGCTTCGAGGTGGTTGCGGTCAACGACCTGACCGACCCGAAGACCCTGGCCCACCTGTTCAAGTACGACACGAACTACGGGATCTTCGACGGAGAGGTCCGCCAAGAAGGAGACAGCCTGGTGATAGCGGGTCGGCCCATCAAAGTCCTGTCCGAGCCGGACCCCGCCAAGCTCCCCTGGGGGGAGCTAGGAGTGAGCATCGTCGTGGAATCCACAGGGGCCTTCACCAACCGCGATGCGGCGGCGGCGCACATCGACAAGGGTGGGGCCAGGAAGGTCATCATTTCCGCCCCGGCCAAGAACGAGGACGTCACCGTGGTCCTCGGCGTGAACGACGCGGCTTATGACCCTGCCCGTCACCACGTCATCTCCAACGCCTCATGCACGACGAACTGCCTCGCCCCCGTGGTCAAGGTCCTGCACGACGAGTTCGGCATCGACTACGGCCTGATGACCACGGTCCACGCCTACACCAACGACCAACGGATTCTCGACCTACCCCACAAGGATCTCAGGCGGGCCCGCGCGGCCGCGCTCAACATGATTCCGACCACGACCGGCGCGGCCAAGGCTGTGTCCCTGGTCCTGCCTGAGCTCAAGGGCCGGCTGAACGGGTTCGCCATAAGAGTGCCCACCGCCACGGTCTCGGTGGTGGACCTCACGGCCACCTTCGAACGAACAGTGACCGTCGACGGCATAAACGACGCGTTCCGGCGGGCTGCCGGCGGACCCATGGGCCGCTACCTCGACGTCACCTTCGAGCCTCTCGTGTCCATCGACTTCAAGGGCAATGCGAAGTCGGCCATAGTCGACGGCCTGTCGACAATGGCCATCGGCGACAGGATGGCCAAGGTCATCGCCTGGTACGACAACGAATGGGGCTACTCGAGCCGTCTTGTCGACCTTGTGGCCCTCGTGGCGGGACGGGGCCTGTGACAACGCGACGCATGGGAATCGAAGACCTGGACGGCTCGGTGTGGAAGAGCCGCCGCGTCTTCGTGCGGGTGGACTTCAACGTGCCCCTCGGCCCCGACGGGGTTGGCGACGACACCCGCATCCGGGCGGCCCTGCCCACGATCAGGTATCTGGCCGAACGCTCGGCGAAAGTCATTCTCGCCTCCCACCTAGGGCGCCCGAAGGGGAAGACAGCGCCTGAGTACAGCCTGGCCCCGGTGGCCCGGCGGCTGGAGGAGCTAGTCGGAACCCCCGTGGCCTTCGCCCCCGATTGCGTCGGTCCGGCGGCCGAGGAAGCCGCCAGCCGGCTCGAAGACGGCCAAGTTCTTCTTCTTGAGAACCTGCGGTTCTACCCGGGCGAGGAGAAAGGTGACGACGCATTCGCCCGATCGCTCGCCACCCTGGCTGAGGCCTATGTCAACGACGCGTTCGGAGCCGCCCACCGGGCTCATGCTTCCACCACGGTTGTCGCCAAGTACTTGTCGCCCGCGGTAGCGGGGCTTCTCATGCTGGCGGAACTCGAGGCTCTCGGCCGCCTGCTCCGGGACCCCCCCCGTCCGTTCGTCGCTGTCCTAGGGGGCGCTAAAGTCTCCGACAAGTTGGGGGTCATCGGGCGCCTCATGGGCCTCGTCGACACCTTGGCCCTCGGCGGTGGGATGGCCAACACGTTCCTTCTCGCCAGAGGACACTCCCTCGGGGAGTCACTGGTCGAACCCGACCTTGCCGGCGAGGCCCGGCGCCTGGAGGCCCAGGCCACGGCGATGGGCAAGCGACTCCTGCTCCCCGAGGACGTGGTGGTGGCCGAGTCCGCGACGGCCGGAGCGGCCAGGCGGGTTGTCGCCCCGCCCGAGGTGCCCGGCGGGTGGAGGGCCGTGGACATCGGACCGGCCAGCGCGGCCAGGTACTCCGAGGAAATCCGGCAGGCCGGTTCCGTGTTCTGGAACGGACCGGTCGGGGTGTTCGAGATTGAGCCGTTCATGGCCGGGACCCGGGAGCTGGCCAAGGCCGTGGCCGAATGCCGCGGCTTCACTGTTGTCGGAGGAGGAGACTCGGCGGCGGCCTTGACCCAGCTCGGCCTGGAGCAGGAGGTCAGCCATCTTTCCACGGGCGGCGGGGCCTCGCTCGAGTTCATCGAGGGGAAGGCCCTGCCCGGCGTGGAGTGTCTCGACGTCAAGAAGGAATCCCGGTAGCGGGAGACGAGGTCTCGGTGAGGAGGGGGCTTTGGCGGTGAAGCGACGCCCTCTGGTGGCGGGCAACTGGAAAATGCACGGTCTCAGGAGCCGGTCGAGCGCGCTCGTTGCCGACCTAGCCAAGGAACTCGAGAGGCTCGGTGCGACCGGAGGCCCGGTCGATGTCGTGGTCTGCCCGCCATACACCGCGCTGTGCGACGTCGGGCGGGAGCTTCAGAGGACCCGGGGGATCGACCTGGGAGCGCAGAATCTCCACTGGGAGGACAAGGGCGCCTTCACCGGGGAGATATCGGGTCCCATGCTGGTCGAGGTCGGCTGCCGCTACGTGATCGTGGGGCATTCGGAGCGCCGCCAGTTCTTCGGCGAGACCGATGAGAGCGTGTCCAGGCGGCTCGGCGCGGCGTTAAGGCACGGCCTTCAGCCCATCCTCTGCGTCGGGGAGACCTGGGAGGAGCGGGAGGGCGGCCGGACCGAGGAGGTCCTAACCACGCAGCTCCGCGGGGCTCTGGCGGGCGCGGACGGCGGGCCGGCCGGCCTCTCGGTGGCCTACGAGCCCGTTTGGGCCATAGGGACCGGGCGGGCGGCGCAGGGCCGTGACGCGCAGGCCGCCGCGGTCCTCATCCGGACTCTCCTCGCTGAGAAGTTCGGCCCCAAGGAGGCGGCTGGGGTCCGTATCCTCTACGGTGGAAGCGTCAAGCCCGACAACATCGGCGAGTTCGCGACCCAGTTCGACGTGGACGGGGCCCTGGTGGGCGGAGCGTCGCTCGACCCCGGGGCCTTTGCCGAGATAGTCAGGCAGGTCATGGGGTGAGCGCCAACCCGCCCGCGAGAGTCCGGCCCGATAGTCCCGCCAAAGCGCGACCGAGGCCCGTCACCATGGTCATCCTGGACGGGTGGGGCGTCGCCCCCGACATGAACGGCAACGCCGTCAGGCGGGCCAGGACGCCGAACATGGACGAGTGGATGTCGGACTACCCTCACACGGTTCTGGGCTGCGCCGGGCTGACGGTCGGCCTGACCGACGGGCAGATGGGAAACTCCAACGTCGGTCACCTGAACCTGGGGGCGGGGCGCGTAGTCTACCAGGACCTGGCCCGGATAGACCGGGCCATCGCCGACGGCGACTTCTACGACAATCCCATCCTCCTCGGGGCCGCGCGGGTAGGGTCGGAGCCCGGCCGGAGACTCCACCTCATGGGATTGGTGTCGCCCGGAGGCGTGCACAGTCACCAACGGCACCTCCACGCCCTTCTGGGCCTGGCCGCTCGCGCCGGGACGCGCGACCTGGTCGTGCACGCCTTCCTCGATGGGCGGGACGTCCCCCCGAAGAGCGCCCTGCCCTATCTCGACGACCTTGAGGCCGCCATCCGGGAGGCGGGCGCCGGCCGTGTGGCCACGGTCGCCGGCCGCTACTACGCGATGGACAGGGACCGGCGGTGGGACCGCACGGCGAAAGCCTACCGGGGCATGGTGGCCGGCGAGGGGCGGACGGCCCTCTCGGCGCGGGAGGCCGTGGAGCGGGCTTACGATCTTGGCGAAACGGACGAGTTTGTCGAGCCGACGGTCATCGTGTCCGGGCCGGACGGCGTCCCCGTGGGGAAAGTCAGGGAAGGTGACGCCGTCGTCTTCTTCAACTTCCGGCCGGACCGGGCGCGCCAGCTGACCCGGGCTTTCGTCTTCCGGGAGTTCGACGGGTTCGAGCGGCCCGGAGGCCACCTACCCCTCCACTTCGTCACAATGACTCTTTACGACGCCACCTTCCCGGTGCCCGTGGCTTTCCCGCCCGAGGCCGTTCGGAACACCTTGGGGGAGGTAGTATCGAAGGCGGGGTTGAGGCAGCTCAGGATTGCCGAGACCGAGAAGTACGCTCATGTGACATACTTCTTCTCGGGGGGCGAGGAGCGGCCATTTCCCGGGGAAGACAGGTGTCTCATCCCGTCGCCGAAGGTCTCGACCTACGACCGGAAACCGGAGATGAGCGCCCCCGCGGTCGCGTCGGAAGCTGTCGAGCGAATCGCGTCGGACGTTTACGACCTTGTCGTGCTGAACTTCGCCAATGCGGACATGGTCGGGCATACGGGGGACTTCTCCGCGGCCGTGAAAGCCGTTGAGGCGGTCGATCGCGCGGCCGGCAGGGTGGTGAGGGCCACCCTGGAGCGGGGAGGCGTGGCCTTGGTCCTCTCCGACCACGGCAACGCCGAGCGGATGATAGACCTCCAGACCGGACAGCCGCAGACGGCCCACACTGTGTCTCCGGTCCCGTTCGCCCTCGTGGGTGCCTCTTACCGTGGGGAACCCGTGAAGCTGCGGCCCGGGATACTCGCCGACGTGGCCCCGACCGTCCTCGACATCATGGGTCTTGAAAAGCCACGTGAGATGACAGGGCAATCCTTGCTCGAGCAGACGGGGGATAACGGCGGGTACGACTTATGTAAATTTGGAGGGCGAGAATGGACACCGCTATCCAAGCAGTGAAGGCTCGAGAGATACTGGACTCGCGGGGCAACCCCACCGTGGAAGTGGACATAACGCTGGCGGGGGGCGCCTTTGGGCGCGCTTCGGTTCCGTCAGGAGCCTCGACCGGCGCCCACGAGGCAGTCGAGTTGCGGGACGACGACAAGGCACGTTATCGCGGCAAGGGGGTCCTGCGGGCCGTCGCCAACGTGGAGGAGGTTCTGAGTCCCGCCCTGCTCGGGCTCGACGCCACGCGGCAAGCGGCCCTGGACCGGGTGATGACCGACCTGGACGGCACCCCGAACAAAGGGCGGCTCGGGGCTAACGCCATCCTCGGCGTGTCCCTGGCGGCCTCCAAGGCGGCTGCTTCCGCCCTAGATCTCCCCTACTTCCGTTACCTCGGCCGCCTGTGGGCCGAGCAATACGGTGAGGAGACCGAGCCCCGCCTGCCGGTCCCGGTCATGAACATCCTAAATGGCGGGAAGCACGCGACCAACCGGGTCGATTTCCAGGAGTTCATGGTCATGCCCTGGAACCTACCGAGCTTCGCCGAGGCCCTTCGCGCCGGAGCGGAGGTCTTCTGGGCCTTGAGGTCCATCCTCATCGACAGGGGCCTGTCGACGGGTGTCGGCGACGAGGGGGGCTTCGCCCCGGACCTCTCGTCGAACGAGGAAGCCATCGACCTTGTGGTCCAGGCCATCGAGCGGGCCGGCTACCGGCCGGGGGAGAGCGTGGCCGTCGCGCTCGATCCGGCGGTCACCGAGCTGTACTCGTCCGAGACCGGCCGCTACGTTCTAGCGTCTGAAAGGCGCGACCTCAAGTCCTCGGAGATGGTGTCGTTCTGGGCCGATTGGACGTCGCGCTACCCCATCCGGTCCTTGGAGGACGGCCTCGCCGAGGATGATTGGGATGGCTGGACGGCGCTCACGGCGACTCTTGGGGCTCGCGTCCAGCTTGTCGGCGACGACCTCTTCGTGACCAACAAGGAGCGGGTCGCCAGGGGCATCAAGGAGAAGGCGGCCAACGCCGTCCTCATCAAGGTCAACCAGATCGGGACCCTCACCGAGACTCTCCGGACGATGGCCCTGGCGCGAAGAGCCGGCATGAGCACGATTATCTCACACCGCTCCGGAGAGACCGAGGACGTGACCATCGCCGACCTGGCGGTGGCGACCGGCGCCGGGCAGATAAAGACCGGGGCGCCTTCGCGGAGTGAACGGGTGGCCAAGTACAACCAGCTCTTGCGCCTCGAACAGGCACTGGGCATGGATGCCGCCTTCGGACCGGCGATGTGATCTGGTCCGCACTGAGCCGCACGCGCGTGGCCTGATTGCCGCGTGATAACCCCGTGTGCTAAAATGGGCGTTGTCCACGGAGGTGCGGGAAGGCAATGATCGAGGTCCTCTCGACAGTCCTACACGTCATCTTCTCTCTCGGGCTCATCGTGACCGTTCTTCTGATGTCCGGCCGTAGTGCCGGCCTATCGGGCGCGATCGCCGGCGGAGCGGAGACGTTCTTCGGCAAGCGTAAGGGCATGGATGAATTCCTGGGCAAGCTGGCCGCCGGTTTCGCCATCGCGTTCCTGGTGACGTCGCTGGTCATGACCTTCTTCAGAGGCTGATTCCAGAGAGGCTAGTTCCGGTCGAATTCGCAAGGCCGCCCGGCTCGCGGGGAAACGCGGTCCGGGCGGTGTCACTATAGGCCGGCGGCGGGGTTCTCCCCGGGTCGCCGCTCTTCGCGAAGAGATGACGAAGCAGGCCGCCCCAGTGGGCGGCCTTTCGTTCAGGCAGGCAGGTTGCGGCGGCGTGTCCAGGGAAACGATGAGACGGGGGGATGACAGTGGACAGACAGGAAGCTCTTGACTACATGCTCGAGAACGTGAAGAACTCCAACCTGAGAAAGCACATCCTTGCCGTTGAAGCCGTCATGAGGCGCCTCGCCACGCGTCTTGGCGAAGATCCCGAGAAATGGGGTTTGGCCGGACTCCTGCACGACATAGACTACGAGACCACGAAGGACAGCCCCGACCGGCACAGCCTCGTGGGGGCCGAGATGCTTGAGAGCGCCGGCGTGGAGCCCGACATCGTCGAGGCCGTCCGGGCCCACAACGATTGTCACGGGCTCGAAAGAGAGACGAAGATGGCCAAGGCCCTCTACGCCGCCGACCCCCTGACGGGGCTGATCGTCGCCGCCGTGCTCATCAGCCCGGCTAAGAAACTGGCGGGCATCGACGCCCAGTTCGTTCTGAACCGGTTCGGAGAGAAGGCTTTCGCCCGTGGGGCCCGGCGGGAACCGATGCTCGGCGCAAAGGCCGAGCTAGGGCTTGACCTTGACGAGTTCGTCGCCCTGGGGCTCGAAGCCATGCAGGGAATCAGCGGCGATCTCGGGCTCTAGGCCTGTGTCCCCTTCCGGACAGGACGAGAAGGCCCCTCACCCCGGAGAGCTGACGGGCCGGCTCGCCCTCAGGCGGGACGGCACGGCCCGCGTCCTGGATGAGCGAGGACGCCCTCTACTGGCCATCGACCCCGACGAGGTGGCCCGGTCCGGGGCCATGTACGGTGACCTGGTTGTCGCCCGGAGGGCCTCGGCAGCCCGGCGGGCTTCAGCGACCCGGCGGACCGCCGCGGCCTCTCCGGCCGACCTCCCGGTGGGAGCCGTAGTGCGCGTGGCCGAGCGCGCCAACCCCACCGTCGTCGGAACCTACCGCAAGTCGGGGCGGGACCGGTGGCTGGAGCCGGACGACAACCGCCTGCCCGCCATCCGGGTTACCGGCACGGACCTCGCCGCGGCTCCCGGGGAGAAGGTCGTGGTCGCCTTGTCCTCCTTCCCGCGTCCCGGCCGCCCGGAACCAGAGGGCGCCGTGGTGGAACGGCTCGGGACGGCGGGTGAGCCGGATGTCGAGACCCTGGCCATCATCAGGAGCCTCAGCCTGAGGGATTCGTTCCCGGCCGGCGTCCTGGCCGAGGCCGAAGCCTTACCACGTGAGGTGCTCGCCTCCGACATGGCCGGACGCCTAGACCTCAGGGGCGAGACGGTGTTCACGATAGACGACGCGGAGGCGAGGGACCTTGACGACGCGGTCTCGCTCACGTGGGCGGCCGGAGGGTCGCGCCGCCTCGGGGTCCACATAGCCGACGTCGCCCACTACGTGGCGCCCGGAAGCGCCCTGGACATCGAGGCTCGCCGGCGAGGGACGAGCGTCTACCTCGCGGACAGGGTCCTCCCGATGCTCCCACCCAGGCTGTCCAACGGCATCGCCAGCCTGCATCCAGGGGTCGACCGCCTGACCATGAGCGTGTTCATGGACGTCGACCGCGCCGGCCGGGTGACCGGATACGAAGTGAGCCGCTCGGTCATCCGCTCCGTGGCCAGACTCACTTACGACGCCGTCGCCGCCTACCTCCGACCCGAGTTCGGGGATGTCCTGGGGGACGCCCGCCGGGAGGACCACGCGGACGGCCCGGACCATGCGGCCACGCTCGGCATCCCCGAGGCCGCCGGGCCGGTTCTCCGCCGGATGGCCGGGCTCGCCGGGGACCTTCGCCGGCGGCGCATGGCGCGGGGCAGCCTCGATTTCGACATCCCGGAGGAGAAGGTGCTCCTTGACGACGAGGGTAGGCCCCTCGAGGTGGTCGTCCGGCCGAGAAATATCGCGACCCAACTCATAGAGGAGTTCATGCTGGCCGCCAACGAGGCGGTGGCCGACTACCTCCTGTGGCACGGCCTCGCCTACATCAGTCGCGTTCACGAGGAGCCGTTCCCCGACGACCTCGAGGGGCTGCGGGAAACGCTCGCTCCCCTGGGATACCGGGTCCCGACGACCCGCGTCCCGCGGCCGGCCGAACTGCGGGACATTCTGGAGGCCTCGCGCGGGAGACCAGAGGCGCCCGACGTCCACAAGGCGCTCCTTAAGGCGCTGCCCCAAGCGCGATACAGCGCGGCGCGCCTATCTCACTACGCCCTCGCGTCGCCGAACTACCTGCACTTCACCTCTCCCATCAGACGTTACCCGGACCTCGACACGCACCGGCGGGTCGCATCGGCTCTCTCCGGAACCCCCGACCGGGACCTGGACCCCGTGGTGCTCGGTAAGATCGAGGCTCTGGCCAAGGCCTGCTCGGTGGCCGAGCGGGTCGCCGAGAGGGCGGAGGTCGAGAGTCTCGAGCTGAAGAAAACCGAGCTGGCTCACTCAGGCCTCGGGGAGCTCATGGAGGGGGAGGTCACCGAGGTGTTCAGGTTCGGAGCCTTCGTGCGGCTGCCCATGGCCGTCGAGGGGTTGGTTCCGGCGACCGAGCGGGGGGTCCTGGCCCTCAGGGCCGGCCAGCGGGTGACCGTCCAAATCGTCCGCGTCGATCTGGCCAAGAGGCAAATAGAACTGGCCCTGACGGAGTGATGACTCGTGAACGCGTCCGAGCGGCCCGATACCGGGTTGAGCCTCGACGGGACCGGTGTCCGCCTGCGAGACCCGAAGCCGTCGGACTACGACGACATCGTGAAGTGGACAGGCCCAGGCCTGGCCTGGCAGCGGTACGACGCACCGTGGGAACCCGTCGAGCCGCAGGCGGACACGCCGGAGCGCCGGGAGGCCTTTGGCCTGCGGTGCGAGGCTATCCGCGCGTCCGGCCTGCCAAGGACCAGGCTCGAGATTGAGGCCAGAGGAAGCGAGCGCCACCTCGGATGGGTCAACCGCTACTGGGTCGACGAGCGGACCGGCTGGCTCGAGGTGGGTATCGACATCTGTGAGGAGACCGAATGGGGCCGGGGCTACGGGCGTGAGGCGATGGAGTTGTGGCTGGATTACCTCTTCGACGTCCTCGGGCTCGCCCGTGTCGGCCTGGGCACGTGGTCGGGGAACGCGAGAATGCTCGGCCTGGCCTACGGTCTGGGGTTCCGTCCCGAAGCCAGGGTGCGCCGCGCGCGAATCGTCGACGGAATTCACTACGACGCGGTCAAGCTCGGGATTCTTCGCGACGAATGGCGGGCAGTACGGGACCGGCATGTTCACGACGTAGCCGAGGCGGGGACGGTGACCGTCCGGCCTGGACCGGACCCGCACCTCCTCGTCGTCTGGAACGCGGGGTACGGCGATCCGAGCCTGCCCAAGGGCCGGATAGAGCCGGGCGAGAGCCCGGCTGAGGCGGCGGTCCGGGAAACCGCCGAGGAGACGGGTTTGCGGGTCAGGCTCCTGTCGACCCGCCCGGTCGAGGTGACCGGGGTGGCTGTCGAGCACAGGCCTTGGCTGAGACGGAGGATATCCTTCTTCCCCGCGGAGCCCCTCGGGGATGTGCCGGAGGCCGACCTCCACTCCTTCCGCCGCCCGCCGGGTGAAGGCCGGGCCGGCCTCGGGGGTTCTATCGCCGCGAGCTCGTGGCTTCCCCTTCTGCAGGCTGAACTCGCCTTCCGGCAGCCTGAGTGTCTCGCGGCTCTGACCAAGCTGGTTCGGGGCCCCAGCGGTCAAACAGTTTGAGCGTTTCTGTTTGACAAGCCGCCGGCTATCAACGATAAGTTTCAGATGGGGCCCGGTGGTTCCGTTTACGTTCGGGTTGGAGGTACGGCTCAGCACATGACCCGCAAGGACGGAAGAGGCGAGGACGGCAAGACGGCTGTCGCCGTCAACCGCAAGGCTCGCCACGACTTTCATATCGAGGAGACCTACGAGGCCGGCATCGTCTTGACCGGGACGGAGGTCAAGTCCTTGAGGGCCGGGCACTGCAGCCTTCGCGACAGCTATGCGGAGGCGCGCGGCGGGGAACTCTTCCTGGTGAACGCTCACATCCCCCAATACAAACAAGGGAACCGCTTCAACCACGAACCGCTGCGGGACCGCAAGCTGCTGATGCACAAGATGGAGATACGACGTCTCGGCCAGAAAGCCCGCGAGAAGGGCTACACGCTCGTTCCGCTTCGAGTCTACTTCTCGGGTCCGCGAGCCAAGGTCGAAATAGCCCTGGCCAGAGGTAAGCGCGAATACGACAAGAGGCAGGCCATTGCCGACCGCGACGCCAGGCGGTCCATGGAGCGGACCCTGGCGGCGCGCTCCGGCCGCGAATCGTGATGACCGGCGTGACTTCGGACGGCGTGACTTGGACCTTGGTCCTTTCGCATGTCTTGTGGTAAAATGAAGGTCCCCCATCCGGCGGCTGGACCGTCGCGCGGCAAACGGACGGCGGGCCCGGCAACCGGACAGCCTCCGGACCGCGGACGCGCTGGACGTCGGTCGCGGGCCTTCGAGCCGCCTGACCGGGGAGAGATTCAGGAACGGGGGCGAACAGGTTCGACGTGGGTCAGTGTGGGTAGTGGCTGCAGGCCGAGCTCCCGCGCCTCGTTAATCCGTGG
>QZJP01000062.1 GCA_003599345.1 Bacillota bacterium | reverse complement strand
GGCTCCGGCGGCGCCGGTGACTCCGGGCGCGGGGTCTACGCCCAGCCGGGAGAGGACATCATCTTCTTCGTTGGACGGCTGGTGCGCGAGAAGGGAGTCGATACCCTGCTCGACGCCCTCCCCGCCATCCTGGACCGCCGGCCGTCCCTCAGGCTGGTCATCGCCGGAACCGGTCCGAACGAGAGTCACCTGCGCCAGCGTGTCTCGGACATGGGTCTTTCGGGCCGGGTCCACTTCGCGGGGCACCTCGATGACCGGAGGCGCAACCTGCTCTACAAGTGGGCGTCCGTCGCGGTGGTGCCGAGCTACTACGAACCCTTTGGTCTCACGGCTCTCGAGGCCATGGCCGCCGGCGCGCCGGTGGTCGTGTCGGACACCGGCGGGCTGGCCGAGACCGTCGTCCATGAGGAGACCGGGCTCAAAATCCCTCCGGCCAACCCCGGGGAACTGGCGGCGGCCGTTCTTCGCCTGCTCGCCGACAGGGACCTTGCCTTTGGGCTCGCCCAGGAGGCCAAGGCCCAAGTAGCGGTCCGCTACTCCTGGTCCGAGGTGGCCGCGCGCACGGCGGCCGTCTACGAGGAGGTCATCCGGGAGGCTAGGGCCTCTGGCTGGAGCGCACAATCCCCTGGGCCGGCCGGGGAAGACTGGGAAGAGGTGAGCCGGAGGACCCGGGTCATGACCCGGGCCCTTGAGCCCATCGGTCGCTACATTCCACCTTCCTAGGCCCGGTGTCACGTCCAGCCGAGGTCTTTTCGAAAGGGTGATTCGGATGAAGGCGGTTGTCATGGCCGGGGGCGAAGGGACCAGGCTCAGGCCTCTGACGTGCGGCGTCCCCAAGCCGATGGTTCCCGTCGGCAACAGGCCCATCCTCGACCACGTTCTCGGTCTCTTGGCCCGGCACGGCGTCGAGGAGGCTATCCTCACCCTGCACCACCGCCCGCGGGTCATCAGGGACCACGTCGGGGACGGGTCGGTCCACAGCCTGAAGGCGACCTGCTACATAGAAGACGTCCCCCTGGGAACCGCGGGTAGCGTCAAGAACGTGGCGCCGGAGCTCGACGGCACATTCCTCATCATCAGCGGTGACGTCCTCACCACTTTCGACCTCACGTCGATGGTCGACTTTCACCGCCGGCGGGGGGCGGCGGTGACGATAGGCCTCACCTCGGTGGATACCCCGCTCGAATACGGGGTGGTCGTGTGCGACGACGACGGCCGTGTGCGCCGGTTCGTCGAGAAACCCTCCTGGGGCGAGGTCATGTCCGACCAGGTCAACACGGGAATCTACGTCGTCGAGCCCGAGGTGCTCGATCTCGTCGAGCCCGGTCGGGTCTTCGACTTCAGCCAGCATCTCTTCCCCCTGCTCCTTGAGGCCGGACAGCCTCTCTTCGGCTTCCGGGGAGAGGGCTACTGGTGCGACGTCGGCAACCTGGCGCAGTACCTGCAGGCCCACGTTGATATACTCGAAGGCCGGGCCGGTCTCGGTGTGGACGGCGAGGAACTCGAGGAACGGGTCTGGGTCGGGCCGGGTGTGGAGATCGCCCCCGGGGTGGAACTCAGGGGCCCCCTGCTCATCGGTCCGGGCTCGTACCTGGGAACCGGCGCAGGCCTGGAAGGCCCCGCCGTTCTGGGGCGTGACGTAGTGATCGGAGGTCAGGCTTCGGTCAAGCGGGCCGTCATCGGGGACCGGTCGTTCGTCGGTCGCCTGGCGGAGGTCCGGGGGGCGGTCATCGGTCGCGGAGTCCGCCTGGGTAACCGGACGAGCGTCTTCGACGGCTCGGTCCTGGCCGACGAGGTGCGGGTGGGCGAGGACACGGTCGTGAAGTCCGGGGTGAAGGTGTGGCCCGGCCGAAGCATCGCGCCCGAGACTGTTCTCGGCGACAGCCTGGTGTGGGGCAAGACCTGGGGCTACGGCGTCTTCGGCGAGGCCGGCGTCGAGGGCCTGGTCAACGTGGAGTTGGGACCCGAGATGGCCGCGAGGCTCGGAGCGGCCTTGGGTTCCACCCAGGACCTGGGGGCAAGCGTGGTCGTCGGCGTCGACCCCGCTGCCGGGCCCAGGCTCCTGAGGGACGCGCTGGCCTCGGGACTGGCCCTCGCGGGCTCTAGGGTGTGGAACTGCGGTGAACTTCCGGCTCCCGTCGTCCGTTACGCCGTAGGCTGTCTAGGGGCCGCGGCGGGCGCCCACGTAGGCGCGGCCGAGGGGGACCGTGTCGTCATCCGGCTTCTCGGCCCCGACGGCCTTGACCTGTCCAGGTCGGCCAAGCGGCGCCTCGAGCGGGCGTTGGGCAGCGATGACTTCCGTCGCGCGCCCCCCGACCGCCTCGGAGACATACGCCACCTACCGGGCCTGGGGGAGGCCTATCTGGCGCACATCCAGGAGCGCGGCCGGGAACTGGGCCGCAAGGGACTCACGGTGGCCGGGGCCTACGCTCACCCATGGTTCGCCGCTCACGCCCGGGACTTCTGGAGGGCTCTGGACGTGACCCACCTCGCGTTCGCCGAAGACCTGGCCGGGCATCCCGACAAGCTGCGCCGGTTCCTGCGGGCCGAGGAAGCCGCCTTCGCGTTCTCCCTCGGTGCCGACGGCGAAACGCTGCGCCTGTTCGACGGGAACGGGCGCGCCCTGGATAGGTCTCAGACCTGGCTCGTCCTGTCCGGTGTCGCGGTCGTACGCGAGGGCACCCCCGCGGCCGTCCCGGCCGACCTACCCCGTGCCGTGGGCGAAGGCCTCGCCGCTCTCGGGGCGATACCCCTCCCCTGCGCGGCCTCGAAGGCCGAAGCGATGTCAAAGATGCGCGACCTCGAGAAGGACGCAGCCCCCACCCTATTCCGGCAGTCGGAAATGGTCTTCGGCGGCCTCATGGCCGTCGTCGGCCTCCTGGACCACATAGCCGACACCGGGGAGACCGTCGCCGAGATGGTCGACAGGTCGCCCCTCGGTGAGTGGGTCCACGTCCGGGTCCCCTGCCCGTGGGACGCGAAGGGCCGCGTCATGAGACTGCTCCTGGAGGGAGCGGCCGCGGGCGCATCCTCGTCAGGCTATGGGCGTAGGGCCGTGGAAGGTTTCGAGGCCGAGACCGAGACGGGACGGGCGGTCGTCCTGCCGGACCCCGACCGGCCGGCCTTCCACGTCTACAGCGAAGGCGCGACCATGGAGGCGGCCGAGGAACTGGCCGGGTTCTTTGCCCAGCGTGTGCGGGAACTGGCCGGACTGGAAATCGATACAGGGATTCCGTCGCCACGCGGCCAATCTTAGCCCGCGGGGGGACGATGGATGCCACTCACACCGAAAGGCCCGGGAGGCCGGACCGGTGTCCGGGTGCGGTCCCAGGCCGGCTATGCCGAGCGTCTCTTCGCCGCGCTATTGTCCGCTGCCGTCGGCCTCACCCTCGCCGGCGTGGTGTTCAACGCCGGCATCCGGCCCATGCCCGAGGCCGCCGTCGTGGGCCGCCAGCCCGAGTTCAACGGCCGTGCGGCCCTACTCCGCACGACGGAGTTCGTCAAGACCTTCCCGACCCGGTCGGCGGGTGAGCCCGAGAAGACACGGGCGGCCCAGTGGATAGTAGATCAGCTCGTCGTCCTGGGCTACGACCCCCAGGTGCAGACCTTCAGCGCGTGGATCGGCGGTGTCCGGTATTCCGATCTCGCCAACGTCTGGGTCGTGCGCCGAGGCATGAGCACCGAGACCATAGCCGTCTACGGGCACTACGACCTTCCGCCGTTCGTCGAGGAGGGCGCCGCCGACGCAGGATCGTCGGTGGGAGCCCTGCTCGAATTGGCCGGCTGCTTTTCGGACGAGGTCCCCGAACGCTCCGTTCTCTTTCTCTTCCTCGACGCCTCCGAGTACGGGAAGGCCGGGGCCCGGGCGTTCCTGGCCGGCCAGCCCTACGCTGACCCCATCGTCGCCGGGGTTGGTCTGGATTTCTTGAACGTGGGCAGGATGGCGGGGTTGTCGGTGGAGTTCACCGGGACCCAGAAGGGCTACACCCCTCCCTGGCTCAGGAGCTTGAGCGTGGCCGCCGGAGCCGCCGCCGACCCGCAAGGTGAGGTGTTCGCGGTGGACGCCGCGTCGGAATGGGCGGAGCGCTCGGTCGCCGTATCTCCGACGGACACAGGCATATTCCTCCGGAGCGGCATCCCCGCCGTAAACTTGGCCGGGGTCCCGGTCGACACCGCGCTGGAGAGATCCGTCTACCATTCGGAGGCCGACGTAGCCGCCAATCTCGACGCCACGGCCATGCAAGCCTGGGGCCGCGCGGCCGAACTCGTGGTCAGGAGCGTGAGCGCCCTGCCTTCCGTTCCAGGCGGGGCCGAGGGCTCCATGGTTCACCTGGGGCTCGCGGGGAACCGCTACGTTGCCCCCTGGGCCGTCAGGCTGGCGCAGCTTCTCATCTTCTCCCCGCTCCTGGGCGTGTGCGCCCTGGGTTGGGTGAGGCGCCGCCGCGCCTCGAGGTCCGCTCTCCGGATACTCCTCGGGGAAGCCAGGCGTATCTTGGCCGTGGCGGCCGTGCCCGCCGCGGCCTTCGTGGTCTTAAAGCTGGCCCCCGCGGTCGGCCTTCTGGCCCGCTACCACCTCTACCCGGCCACCGAGAAGGATCCGGCGCTGTACCAACCTCAGTTCATCCCGCTGGCCCTGGCCACCGCCGCCGCGTTCGGCGCGGCGTACCTGCTCAGGCGCTACACGCGGTGGCTGGAGCCGCCCATGGCGGCGGATTGGTCCGAACGCTATCACGCTCTGACGACGCTCCTTGCTTTGCTGGTCCTCGCCACGTGGGTCGAGGGCGCCGGATACGCCGCGGTGACGTTCCTCGCCCTTCCGGCCGCGCTCTGGCTGTTCCTGGCCGAGCCGCCGGTGAGGCGGGGTTGGCTCGAGAGGGGAGTGGGAGGGGCTCTCGTGCTTTCCGGGACCGCCATGTTTGTGGCTTTCCTGGTTCTCTTCAACCGCTTCTACCTCAGCGGACCCGCGTGGTGGTTCTCGGTCCTGGCCTCCGTTCACGGCCTGTTCAGCCTGAAGTCGGTTCTGGTGTTCCTGGGCGCCGCCGCGCTCCATTGGGAGTCCTTCGCCCTGGCGACGGGCCTCGGCGCCGGGACGATGCTGCCGAGCGACCTGCCCTACGAGCCCGGCAGGCCCTGGGGACGCCCGGTCCCACCGCGGGTGCCCTACTAGTGGCCGGACCCCGACCTCGGAGAACGAGAGTCCGCGCTTACCTCGTCATGGGCTTGTCGCGTTACTCGTCGGCGGAACCCTGGGCTACGCGTGGCTGGAGGGGCTCGGGTTGTTCGAGGCCTTCTACCTTGTCGTGATAGCGAGGAGCTCGCGGCCCTGGAGCGGCTGGCGTCGGGGGGGTAGGGCATTCTTGGCGCACCCGCGGGCGGCGGTCCGGTGGCCCTGGAGAGGCCGGCATCTCATTCCGGTCTTGCTGGCGCTCGCCTGCGTTACCTCGCTCGTCACCTCGTGCCGCCCGTCCGCGCGAGGGCCGCTGGGCCCGGCCGGCGGGGGCCCGTCCATTCTCACCTCGAATGGCGTCGCGGCCGTGGGACCGTTCCTCGACATATCGTACGCTCGCTGGGAGGGGGACCACGTCATGGGCTGGGGAGCCCTCGTCGAAGGCCGGCCGTTCCTCTTCTCCTTCGGCCCGGACGGTAGTTTGGCTACCTCCGGCGACCTCCCTCGGGACTTCAACCCGGAGACTCCGCTTCCCGACGGTAGTGGATGGGTCGGCGCCACATGGAGGGCCTCCGGTGAAGCCTGGGTCGGCGACACGGTATGGTTCGCCCCTCTGGATGGAAAGCCAAGAAAGCTGGGGCAGGCAGGCTACGGGCTTACTCTCAACGGCAGCTGGGTCGTCTCGCCTTCAGGCGCCCGGCTCCTGTACTTCGGACCGGGAGGAGCCGTCTCGTATGAGACGGACAGCTGGCGCGGAACCCACCAGCCTGGGTTGCCCTCTCTCGACCTGTCCGGTCCGCGTCCAGTGGGGCTCGGCGTGATGTGGGTCAGTGACGATCTGGTGGTCTTGAGATTCTGGGAGTATGCCGGCCTCGCCGGGCAACCGGACCCCGGCCTTGCTCCCCTGGGGCTCGAGAACCGGGAGTTGGACCCGCACACGGGATTCCTCCGGCTCGTCAAGCAGCCGGGAGAAGCCGTGGCTCTGGAACTGAGGTCGCCCGGGGACATCCTATCTCCCTTCCCCGCGCCCGGGGGACGCTGGCTCGCCGTTCTCCACATTCCCGGAGAGACGGCCATCATACCGCCGTTCGACCCGGCCGATGCCGCCCCGCTCGACGCCGGTCGAGAGATACGCGTTTATGGCCGGGAAGACCTCGGGAACGCGGAGCCCGTACCCGTGGCGATCATCCGGGCCGGCGAGGGCAGGATGCTCCATCACCTTGCCTGGTCCCCCGACGGCTCTGGCCTCGTGTTTTCCGAGAGCGCCGTCTCACAGCCGACCGCCGACTCGCCGTTCCCCTACGTCTACGTGGAGTACGGGCGGGACTGCACCACATATGAGGCCGCGGCTCCGGACTTCGTACCGAGGAGCATTCCTGTCCGGGGTTGGGGCTTGCGCGCTCCGACGGTGATGTGGTCCCCAGGCGGGCGCTACCTCCTGATTGAGGATGACGTCTCGGACGCCTCTCTCGTTTGGGACAGGTGGTCGGATTCGGTCGTCCCGATACCGCCGGGCTTGGGCCTGAATCGGAGATGGGTGGGCGGTGACCTCCTGGCCGCCGAGCCGTCCGGCCCCGGCTCCGGCGACTGGCGCTGCGTGGTGGCGGACCTCACGACCGGCGAAGTGACCGAAGCGCCGTGGAGCGGCGCGCAGCGGTGGCGGCCGTCCCCTTCGGGTCGCTCCGTGGCCGCGGTCTATGGCCCGGGCCGAGGAGTCGGGCCGTTCGGCGCCCTGGCGGAAGGCTACTGGCTTGTCGTCTACCCGGTAGGGGAAGGTGTCCAGTGAGAACGGCGCTGGGGCTGCTGGGGGCCATCCTGTTCGTCTCGGCTTCTCCCTCGACCGCTCTCGCCTACGACTGCGGCTACCATTGGGACCTCACCCGGGACGCCCTGGCACAGGCGGGGTTCGGGCCGGACGCCGTCGCCGTCGTCGAGGTGGAGAACTTCTACGCCGACGGGTTCAGCTCAGCCACCCAGGTCATCGATAACCGCTGGGTCAGGGCTCTCAGCCTGGACGACGACTGGGGGGCTCTGTTCGGCCCGGCTGAGATGCGCCTGCTGTCCGACGAGTCCTTCCACTTCAGCGGGCTCGAGAACTCGGCGGAGGTCGAGGACCGGTGGGACCAGCTGGTCCGCGGCACCTATCACGCGGCGAAGACCGCTGAGCGCGAGGGGGATGCCCGGGGTCTTCTCAGCGTCCTCGGGACATCGCTCCACGCCGTTCAAGACTTCTACGCCCATTCGAACTGGGCCGCCCTCGAGTCTCGAGGTCTTGGCCCAGCCCTGGTCCCGGACCCCACCTGGTTCGACCTCCCCCGGGCCGCCCGCGCCCGGGCCGACGTCTACACCTCCCGGCCAGGGGCCGACCCGGCCAAGGACCACCCCGGAGAGGATGATGTCTTCGTGCGCTGCTACCGCCAGGCCTTCTACGCGTCGCGGCAGTGGGCCGAGCTTGTCCGGTCGTGGCTGGACGAGGACTTCTGGGGGCGGGCCGCCCGCCTCTCCGCCCCCGAGATCTGGCGGGAACGGGAGCTCGTCCGTAGCCTCGCCCTCTACAGCGGCCACTGGAAGGGGCCGTCGAGTGAGAGGATCGCCGGTCTGGCCGTGGTCGGGGGGCTCTACACGCGCCGGGCGGACCGCGCGGCCATCGGCCGCTGGGCCCGATATGCCCGCCTTGCGGCCACCGGCTCCGCCGAGGCGCCGGACGCGGTCCCTGTGCCGGTCGTCCCGGACTCCCTTCCGCCCGTGCCTCGCCAGACCTGGGTCGCCGTCCGGGTCGAGGAGGTCAAGGAGACCGACCGCGACAAGGTCTTCGACGTCGACCCCTTCGGCCGGGCCGACTTCTACGCCGAGGTCACCGTGAACGGCCGGGTCTATACGGAGGCGGTCCACTTCGGCTCGGACCACGTCACTACCGAGGCCTGGCTCACGCTCGCGCCTCTCCTTCCGGGCACTTCCCAGGTATCGCTGTCCGTCGCCATCCGCGACCAGGACACGGTCCTCGGCTCCGCGTGGCCCAGGGGCGGTGGCGGCGACGACCTCTGCGACATCAACCCGGAGCCGGGATACCGGACCTGGACGGCCGAACTGTCTCTGGCCGACCTTGCGGCGGCCGGCTCGCCGGCCGGGGGTCTCGGCGTGTCCACGGACGGGTGGAGGGCCGCTCCTGGCGACGGCGCCGAGGCCGCGGCCAAGTTCGTCATCGAGCTCCTGGAGAGCGGCCGAGACCTGGGGCCGAGACCTGGAGTGAAAGACCAAGAGGTATCCGCTCGGGACCGCTGAACTACCCGACTCGTGATAAGCTACCGGGACTTTGTCGCCAAACACGCCAAGGTGGCCATGCGCATCGCCCAGGATCTGGTCAGAGCGAGGCCCGGGGACCGCCTGCCTCCCGTGGGGGACTACGCTCGCGACCTCGGGGTCGGCCGCGGCACGGTCCAGACGGCCGTCCGCCTTCTCAAGGACAGCGGGGCGGTGAGCCTGGTGCCGCGGGGACACATGGGGACCTTCATCGCCTCGGTCGACCAGGCCGCCTTGTGGCATCTCACGGGTCTCGGCACCATCACCGGGGTCATGCCCTTGCCCTACTCCCAGCGCTACCGGGGCCTCGCGACAGGTCTCTACAAGGCCTTCCACCAGGCCGACGTGCCGCTCGTGCTGGCCCACATGAGGGGAGCCCGGCGCCGGCTCGAGGCCCTTACCTCGCGGCGCTACGAGTTCGCCCTCGTGTCACGCCACTCGTACGAAACGGCAAGCCGTGAAGTGGACTACCTCGAGATTGCCGTGGCCCTCGGCCCGCAGACCTCGGTCCGAGAGCACGTCCTCCTTCTCAGGGACGGGCGGGCCGGGGGCATCCAGGACGGGATGCGCGTGGGGGTGGACCCGGCGTCCATAGACATCACGGAACTCACCCGCCGGGAGTGCGCCGGGGCTCGGGTGACTCTGGTCGAGGTGCCCTACACCCAGTTCCCGGGGCAGATCCAGAAGGGAGTCATCGACGCCGCGGTGTGGGATGCGGAGGAGGCCCTTCCCAAGGGTGGGGCCGGCATGCGCGTCGTGCAGCTCCGCGACGGCGGGTTCGGGACCCGTCCGGACACCGGCGAGGCCGTCCTGGTCGTTCAGAGGGACAACCAGGTCTTGAGGGGCATCCTCGCCGAGAAAATCGACCCGGCCGTGGTGAGTGCCACCCAGGCTAGGGTCCTTGCCGGGCAGGAGTTGCCGGAGCTCTAGAGAACGCCCTCACAAGCGGTAGCCGGGGCCCGGGCAGGACCCGAGGCCCCTTTCCTGGGGGAGCAATATACAGAATACTGTATATAGCACTTCCGAGACTGCCCATACCTTGCCGACACATAGAAAGAGCTTGCGGGGAGAGGGAGTGCAGGGGATGGAGAGCGCGACGAGCGGGGCCCCCAGGACCGGCTTCGACGTCCTGCTTGAAAGGGCAGGCCGGGCCCGCCGGCCCTTCCCGACGAGACTCGTCGGTGAACTCGGCAGGATAACCGGCCCTGGACACGTCCTGACAAGGGACGCCGACCTCGCGGTCTATGCCCGCGACAGCTGGACCGTTCCGGCCCTCAGGGTGCACCACGGCCGCCCGCTGCCCGTGGCCGACGCGGTCGTCCTCCCCGGGGACACGGCCGAAGTGGCCGCGGTCATGACTCTTCTCTACGAGAACGACGTCCCCGTCATCCCCTTCGGGGGCGGGTCGGGCGTGCTCGGCGGGACACTGCCCATCACCGGCGGGGTCATCGTCGACGTGAAGCGTCTCGACAAGGTCCTCGACATCAACGACGAGGGCCTCACGGCCACGGCCCAGGCCGGTATCATCGGCACCGACTTCGAGACCGCCCTCGGCCGCGCCGGCTTCACCTGGGGCCATTTCCCGCAGTCGACCGACGTGGGGACTCTCGGGGGGTTCATCGTCACCCGGTCGGCCGGCCAGTTCTCGACCAAGTACGGGAACATCGAGGACATCCTTCTCGCGGTGGAGGCCGTGCTTCCGGGCGGGGCCGTCATACGGACGAAGACGACGGCCCGCTCCTCGACCGGTCCCGACATCAAGAGCATGTTCGTGGGCTCCGAGGGGACCCTCGGCATAGTCACCGAGGCCACGGTCCGTATCCATCCCCGTCCGGAACGGCGCGACACCCGGGCCTACGAGGTCGAGGACTTCGCCGACGGCCTGGAGATCATCAGGCGGGTGATGCGGACCGGCCTCAGGCCCGCCGTCATCCGTCTCTACGATCCCATCGAGAGCCTGCACTCGTTCAAGGAGAGGGTCACCCAGGGCAAGTGCGTCATCGTGTTCTTCTACCAGGGTCTGGGACGCCTCGTCGACCTCGAGGTGGAGGTCGTGGAGGAGACGGTGGCCGCTTTCCGCCACCGGAAGCTCGGTTCCGAGCCGGGCTGGCACTGGTACAAGCGCCGCAACGTCGTCAGCGGGCTGCCCGAGTTCATGACCCAGGGGCTAGTCGTCGACACCCTGGAGGTGGCGGCCACCTGGGAGCGCATCCCCGCCCTGTACCGAGCGATGATCGACCGCATGCTGGCGGTCAAGGGAATCGTGTCGGCGTCCGCCCACAGCTCCCACTCCTATTCGCAGGGCACTAACCTTTACGTCACCTTCCTGGCCTTCGCGCCGGACATCGGTACGGCCGAGGCTCTCTACCAGTCCATCTGGGACGCCGCCATGGAGGCCTGCCTCGAGGCTGGAGGCACGATAGGCCACCACCACGGCATCGGCCTCCACCGGGCCAAGTACATGCCGGGCGAGCACGGACCGGCTCTCGAGGTCCTCCGGCGGCTTCGCTCCGCCCTGGACCCCAAAGGGCTCATGAACCCAGGCAAGCTTTTCGGGAAGGTGGGCTAGATGAAGTTCGATCTGTCAACGCAGACCCACATCTGCGCCATCTGCCCGAACATGTGCCGGTTCCTCTGTCCCGTCGCCGCGGTCGAGAAGGCCGAGACGGTGACCCCACGCGGGAAGGCCACCATCACCCTGGCCGTGGAGCGCGGCGAGATCGCTTGGGACGCCGAGGCGGCGTCTGTCCTCTACCACTGCGCCGGCTGCAAGATGTGCCGGGAGTGGTGCCCGAGCAACGTCGACATCCCCGAGTTCACCGCCCACCTCCGGGAGAGGGCCGGCCGCGACGGGCTCATCCCCGACCCGGCCCCCGGCGTCCGCGACCGGCTCATGCGCGACAGGTCGTTCCGGCGGCCGGCCGCCGAGCTCGCGGCAGGGCTGGACAGGTACAGGGATTTGCTCTCGCCGGAGGCGACCGTCCTCTACTTCGCCGGCTGTTCGACGGCGACTCTCTTCCCCGACGTCATCGGGGCCACTCTCCGCCTCTTCGAGGCCGCCGGCGTCAAGGTTACCATGCTGAGGCCCGAGGAGTGCTGCGGCTTCCCGCTGGAGGCCCTCGGCTATCGGGAGGAGGCCGCCGATTTCGCCGCGGCCTTGGCCGAGAGCATCAGCAAGGGGGGCTACGAGACTATCGTCTCAGGCTGCCCCATGTGCACCCACGTGATGAAGGAGCGGTACGCCGCCCTGGGCGTCGAGCTCAGGGCCGAAGTAGTGCACGTGACGGAGTTCCTGGACAGGCTTGCCGGAGCCGGGAATCTGCGGGGCGGCCAGGGGGCGAGGCCCGGGGACGGGACCGTGACCTACCACGACCCGTGCTATCTCGGCCGCCACCAGGGGGTCTACGACGAACCGCGGCGGCTTCTGACGGGGCTGGGGAGGTTCAACCTCGTCGAGGTCGACCCCGGCCGGGAGCTAGCCGCCTGTTGCGGGGGAGCCCCATCCATCGACGCGGTCCTCCCACGTACGGCCACCGGGATAGGCGTGCGGCGCCTGGCCGACGCCGCCCGCACCGGAGCGGGAACCCTCGTCACGGCCTGCCCGCACTGCCTGGAGATGCTCGGCTCGGCGGGTGACGACGGCGGCCGGCCGGTCGTCCGCGACATCGCCGAGGTCCTTGCCAGGAGACTCGGGCTCTGGCCCTCGGGAGGAGGGGGTAGGGGGTGACCCCTGTCAAGACCGGCGACGGCCGGAGCACCCAAACGGCCTACGACGTCCTGGTCCTGGGCGGAGGAATCACCGGGGCGTCCGTGGCGCGCGACTGCGCCTTGAGGGGCCTCAAAGTGGCCCTTGTCGAGAGAAACGACTTCGCGTCGGGAACCACCGGGACCTGTATGGGCATGCTCCACGGCGGGCTCCAGTACCTTCTGACCAACCCCGAACTCACCAAGACCGAGTGCGCCGAGAGCGGCGTGATGCAGAGGGCCGCCCCGCACCTCGTCTTCGCCGTCCCGTTCCTCTACATAGTGGACGATCCCGACAAGGTCGACAAGTACGAGGCCTTCTTCACGTATTACGACCAGTTCCAGAAGGCGAAGTACGGGCGGCCCCACGTGAAACTGACCCAGGACGAGGCCGTAGGCCTCGAGCCCGGTCTTGGGCGCGGGTTCGCCGCGGCCCTGACCAACGACGAACCCGGCGTGGACGTGTTCCGCCTGAACGTCCTTGTGGCCCTCGACGCCGCCCTCCACGGGGCCGATGTTGCCAACCACACCGAGGTCAGGGGGCTCATTGTCTCTGACGCCGGCGCGAAGGAATCCGAGCAGAACACGGAGGAAGCCGAGCAGGACACGGACGAGGGCCCGGGTGCCCGGAAACCCCGCCGTCGCGTCCTCGGGGCCCTGGTTCGCGACACCCTCACGGGCGAGGACCGCGAGATACGGGCCAGAGTCACGGTCAACGCTTGCGGCCCGTGGGTGCCGCGTATCACGGCCCTGGCCGGCCTCGACTACCGGCTCAGGCCGACGAAGGGCATCCACATCATCCTCGACCGCAGGGTGACCAGCGTGGGTGTCGGGGTCAACGCCATCGACGGCCGTAGCATCTGCATCCTGCCCCACGAGAACACGACGCTCATCGGCACGACCGACAACGATTTCTTCGGGGACGTGGACGACGTGAGGCCGGACAACCAGGAGATAGAGTACCTCCTGACGAGCTGTGAGACCCTCGTCCCCGGCATCCGCCAGGCCCGGATAATCAGGGTGATGGCCGGCGTGCGGCCGACCCTCTACCAGTACGGGATCAACGAGGACAAGGTGACTCGCGATTTCGAGGTCTGGGACCACGAGGAGCGTGACGCGGTGGCCGGGTTCGTCACCGTGGCCGGAGGGAAGATGACGATCGCCCGGATCATGGCCGAGAAGACCGCCGACGTCGTGGCGGCCAAGCTCGGCCTGCAAAGCGAGTCCACCCGTCGCCGGACCTCCGAACTCCCGCTGCCCGGAGGCGACCGTGTGCTCTCCAGGCGCGACCTCGAGAAGCTCGCCGAGCGTCACAAGGTTCCTGTGGCCGCCGTCAACCGCCTCTACTACAGGCACGGGTCGATGACGGAAGAGGTGCTCGAGGAAGGTTGCCGGGAGCCCGGGGGAAGGAACCTCGTTTGCACGTGTGAGCCCGTCCTCGAGGGCGAGATACGCTACGGCGTGCGCCGGGAGTGGGTACGTACCTTGGACGACCTGCGCCGGCGCCTGCGGGTGGGGATGGGTCCTTGCCAGGGCTTCGGGTGCTCGGAACAGGCGGGCGCGGTCCTCGGGCTTGAACTCGGGCTCGACCCGGAGACGGTTCGGGCCGACCTCGCCGCTTTCCGCCAGGAGCGGTGGAAGGGCCAGCGGACCGCCCTCGACGGCGAACAACTGCGCCAGCAGGAGCTGGCTCAAGGAACCTGGCTTCACGGCGGGGGGTGGGGGGTGGAATGAACCGGCGGGAAACCCGGCTCGACGCCCACGTCGCCGTCGTAGGGGGCGGATTGGCCGGTCTTTGCGCCGCGACAACGGCTGCCTCACGGGGGCTCGACGTCGTCGTGGTGCGGCGCGGGCTCGGGACCACGGCCATGTCCTCGGGAGGCCTGGATTTCCCGGAGTCCATCCCACGCCTCTTCGGTCGAGGCCCGGGCCTGCCGGTGTCGTGGGCTCGGCCGGACGCGGCGTCCGCCGCCGCCATCCTTCGGCAGTGGTTGGCCCCGCTGGGGGCGTCCCTAGTGGGCGAGCCCGGCGCCATCATGCCGCTGATGGACACGGCCGGGGACATCCGCCGGACCAACCTGGCCCTGGCGCAGCACGCGGCCGGTCGGGTGGACGCCTGGCCCGGGCGCGCCGGCGCGCCGGAGGGCAAGGTTCTCTTCCTGGGTGTGGAGGGCTACGGGTCCTACCGCGCGGAGTGGGTGGCCCGGAAGGCCATAGCCCGCGGGCTGGTGAGGCCTGAGAGTGCCGCGTGGGACGCTGTCGGCGTGGCCCCGCTCCGGGGGCGGGATAACCTGGCCGCGGCCAGGATAGCGAAGGTCCTTGAGGAACCGGGCGCCGCACGGCTCTTCGGCGGGGCGGTGGCCGAGGCCGCGCGTAAGGCCGGGGCCTCGCACGTCGCCTTACCCCCGGTCCTCGGTCTCGACGACGCCCCGCGGGTCTACGGCGAGATTGTGGATGCCGTCCGGAAGGGCTTTCCCGGCCGTCCGAGTCCCCGGGGCGAGGCGGGGCCCATCGTCTTCGAACTCCTCTCGCCACCACCCTCCGTCCCCGGCCAGCGGGTCCAGGCCCTCCTCGACCGGGTGGCCCGACAGGCGGGCGTTCGAATCCTACCCGGAACCGCGACCGGATTCGCGCGGACCGGCGACGCGGACCTCGCCGGCGTCATCGACTGCCTCGCGGTCGAGTCGCGGGGCGGGGCCATCGCCCTCCGCGCCAGGGGCTACGTCCTCGCGACGGGCAAGTTCGCGGCCGGCGGGATAAAGGCGGAGAGGCAGGCCTTGTCCGAGCCCGTGTTCGGCCTGACTGTCTACGCGCCGCCCCCGCCGGGGTGGCCGCCGGGTGAGGTCCCGGTGGGGCGGCGGGCGGTCAGAGACATGGTCTGGGAGAGGTTCGCCGCCCGCCATCCTATCTTCGAGGCCGGCCTGGCCGTCGATGAGACCCTCCGCCCACTCGACGGGAAGGGGCGGGTGAGCCTATCCAACCTCTGGGCCGCCGGGTCAGTCCTGGGAGGGCCGAACCACTTCGCCGACGGCTGCGGATCTCTAGTGGCCGTCGTCACCGGCATCGAGGCGGGCCGGCTCGCGGCCGTCGCGGCGACCGCCGCCGTCCCGGCTTCCTATACTCCCAAGACCGAGGTTTCCGCTTCCGATACCCCCGCGGCTTCGGGCGGCTCCGAAAGGGGGTGTCCCGCGTGACCGGCGACACGAGCAGCCCCGCGGTGACCACCGGTCTCCTGCCGGACAGGAGAACCGGCAAGGCGTCGGAGAAGTGGCGCGCGCGGGCCGGTATCCCGACCGGCGGGCTCGGGCGTTATCTCGGTATCTACCTGGACGAGCGTCTTCTGCCCTTCTCCGTGTCCGACAGCCGGACCATGGCGGAACTGGAGCGTTGCGTCGGGTGCGGCAACTGTCTCAGCGTCTGCCCGGTCGTGGGAGCGGCAGCCCCGCACGGGTACCCGGGGCCGAGGGCCGTGGGAACCGGGCTGTCCAGGTCGGCCCCGGACTTCTGGGCGGCCTCGGACCTTGTAGGCCTCTGCACCACGTGTATGGCCTGCGAGGAGGCCTGCCCCGGCGATGTTCCCATCTATCAGGCCATCCTCATGATGCGGGCCAGGAATTTCGAAGAGACCGCCATGCGGGGCGTCGAACCCCTCCCCCGGTTCAAGCGGCTCGTGGTGGACTTCTTCTCCCAGGACAAGCTGGCCGCCGCTGCCCGCTGGGGAGCGGCCCTCCAGGGACTGGCCTACCGGAGGACCGCGTCCGGTGAGATGAAAGCACGCGTGCCTTTGCCCATGGGTCCGCTCGGTAATCGGGTCGTGCCTCCCCTGGCGGCGAAATCGCTCGCGGACGAGTTCCCCGAGACGGTTGCCGGGACCGACCCCGCCGGGCCGAGGGTGGCCGTCTACGCGGGGTGTCTCTATGGCTACGCCTACACCGACACCGGGAGGTCGCTGGTCGAGGTGCTCCGCCGCCACTCCAGGGAGGTCTTGGTCCCCGCCGGCCAGGTGTGCTGCGGCGCGCCGGCCCTCTACAGCGGCGACCTCCTGACGGCCAGGCGACTGGCCGCCGAGAACTCGCGGGTTTTCGAGGCCACGGGGGCCGACTTCGTCGTCACCGCCTGCGCGACGTGCGGGGACGTTCTCACCCGTGAGTATCCTCGTCTTTACGAGTTCCCCGATGGGCTCGAGGCCCCTCCCGAAGGGGCGGACGACGCCGCGCGCGTCCTCGGGTTCTCGCGCCGGGTCCGCGACATCCATGAGTTCCTCTGCGCGGAAGTCCCTTTCAGGGCGCCGACAGAAGCGCCGCCTATCACGCCGCCGGCCGTGTCACCTGCCGCGTCGCCGGCCGCGCCGACGCCCTCTTCACCTGGCGCATCAACGGCCGCGCCAGCGGCCGCCGGCATCGTGACCATCCACGACCCCTGCCATCTCGTCAGGGGCCAGGGAATCCACGACGAGGTGAGGAGGCTCATCCAGGCTCTTCCCGGCGTGACTCTCGTCGAGATGAAGGACGCCTCGGCCTGCTGCGGCGGGGCCGGGAGCTTCAGCCTCGACCACTACGACATAGCCAAGGCCATTCGCTCGCGGAAGGTGGCCGCCATCGAGGAGACACGCGCGGGCACCGTGGTGACCGGATGCCCGTCCTGCCGGACGCACCTCTCCGACGGGCTCGAGCGGGCCGGGAAGGGCCGGCCCGTCCGTCACCTGGTAGACCTCCTGGGTGACGCGTACCGGGCCGGAGAGCGGGGGGACGGGGGGGGCGACGGAGCGCATCGTCCGCGAGCTCGGCATCTTGTCCGCCGTAGAGCGCGAGGGCGGCGAGATGATCTGCCTCGAGTACCCGCGGGTCGTCCTGGACGCCGACGTCCTGGTCGACCTCGCCGCGCTCAAGACCCACGTCAAGAGCCTGGTGAACCTGGGGCTCAAGAACTTCCAGGGCCTCCTGACCGACGCCGAGAAGTACTACGGGCACCGCGACGACCTCGACGTGAAGCTGGTGGACATCCACCGGGTGCGCCGGCCAGACCTCACCATCATCGACGGGCTCCCGGCCATGGAAGGCCGTACGTCCTCGCCATAGATTCCGGCACTCAGAGTGTCAGAGCCATAGTCTTCGACGTCCTCGGCACGGTCATCGGCACGACCGCCCGCACCTACACGGCCTCACCCACCCTGGAATACTACACCCGGCCGAGCGCGGCCCCGGGGGCCTGGAACCCCGAGTTCTTCCTGTTCCGCGGCTACCGGCTCGTATCGTGGTTCCGGGAGCAGTTCGGCTACAAGGAGTCGGTCGAGGCGGACGCGGAAGGTATCGTCACCGAGGACATACTGAACCGGCAGGCCCTCGGCGTCCGCCCGGGGTCAAGGTCTCGGGGGGCGGGGCCAAGTCCGACGTGGCCATGCAGATCACCGCCGACGTCTTCGGCCTGGCGGTGGCCAGGCCCCACACGACCGAGACGTGCGCCCTGGGGGCGGCTATCAACGCGGCCGTGGCGGCCGGCTGGTACAAGGATACGGACGAGGCGGCGGCCAATATGACCAGGGTCGAGCGGGTCTTCGAGCCTGATTCCGTGAACGTCGCCATCTACCGGCTGGGGGGGTCCAGTTGTCGAAGGAGAAAGAGCCCGGCAGGCCGCGCGGGCGGGAAGAAGCCGGGCTGGTCCGGTTCAGCGTGTCCATGCCCGAGAGCTTGGTGGACGGGTTCGACCGGCTCATCGAGGCCCAGGGATACAAGACCAGGTCCGAGGCCGTTCGCGACCTTATCCGCGAACGGCTGGTGCGCCGGGAATGGGAGGAAGACGACCGGCCTGTGGCGGGAGCCCTCACCCTTGTCTACGATCACCACGTCCGGGGCCTAGCCGAGGAACTGACAAGGCTCCAGCACGAGCACATAGGGCTTGTCGTGTCGGCCCTGCACGTGCATCTCGACCACCACAACTGCCTGGAGGTCCTGGTCATGAAGGGTGAGGCGAGGCGGCTCACCGAGGTGAGCGACCGGCTCATCGCAACCCGCGGCGTCAAGCACGGCAAGCTGACCTTCACCACGACAGGAGAGAAGCTAGCGTAGCAGTTTTCCGCGATTGGTGTTACACTGTGGGGAAGCGGCAAATAAAAGCGACAACCGAAAGGGGAAATCCTAGACATGTCGACTTCCCGCGTGCGTGACATCGTGTTGGGTGGTCTCTTCGTCGCCCTCGCCCTGGTCCTGCCGGTGTTCTTTCACGCCTTCGGGTTAGGGGCCGCGCTCCTGCCTATGCACATCCCGGTGTTCCTCGCCGGTTTCTTCGTCTCTCCGTGGGCCGCGGCGGTGATTGGCATGGTATCGCCCATGCTGTCGGCCACCCTAACGGGAATGCCCCCGCTCTCGCCCCCCATCGCGCAAGCCATGACCTTCGAGTTGGGAGTCTACGGCCTGGTGACCTCCCTCGCCTACAGGGCCACGGGCCGGGTACTCGTGTCGTGGGCCGTCGCGGCCGTGTCAGGCCGGTTGGCGTCCGGCATCGCCGGGGCCGTCATCCTACCCTTGTTCGGGTTCACCGGGGTCCCCTTCCTCTACCCCCTGTCGGCGGGAGTGGTCGCGGGCCTTCCGGGCCTCGCCTTGCAGGCCGTCCTCGTGCCCGGGATCATCTACCTCGTGAATCGGGTCTTGCCGCAAGCGACCACTCCTGCCCGCGCCGGAGGGCGGCCGAGATGATGGCGACCGGCCTGGCCCCTGGCGAGCTGCTGCTGCGGATAGAGGACTTCCACGGCCACCTGGGGCCGTACGTCATCCTAGGGTTCAGGGCGGGACGTCTCGCCCTCGACCTCCTCGGGGCGGAGGGCTACTTCGACCTCGAGGCCACGGTGCACTGCGGTGACGAACCGCCCCTTTCGTGCTTCGCCGACGGGGTGCAGTTCGGGTCGGGGTGCACGACGGGGAAGGGGAATCTCAAGGTCCATCCAGAACTGAGGGAGGCCGGCGCCGTGTTCCGGTCGCGGCGGGCCCCTGGCCGGGCGAGTCCGGCAACCGGCGATGCGCCGCAAGCTCCCGCCCGTCACCGCGAGGTCACGGTCAGTGTGAGGCCCGACCTAGAGGCCAGGGCGTCCGGTTGGCTGACGGACCTCGGCGACCGGACGGCGGCCCTGCGGCTTCTGGAACTCGGCGATGACGAGATCTTCCTGATCGAGCAGAGGACCTGAAGGAACGTGGAACTCAAGGCAGTCGCAACCGACGTGGACCGCACGCTCACCGATGACAATCTCCTGATGGACCTCGACGCCATTAGGACCATCCGGCTCCTGGAGGCGGCCCGAATACCGGTCATCCTGTCCAGCGGGCGCGACGCCACGGCTCTCGCGGCCCTGGCACCCTACCTCGGCACGAGCGGCACGGTCGTGGCCGAGGACGGGGCGGTCGTGGGCAGATTCGGCCCGTCTCACTACCACACTCGTGTCCTGGCCAGGCCCGAGCGGGTCAGGGAGGCCCTGGCCGCCCTCCGGGAGGAGTTCGGACCGGACATACAGGTAGTGCCCGTTCCCTCCCGCGTGGCCAGCGTGGTCCTGACCAGGGCGCTCGACCCCGGCCCCGTCACCCACTTCCTCCGGGAGAAGGGCCTGCCCGCCCAGCTCATCGACTCCGGGCTCTCCTACGAGCTCGCCGACGTCGATGTCAACAAGGGCACCGGGCTGGTCGAAGCGGCAGCTTCGCTCGGCATCCGGCCTGAGCAGGTCGCGGCGGTCGGGGACAGCCCCAACGATATCGACATGTTCGCGGCAGCCGGCTGGAGCGCCGCCGTGGGCAGCGCTTCCGACGAGGTGAAGGGGGCGGCGACGTTCGTGGCGTCGGCTCCTCACGGGCAGGGGTTCTGCGAGGCCGTCCGGGCGGTCATTCTGCGCTTCCGCCCTGAACTCGCGGGACTCCCCTGGCCGGCTCCCGAGCCGGGGGAGGCGGCGTAGTCCCTTGAGGCGCTTCAAGGGCTACATTTGGATCTCGACGGCACGGTCTACACCGGTGAGCGGCTCGTCCCGCGGGCGGCCGAGACCATCTCGGCCCTGCGGGCCGGCGGCTCCCGGGTGGTCTTCCTCTCGAACAAGCCCGTCCAGACGCGGGAGCACTACGCCGAGAAGCTGAACCGGCTCGGCGTGCCCGCGAGCGTCGACGACGTCCTCAACTCCTCCGCGGTCATGGCTGACTATCTCGGCCACCGGTCGCCGGGGGCGACGCTCTACGTGGTCGGTGAGAAGCCGCTTGTGGAGGAACTGCGCCGGGCGAGGTTCACAGTTCTCGACGATCCCTCGGAGGTGGGGTGGAGGGTGGACTACGTCGTCGCGGCTTTCGACCGGACTTTCAGCTACGCCAAACTCAACCACGCCCTCCAGGCCCTGAGGCGCGGCGCGAGGTTCGTGGCCACCAATCCCGACAGGACCT
>QZJP01000047.1 GCA_003599345.1 Bacillota bacterium | reverse complement strand
TCCACGCCGCGGTGCTCGAAGTCGTCGAGGGCGTCGATGATTGTACCGCTCTCCCGGCACCGGATGCCAGTGCTTCGAAGCAGCGATCGTACCGCTCCGGCCACGGACGACCTGTCGAACCCGTACCCCTTGGAGAGAACCCAGACCACCTCGGCGACCGTAACGGGGTGAAGATGAAGGGTAATTCGTCCCTCGCCCGCCTCACGCATCAACGGAGCGGTTTCGAGGGCCATTTCTGGTGGGTGGCCGGTCAGATAACGGATAACGACGTTTGCATCCAACCAGCCGCTGACGTAGCACGGCCTATCAGGTACCGGGCTCATCCTCTTTCGGACCGCCCGGCCCGACCGGACCCACGAACCTCTTGACTCACAGCTCGTCTATCCCGCTCGACGGCCTCGGAGGCGGAAATGTCCTCCTCGCTGTCGGAAAGGACGTCCGGATCTGCGTTCGCTTCCGCGGGGCCGGAGGTCGTCAGTATCCCGGCCAGGTCGGAGAGGCTTCTCTTCGGCTCACAGATGACGTAGATGCACCCGCTCTCCTCGACCTTGAAGACGAGGTCATCACCGCGGCCGGCCCCCAGGAACTCCCTGACGGCCTTGGGCACCTGGACCTGCCCCTTTCCGGTGAGTCTCGCCCTGTAGAGTCGTCTGGCGCCCTGCACGGATCTTCCCACCTTCCGGAGTGAAGGTATCATGGAAGCATCCTGTGGTCAATGACTGGGGAGCGCGTCATGGAATTCTAGGGCCCGCAGCGCGGGCCTGCGTCAATGCCTGAAGTGCCGCTCCCCCGTGAAGACCATGGCCATACCCGCGGCCTCGCAGGCCCGGATGGCCTCCTCGTCCTTCAGGGAGCCTCCCGGCTGGACGATGGCGGTGATGCCGGCCCGGTCGGCCACCTCGATGGAGTCGGGGAAGGGGAAGAAAGCGTCCGAAGCCATCACGGCCCCGCGGGCCTTCTCGCCGGCGTGGCCCACGGCGAGACGGACCGAGTCGACGCGGTTCATCTGCCCGGCGCCCACGCCGATGAGCTGGCCGGCCTTGGCCACCGTGATGGCGTTGGACTTCACGTGCTTGCAGACCTTCCAGGCGAAGCTGAGGTCGCGGAGTTCGGCCTTTGTCGGCCGTCGCTTGGTGACGGGCTTCCACTGGGAAGGTGTGACCTCGATGAGGTCCGGGGTCTGGACGAGCAGGCCGCCGGCGACGGTCTTGGCCTCGAAGAGGCCGCCCGCCCCGGCCGACCCCGCCGCACCGGCCGCTACCGCCCTCCGGGCCGCGCCCACCGGCAGAGCCAGAAGGCGGATGTTGGGTTTGGCCTTGAGGACCTCCAAAGCCTCCGGGGTGAACCCCGGGGCGAGGACGACCTCGAGGAATGTCCTCACCAGTTCAGCGGCCAGGCCGGCATCGACGGGGCGCGTCAGGGCGACGATACCGCCGAAGATAGAGACCGGGTCGGACTCGAAGGTGAGCCTGTAGGCGGTGAGGATGTCGCGGGCCACGGCCGCGCCACAGGGGTTCATGTGCTTGACGGCGACCGCGGCCGCGGGTCCGTCCGGCCCCTCGTCGAGCTCCTCGGCCGCGCGGAGGGCCGCCTCGGCGTCGGCTATGTTATTGTAAGACAGCTCCTTGCCCTGAAGTTGGGTGGCTTCGGGGAGCGTGGCCCCGAGGTCGAGCAGCGCGCGCCGGAGCGGGTGCCGGTAGAAGGCCGCCTTCTGGTGCGGGTTCTCGCCGTAGCGGAGGTCGTAGGCCTTCTCGAAGGGCAGGACCAGGCGATCCGGGAACGACCCGGCGGCCACCGGGGGCGCGGGCGCCTGTCCCCGCCGGGCCACGCCCGCCCGGTCGCGCTCGACAACGCCCTCGAGGTAGGCCGCTATGGTGGCGTCGTAGTAGGCCGTGCGCCGGAAGGCAATGAGGGCCAGTTCGCGCCGGACCTCGGGCGGCACGTTCCCGCTGGTCTTCAGATGGCCCAGCACCATCTCGTACTGGGACGGGTCGGTCACGATGACGACCGCGGCGTGGTTCTTCGCCGCCGACCTGACCATGGACGGACCGCCGATGTCGATGTTCTCTACGGCCTCGGCGAAGGCGTCCTCGCGCGTGTCCTCTCCCAAGTCCTCGCCCCGCTCCGTCTGCCTGTTCACGGTGGCCTGGAACGGGTAGAGGTTGACGGCGACGAGGTCGATAGGAACGATACCGTGCCGGGCGATCTCCTGAAGATGGCCCCGCCTGTCGCGCCGGGCCAGGATACCGCCGTGAACGGCGGGATGGAGGGTCTTGACCCGGCCGTCGAGCATCTCCGGGAACCCGGTCACGTCGTCGACCGGGGTGACGGGTACGCCTGCCTCGGCGATGGTCCGGGCCGTACCGCCGCTCGAGACCAGTTCGAACCCCAGCCCCACCAGACCGCGGGCGAATTCGACGAGCCCGGTCTTGTCGTGGACGCTGAGGAGGGCGCGCCGCGCGCGGAGCGGGGCGTCCGGCGTGAGTCCGGAGCCGGCGTCGGCTGTCGCGGCCGTTCGGGCCGTCCGGCTCTGTCCCTCCGGGAGAATCTCGACGCGACGATCGTTCACGATCCGCAGCCTCCCCTGGGCGAAAAGCTGAATGGCCTCCGGGTAGATCCGGTGCTCCTCCGCGTGGATGCGCCGGGCCAAGGTCTCGGGCGTATCTCCCTCGAGGACGGGCACGGCCGCCTGCGCGATGATCGGCCCGGAATCGGTGCCCGCGTCGACGAAATGGACGGTGCACCCCGATACTTTGACCCCGTAGTCCAGGGCCGGGGTCAGCCCGTCCTTCCCCGGGAACGAAGGCAGGAGCGCGGGATGGATGTTCATGATGCGCCGGGGGAAGGCGTCGATGAACGTGCGCGTGATGAGACGCATGTAGCCCGCCAGCACCACAAGATCGACGTCGTGCGACTTAAGGATCTCGACCACCCGGGCGTCGTGGGCGTCACGGGTTTCATACTCACGAGGGTTGACCCACGCGGCCTTGATCCCGTGCGCTTCGGCCCGTCTCAGGGCCAGGGCGTCCCGGCGGTCGGAGATGACCACGACGACCGCGGCGTCGATACGTCCTTGCTCCGAGGCGTCTATGATGGCCTGGAGGTTGGTGCCCGTGCCCGAGGCGAGAACTCCGAGCCGGATACTCATCGGTCCGGTCCACCTCTCCCGGCGACGGCGACTCTCCGCCCGGTGGCCCTGGCCGCGGCTGTGAGCCTATCCATGGACACTACCTCTCCGATGGGCCAGGCCTGGCGCGGCGGTTCGGCCAGCTTGGCGATGGGGAGCAGGGCTTGGGTCTCCACCGTCATCCCGCCCGGGAGCTTGAACCCGCCCCATCCGGCGACGGCCCGGCACACGGCGTCCGCCTCGGAGGCCGCCGTCACGAGGGCCATACCCACGCCCATGTTGAAGGTCCTGAACATCTCGCGATCCTCGATATTCCCGGCCCGGCTGACGAAGTCGAAAACGCGCGGTTCGGGCCACGAGCCGCGCTGGACCAGCACGGCGAGACCGTCGGGGATTGCCCGGGGAATGTTGTCGTAGAAGCCCCCGCCGGTGATGTTGACGATGGCCTTGATGTCGAACCGTGCGGCGAGGTCAAGGAGCAGGCGCGGGTAGATGGCCGTCGGGGTCAGAAGTTCCTCGCCGAGAGTGCGCCCAAACTCGGGGACGTGCTCGTCCAAGCGGCGCCCCGCCACGTCGAGCACGGCGCGCCTCACCAGCGAGAAGCCGCTCGACTGGAGGCCGGTCGAAGCCAGGCCCACCAGAACGTCGCCGGCCGCCACGCGGCTGCCGTCGATGACGCGGGCGCGCTCGACGACGCCCACGGCGAAGCCGGCGAGGTCATACTCGTCCGGCGCGTAGAGGCCCGGAAGCTCGGCGGTCTCGCCCCCCGCCAGCGCGCACCCGGCGGCCAGGCAGCCGGCGGCGACGCCCTTGACGACGGCGGCAACCTTCCCGGGCACCAGGCGACCGGCACCGATGTAGTCCAGGAAAAAAAGCGGCTCGGCGCCGCTACAGGCGATGTCGTTGACGTTGTAGGCGACACAGTCGAGGCCGACCGTATCATGCTTGTCCATCATGAAAGCGATCTTGAGCTTGGTCCCGACGCCGTCGGCTCCGGAGACGAGGACGGGGTCCTGCCAGCGAAGGGCGGGTGCCGGCAGGCCGGGCCGCGGGGGGGAGGCCGGTCCCGGCGGGCTTCCCGCCGCCCTCAACGCCACGAGGCCACCGAACCCGCCGATGCCTCCGAGGCTCTCAGGTCGAGATGTGGCCGCGGCGTAGCCACGGATGAGGTCGACGACCTTGTTTCCGGCGTCAACGTCGACGCCGGAGTCCCGGTAGGTTAGCGGGCGCCCTGGGCCCGCTCGCGGGTCTTGCGGCGGATCCCGTCGCGTTCCTCCGGCCATGCACATCCCTCCGCGACTCATCCCTCCGTGCCGGCGGCCACCGCCTCGATCTCCCCGCCGGGCCTGTCGTTGTCGTCACCGTCGGGAGTTTCCTCGAACTCGAACTTCCCCCGGGCCTCGTCCACGGGAACCGGGTAGTGGCCAGTAAAACAGGCCATGCAGCATCTTTCGGCTACCGGCCAGTCGGGAAGGCCCGTGACCGTCTCGTGCAGGGCCTGGGTCGTGAGGTAGTGGAGACTATCGGCCCCGATGGACGCGGCGATTTCTTCCACGGATTTCGTGGACGCGATGAGTTCGCCCTCCGCCGAGGTGTCGATTCCGTAGTAGCAAGGGTAGCGGTAGGGCGGCGAGGCGATGCGCATGTGCACTTCCGTCGCCCCCGCTTGCCTGAGAAGGTTGACGATGCGGCGGGACGTCGTGCCGCGCACGATGGAGTCGTCGACGAGCACAACTCGCTGCCCCTCGAGCACCTTGCGGAGCGGGTTCAGCTTGACCTGGACGCCGAAGGTGCGGGCGCTGGTTGACGGCTGGATGAATGTGCGGCCGATGTAACGGTTCTTGACGAGGCCGAGTTCGTACGCGATGCCGGCCTCCTCGGCGTAGCCCGAGGCCGCCGAGATGCTCGAGTCGGGGACTCCGGTGACGATGTCGGCTTCGACCGGGTAGTCCAGAGCCAGGCGCCTGCCGAGGTCCTTCCGGACCACGTGCACGTTGCGGCCCTCGAGGTTCGAATCGGGGCGCGCCAGGTAGATGTACTCGAAGACGCACAGGGCCGGCTTACCCGGAGGAACGGCCTGGGTCGAACGCAGGCCCGTCTCGTCGATGACCAGTAGCTCTCCCGGCCGGACCTCCCGGACGAACTCCGCTCCGGTGGCGTCCAGGGCGCACGTCTCCGAGGCCACGACCCAGCCGCCCTCAGGGAACCTTCCGACGCACAGCGGCCGGAACCCGTTCGGGTCGCGAGCCGCGAGAAGGGTCGTCTCGTTCATCACGATGAGCGCGTAGCCGCCCTTGACCTTGTTCAGGGCTTCCGGCAGGGCTTCCTCCACCCTGGGTAGGCGGCTCCGGGCCACGAGGTGGGCGATGACCTCGGTGTCGACGGTCGTCTGGAAGATGGATCCCTCGTCCTCGAGGGCCCCGCGCAGCGGGACGGCGTTGACGAGGTTGCCGTTGTGGGCCAGGGCGAGCAGCCCGCCGCGGTACCGGACGACGACCGGCTGGGCGTTGGCCAGACGGCTCGACCCGCTGGTGGAGTAGCGGACGTGCCCTATGGAGATGTGGCCCCGGAGAGCTTCGAGCTTCTGGTCGTTGAAGACCTCCGAGACGAGGCCCATGCCCTTGTAGTGAACTACGTGACTCCCGTCGGACGCGACGATACCCGCGGACTCCTGGCCGCGGTGCTGGAGGGCGTAGAGCCCGTAGTGCACGAGCCGCGGGGCGTCGGGATGGCCCCAAACGCCATAGACGCCGCAGGAATCGCGGACGGTGTCGGGCTCACGGCTTCCCATTCGCCTGTCCCTCCTTCGCGGAGTCGCTCCCTCTCACTCGAGAGCTTCGGGCAAAGCGCGTCGCCAAATCGCTTCGAGCTCGGCCGTAGTCTCTTCAATGACCGGGGTCTTTCCGGCTCTTAGAACGAAGCGCCCGTCGCGGACGGTGCCGAGACGAGCCAGCGGAACGCCATACTTCTTGGCCATGGCGTAAAGCGTGTCAAGCCGTGACAAATCGCAACTCAAAACGACTCTTGATTGTGTCTCACCAAACAAGATTGCGTCAAGTCTCATGTCCGGCTCTTGAGGGTCGATGGAGGCCTTTACGTCCGCGTCCAGGCCCCGCGCACCCGGCTCGGCCAGGAAAGCGCACTCCGCCAGGGCGACGGCGAGACCGCCCTCGGCGCAGTCGTGGGCCGAATGAACCAGACCGGCGCGGATGGCCGCCAGGACGAATTCTTGCAGGGCCTTCTCGCGACCGAGGTCGACGGCGGGTGGGAGCCCGCGGACCTCGCCGGTGACAAGCTTCAGGTACTCCGAGCCACCCAGTTCCTCGCGGGTCTCGCCCGCGAGCAGGACGGCGCCCCCGGCCTTCTTGAAGCCCGCCGTCATTCTTCGCTCCACGTCGTCGAGGTAGCCGAGCATCCCGATGACGGGCGTCGGGAAAATGGGCTGGTCCATGGTCTCGTTGTAGAAGCTGACGTTGCCGCCGGTCACCGGGGTTTCGAGCACGCGGCAGGCCTCGGCCATGCCTTCGATGACCTTGCGGAACTGCCACATGATCCCGGGGTCCTCAGGGTTGGCGAAGTTGAGGCAGTTGGTCAGGCCGACCGGCTCGGCCCCGGCGCAGACGACGTTCCTGGCCGCCTCGGCCACGGCCTGCGCCCCGCCGGTGTAGGGGTCGAGGTAGGCGTAGCGGCCGTTTCCGTCGGTGCTTAAGGCTATGCCGCGTTCTACGCCGGCGGCCTGCGCGACGTCATCGGCCGATGCGATTCCGGTGGCCTGCCTGGCCCCGGCCGGGGCTGCGTCCGGCGCCGCCCGCCCTTCGCCGGTACGGGTGAGCGGTTCGTCATGTTTCAGGCGTAGGACCGCGGCGTCGGACCCGGGCAGGACCAAGGTGTTGATGCGGACCATATGGTCGTACTGCCGCCAGACCCACTCCTTGCAGGCGATGTTGGGTGAGGCAAGGAGGCCCCTGAAGACTCCGGCGTAGGCATCGCGGGCGGGCTCGGGGACCTTGTCGAGGTCGAGCCGGCGCGCCTCGGCGAGGTAGGCCGGTTCGGCCCGGGGACGGTCGTAGGCGGGGGCATCGTGTGCCAGGGCGCGGGCCGGGATCTCGGCCACGACACGCGTGGACCCGTCGCCTTCTCCTCCGGCTCCGTTCCCACGATCGCGCAGGCGCAGCATGCCGTCGCCCGTGACCTTGCCGATGATTGCCGCGTTGAGCCCCCACTTGGCAAAGATGTCGAGAGCTTCCTTCTCACGACCTTTTTTGACAACAACCAGCATGCGCTCTTGCGACTCGGACAGCATCACTTCGTAGGGGTTCATGCCCGGCTCGCGCCTCGGCACCCGGCTGATGTCGAGGTCGAGTCCCGTGCCGGCCCTGGAGGCCATCTCGGAGGCGGCCGACGTCAGTCCGGCCGCGCCCAGGTCGTTGATGCCGACAAGCCCGTCCCATGTTGACAGCTCCAGGCACGCCTCGATGAGCAGCTTCTCTACGAACGGGTCGGCGACCTGGACGGCGGGCCGCATCTCCTCGGCCTTCTCGTCGAATTCCCTGGACGCCAGCAGGCTGGCCCCGTGGATGCCGTCACGCCCCGTCCGGTTGCCGACGAGCAGGACCACGTTCCCGGGACGCTCGGCCCGTCCCCGGATGACGCGGTCCCCGTGGAGGAGGCCGACGCACATCACGTTGACCAGGCAATTGTCGCGATAGCAGTCGTCGAAATAGATCTCGCCCCCCACCGTGGGGATACCGGTGGTGTTCCCGTAGCCGGCGATGCCGGCAACTACACCGCCCACGAGGTAGCGGGCGCGCGCGGTGTCCAGGTGCCCGAAGCGGAGCGAGTCCAGGCAGGCGATGGGCCGGGCCCCCATGGTGAAGATGTCCCGGAGGATGCCCCCCACTCCCGTGGCGGCTCCCTGGTAGGGCTCGATGGCCGACGGGTGGTTATGGCTCTCCATCTTCCAGGCCACCAGGAAGCCGTCGCCGAGGTCGGCCACTCCGGCGTTCTCGCCGGGGCCGACCACGATGCGCTTCCCGGTGGTGGGGAGCAGGCGCAGGTGGACTTTCGATGTCTTGTAGGAGCAATGCTCCGACCACATCAGGCCGAACATGCCGAGCTCCGTGTGGTTGGGCTCCCGGCCGAGGATACCCACGATCCTCCCGTACTCGTCCTCGGTCAGGCCGACCTCCTCCCACACGGCGGCGCGGTTCCCGGGTTTGCTCACCCCACCACGCCCCCTCCCGGCGAGCCCGCGGTCGGCCCCCGCGGTCCACCTTCGGCAAGCACGTGGGCTACTATGGATTCAAAGATATAGCGGCCGTCGGCCGACCCGAGGAGCTCCTCGGTGCAGCGCTCCGGGTGGGGCATGAGGCCGAGCACATTACCCGCCGCGTTGACGATTCCCGCGATGTTGGCGACCGACCCGTTCGGGTTGGCCTCGGGGGTTGCCTCGCCCGCCTCGTTCACGTAGCGAAAAACGACACGCCCGGTCCGCTCCAGGTCCTCCACGACTTCCGGCCTCGCCGTGTAGTTGCCCTCGGCGTGGGCGATGGGAATCCGGAGAATCTGACCCGGACGGCACGCCCGGGTGAACGGCGTGTCGGTGTTTTCGACCCTCAGATGGACGTAGAGGCAGCGGAACTGCAGGCTCTCGTTGCGGAGCATCGCGCCCGGCAGCATGCCGGCCTCCAGGAGTATCTGGAATCCGTTGCAGATGCCGAGGACCAGCCCGCCGCGCTCGACGAACCGGGCGACCTCGTTCATGACCGGCGAGAAACGGGCGATGGCTCCGGTGCGGAGGTAGTCGCCGTAGGAGAAGCCACCGGGCAGCACGATACAGTCAAACCCTTCGAGGTCGGTCCGGCCGTGCCAGACGTACTCGACCTTCTGCCCCATCACGTTCCCGATGGCGTGGTGGGCATCGGCGTCGCAGTTCGAGCCAGGGAACACCACCACGCCGAAGCGTACCCGGCGGGGAGCCGGCGTCACTGCCCTTTCCCTCCCGTCCCGGTGGGGGCGCCCGGCGGCGGAGAGCCGGCTGGGGGCGCGGTAGCCGGCACGACCTCGAAACGGTAGTCCTCGATGACGGGATTGGCCAGAAGGCGGCGGCACATCTCGTCCACGCGCTCGGGAGACAAGTGCGTGAGCTCCAGAGTTATGAACTTGCCGACCCGCACACTCTTGACTTCGTCGTAACCCAGGGTGCGCAGGGCGTTCTCGACGGCCGCCCCTTGAGGGTCAAGCACAGTTGACTTGAGGGTGACGAACACGCGGGCATGGGCAGGCCACTCGCCGCGGGCATGGGCAGGCCGCTCGCCCCCACTCGCCCGCGCTCCCCGGCGCCGGACCCGCCATTTCTCGGCTCCGGCGGTCACGCGCCGGAGGACCTCCTCGTAGGCCTCCTCCACGTCGCCGAGGTCGCGGCGGAAACGGTCCTTGTCGAGCTTCTCGTTGGTCTCAGTGTCCCAGAACCGGCAGGTGTCGGGGGATATCTCGTCAGCCAGGATTACCTCCCCGGTGTCCGTGCGGCCGAACTCCAGCTTGAAGTCGATGAGGCGGAGGCCGCATTCCTCCAGGGCCCCGCCGAGGATGTCGTTGATCCGCAGGGCAAGGGACTCCATGCGGTCTATCTCCGGGTCGGCGGCCAGGTCGAGGGTCCTCAGGTGGTAGCGGTTGATGAGCGGGTCCCCCAGTTCATCGGACTTGTAGTAGTGTTCGAGGACCGTACGCGCGAGCGGGGCGCCCTCCTCCAGCCCAAGGCGCTTGGCCAGGCTCCCGGCGGCCACGTTCCTCACCACGACTTCCACCGGGATGATCTTGACCCGCCTGACGAGCATCTCCCGGTCACCCAGGGTCCTCACGAAATGGGTCGGGACGCCCTCCCGCTCGAGCAGGTCGAAGAGCAAGGCCGAGACGAGGTTGTTCACGCGGCCCTTGCCGCCTATCCGGCCGCGCTTCTTGCCGTCGAAGGCCGTCGCGTCGTCCTTGTACTCCACGATGTAGGTGCGGGCGGCCTCGGCCCCCGGCCCGGCCTCCCCCGGCCCCGCTTCCCACACGATCTTGGCCTTGCCTTCGTAAAGCTTCCTGCGACTATCGTCCACGGCCATCCCCCACTACGCGCCGGCATGACAGCGCAGGACCAACCACCCATGGGCGGCCTGCCGGGCGCGAAGAATCGGAGAAACAAGTACCACGGAGAATCGGAGAGACGAGTACCTGAAGCAAGGTAGCGCTTTGACGGGACATTGGTCTGAGACGACACGGCTGGCTTGCGCGAAAGCGGGACTGCCTCGTGAGAGCGGTGACCCTCCCCCAGGGGCGAAGGCCCAAGTGACCGGGTTTCACGGCGGCTGCGACAAACGTCGACATGTAGATATCCTTTCCCGAGGGATCGTTCGGAAAGGGCCGTCGTTACGTGGATGATACCAAGGCCCGGAGGGAGGGTCAACCAACATGCCCGGACACTCCCAAGGACAAGCCCCCGGAACGTCCGGGTCCAGGGCGGTAGCTCATCCCAGCCCCAACCTTTCAAACACCACGCCGGTGTTCCGCAGATACCAGCGGGGGTCGAAGCAGGAGACGAGAATCTCAGGGTCGAGATACCGCGTCACTTCGGGGTCCGACGCCAACCTCTCGTCAAGGCCGGCAATGGGCCGGCCTTCCTCGTCCGCGGGCCCGCCGGCCTCGTCCATCCGGCGCCAGAGGGCCATAGCGTGCCGCTGGACGATCTCGTAGGCCGCCTCGCGGCTCATGCCCGCGTCCACCAGGGCGAGCAACACCCGCTGGGAGTAGACGAGACCCCGGGTGGACTCGAGGTTCCGGAGCATGCGCTTCGGGTAGACGCTGAGCCCCTTCATGATGCCGGTGAAGCGATGGAGCATGTAGTCGACGAGGGTCGTCGAGTCGGGGATGATGACGCGCTCCACCGAGGAGTTCGAGATGTCGCGCTCGTGCCAGAGCCCGATGTTCTCGAGGGCCGCTCCGGCGTAGGCCCGAACCACCCTGGCCAGCCCGCTCACCTGCTCGCATCCGACGGGGTTTCTCTTGTGGGGCATGGCCGACGACCCTTTCTGCCCCTCCTCGAAAGGTTCCTCGACCTCGCGGATCTCCGTGCGCTGTAGGGAACGGATCTCGATAGCGTAGCGGTCGAGGGACGACGCCAGGACGGCCAGGGCTCCGAGATAGGCGGCGTGCCGGTCGCGGCCGAGGACCTGGGTTGATACCGGGGCCGGGCGTAGGCCGAGCTTCTCGCAGACGTAAGCCTCTACGGCCGGGTCCACGTTGGCGTAGGTTCCGACGGCCCCGGCCAGCCGCCCTACCGCTATCTCCTCGCGGGCCCGGCGCAGCCGTTCGACGTTGCGGAGGCCCTCGGCGTACCACAAGGCCATTTTGAGACCGAAGGTCGCCGGTTCGGCGTGGACCCCATGGGTGCGGGCGACCATCAGGGTGTCGCGGTGACGCACGGCGAGGTCGGCCAGAACCGGAAGGAGAGAGTCGAGCCCCGCGCCGATGACGTCCATGGCCTCGACCATCAGGCTCGAGAGGGCCGTGTCGACAACGTCGTAGGAGGTGAGGCCGAAGTGGGCGTAGCGCCCGTCCTCGCCCAGGCGGTGGGCCACCGCGCTCACGAAGGCGATGACGTCGTGGCGCACCTGGGACTCTATCTCGTCGACCTCGGCCACGAAGGCTTCGTCGATGACGATGCCGGCGGCAGCCGCGGTGATACGCTCGGCCGCGCCGGCCGGGATGCGCCCGAGCTTTGCCTGGGCCTGGCAGGCCAGGACCTCGATTTCGAGCCACCGGCGGTAGCGGTTCGCCTGGGACCAGAGCCGGGCCATGACCGGGCGGGTATAGCGGTCGATCACGAGGGGCTACCTCCCCGGGGTGAGGAACCGGGTTCCTTAGGTCCCCTGGGGCCGGCGGGATCGCCGGGGCGGGACGGGCGACGGTCATGGCTCTCCACGCCGGGCACATGGTCATGGCTCTCCACGCCGGGCACAGCCGCCTCCTTGCCGGCTTCGGCTGCCGTCCTCTCGCGGTGAACTCGCAGTTTCTCAGCCAACTCCGGGCGTTTCAGGGCCAGGATGGATATGGCCAGGTAGGCAGCGTTCTTGGCCCCGTCCACGCCCACCGTGGCCACCGGGACGCCCGGCGGCATCTGGACCGTGGAAAGCAGGGCGTCGAGCCCGCCGAGAGTGGCCGAGAGCGGCACTCCGATGACGGGTAGCGTAGTGCGGGCCGCGACGGCCCCGGCGAGGTGCGCCGCCATCCCGGCGCCGCAGATGAAAACCTCGACCCCCGCCGAGGCGGCTTGCTTGACGTAACCGTCGAGAGCGCCGGGAGAGCGGTGGGCGGAGAGCACGCGGACCTCGTGCCGAACCCCGAACTCGCCGAGGACCGAGGCGGTCTTCTCCATGATTGCGAGGTCCGAGCGGCTGCCCATGAGAACAGCGACAAGCGGTTGGGTCATATGCCCCTCCCCTTCCAGGGCGGCCGGCGGGCCGGGCGTGGTCGAGCCCCTCACCAGTCTTTCCCGTGCCAGGAGTTTCTCCCGTGTGGTGGCTGTTCCTCCAATGCTGCTGCTCGCCTGCGGCCGGCGTTCAGAACCGTGGATAGGGCGGGCAAAGGGGGTGCGCGAGCGTCCGAGAGCCGGCTCAGGTCACTTCAAGTATGGTGATTATCCCTCCGGGGAACTGGTTTGCGTTGACTACGTGGTTGAGGTCGCGGTCGTAAATCACGTACTTGCCGGTAGCCGGTGCCGTGAACAAGAGGTCGTAGGACTGACCCGACCCCAGCGTGATGGTGTTCTTCCGGTAGGTAGTGTCAATGCTCGTCTTTAGAGGCCAGGAATCACCGGCTACCACCCTCGCGGTCACCCCGTCGAGGCTCAAGGTATGGTTCAGGAACCCCGCGTTGATGATCCTCAGCAGGATCCTCTGGCCTGGCGCCGCGGCCATCCCGGACCCATAAGGCTGGCTGCTCGCGTCGTCGGGGTCGACCGTGGCGGGATAGCTGCGGCCGTTCAGCGTGAAGTACCCGGGGTCATAATCCGACGGCGTTCCGCCCCCGGCGATTTCCTCGTGCCAGGCGGTGTCGACCTCGCCAATCACGAGCACTTTCTCCACGTCGAACTCCGTTCCAGTACCCGGACCGTAGCCGCTCCAAGTCGACGGATTGCCGGGGTCGTACCCCAGAGGCCGGACCACGATCACCCCGTAGAGCCCCATCTGGACCTGCGTCTCAGGCGCGGTACCGCTTTGATAGAGAAACACACCGGGCCTCGCGGCCACAATGTCGTACGCCGCCGAGCCGCCGGGCGCCGCCTCGGTGTTGTAGGATACGAACCTTCCCTGCCCGTCCTTGACGGGCTGCGGAGTGAACTCCACGCCCGACAGGACCAAGGACGTGGTGCCGGGTAGTTGGTTGGACAACGTTATGTGCAGGCTCTCGCCCTCCATCACGTCGTACCGGGGGCCGGGAAGCTGAGCTCCCGCTCCCGCCGAGCCGGAGAACCCCCAGAAGGGTAGGGGGTCCCGTCCGGGTAGGATGATGCTTCCACTCTTAGCCCATAGATCGATGTTCGTAACCAAGACTACCCTCTCCCTCGACCCACACAATCAGACCGGTACGGACTCCGTGTACGGGATACGGCCATGGCGCTCTCCGAGCCGGCCTGAAGGGAAGACGGCCACCATTGTCATCAGGCCGCCGGGGTACTTGCCCCAGTTGGTGATCTGGACTTCCTCGTGAGAGTGAAGCATGAAATAGTACTCGCCCATATCGTTCAGGTCCGCCACCCCTACGGGGAGGTCCCCCTTCAGCCCGAGATAGGCGCTGCCGCTCCATAGGGTGTTCCCCGCGTGCCCTACCGCCAGGTTCTGTAGCTGGGGCAACACCGTGGGGATGGGATGGGTCACCGGGTCGAAGCCCAGTCCGGTCCAAATGAAGATCTGGTCGTAGGTCTGGCCCGGTCCCACGAGGACGGTGAAACGCTTGTAGGATAGGTCGGTGGCCCCGTTCCTCAGCAGCCTTCCGTCGAGGCCCACGATTCGAGTATGGTTTCCGTGGGGGTGCAGCGGATGGTTCTCTATGCCCCCACCGGCGTAGCGAAACAGCACCTTCTCGCCGGGTTCGGCCGTGATCATGGACCCATAGGGTTGGGTAGGGAGATAACCTACTCCGCTGGGCAGCATGGTGTCTACCGCGCAACGCCCGTTCATCGTCCAGTATCTCGGTTTGTAGTCCCTGACGCGGTACGGGAAACCGTGCTCGACATTATAGTTCAGCTCGGGGTCGACTTCCGCCAACACCAGGACGTACTCCCGGTCGAACTCGGTCCCGGTCCCCTCGCCATAGGCCGTCCTCCGTGCCGGGACCGACTCGTCGTAATCCGCCGGCCGGACGATGAGGCAACCGTGAAGGCCCATGAGGACCTGCCTGTGGACGTTGGTCCCGCTCCAGTAGAGGTACGTTCCCGGGTTCTCGGGCGTGAAGGCGTAGGTAACCCTGGTGGGGTTTGCCATGGGGTTATCGGGGTAGTCAGCGTAGTCGGTGAACGAGGTCAGGACGCCGCCCGGCCCGAAGCGAGGCTGTACCGGCCGCGGCCCCGTCCCGTCGTCGACGGTCACGCCTTCCTGTCCGGGAAAAAGGAGCGAGGTGGCTTCAGGCAAGGTGTTGGTCAGGTTGATTCTCACGGTGTCACCCTGTTGGACCACGATGAGAGGTCCCGGGAGCTGGGCCTTCCCGTCCTCCCTCGACGCAAGACCCCAGAAGTAGATTGAGCTGCCGTCAGGGGTGCTGAAGAACCCGTCCCTTGTCCAGAGGTCGACGTTCCTGAGCATGGTATCTCCTCGCTTCTAAGCGTTCGGTCCCGGTTGCGGCGGCAGAGTCCCCGGGTGGACGGCCACCTCGGAAACCATCCCGCCGGGGGCCACTCCGGCGTTCATGTTCTTATGGCAGTTACGGTTGTAGAGCGGGTAGGTACCGGGAGCCGGAGCCGTGAACATCACGTCATAGGTCTGCCCGGGGGCCACGTAGAGCACGTTCTTGCCGTAGGAGAGGTCTTCGCCGTTGAGCCCGACCGGGCGCTGTGCGTCCACACCGGCGACATGAAGAGGAATGCCTACGATTTCGATGGCGTGCTGCTGGTAGCCCAGGTTGACGAACCGGAGCAGGACCCTGTCGCCGGTGTTGGCTTTGATGCGGGCGGAGAAGGGCTGGGAAGGGAGTGACGGGTCGCCGTTGTCTTTGACCGTATCGGGGTAAGCACGCCCGTTGATGAGGTAGTAATCCGCCCTATACTCGGACCAGTCGTACTCCTGGACGAGGACCATGAACTCATGGGCCCTCGCGTCCAGCTCCGTCAGGAAAACAAAGTACTCCCGGGCGAACTCGGTGCCCGTTCCGCTCCCGTACGCGGTCTTCAGGGCCGGGACGCCCGGGTCGTAATCCCGGGGCCGGGCGATGAGGGGTCCGACCATGCCCATCTGGATGTGCTCGACCGGCTCGAAATGACAGTGGTACATGTAGGTGCCCGGGTCCAGGGGCTTGTAGTAGTAGTCGAAGTCCCGCCCTACCCGGACGGCCACCGATGCCTCGGGTACCCCGTCATAGAGAGGAATCTGGTTCGGAAAGCCGTGCCAGTGTACGGTGTGGGAGTCGTCGAGGTCCGGTCGCCCGGGAAAGCCGAGGTTCGTCAGAGTCAGGTAGACCTCATCGCCGACCTTCGCCTCCACGAGCGGGGCGATGAGCCGAGCCTTCCCACGGTAGGAGACGACGGCCGTTTCCGGCACGCCGGTGATGTCCACGAACCCCATTATGTAGAAGAGGTTCCCGTCGGGCATCTTGACCCAGCCATCCGTGGCCCCTAATCGCTGCTCGATGATAGCCACTTGGTTCGTCTCTCCCAGTAGCCCGGTGTGGCCCGCGTTCTAGCGCCGGCCGGGCCGGTACTCGTCGGCACCGATGTCCACCCTGCCGTATGGGCGACGCTCGTCATCGAAGTCGTAGGGAGGAGCGGTCCAGACGGTGCCTTTGGCGGCAAGAAGCTGAACTCCACGCCCCCGGCAAGGGGACGAACCGCGGATGTGGTAGTCCCCCGGAGGCTGGGGAGTGACCACGATCTTGAGGGTCTTGAAGTCGGGTTCCCCTGCGAACGTGGCCACGTTGACCACGGTGTCGTTGGCCCTCGCGAAGCGCGGGGGATTCGTCCTGTCATAGACGAGGTTCCCAGCCCCCGAGCCGTAGGGAACCGTGAGGTAACAGTAGCTGGGGGTCATGGTCCACGGAGTGGTGGTGCCGACGACTTCGAGATCTATCCGCCTGAACTCCGTGGACAGTCGCCCCGTGCCGGCATCGAACCAATGGGCCCGGTTGTCCCAGAAGAGGTTGTTGATGAGGACGGGGTCGCTGAACAGAGCCGCCCCCGGAGGGAGGGTTGCCTGGAAGGGCGCGCTGTTCCCTTCGCTGGCCAGGCCGGCTCCGTGGGGAAGCCGGTCGCTGTCCTCGGCCGTGGCCGTGGTGATATTCTTGGCTATGGTGTTGTTGATGATGACCACGTCGGACGAATCGTCGAGGGCGATACCCCCGCCGACGTCGGCCGAGACGTTGTTCGCTACCATGTTGTTATAGACGTGGATTCGGTGGGTGCCGGCTCGCAAGAGACGGATGCCGCCGCCGTCGTCGTTCGCCACGTTACCGTGGACGTTATTGTTATAGATGCGGACCTCGCCGGACCCCTTCGAGACCTCCTCGGGGGGAACAGGCTGCTCGCCACCCACCAAGATGCCTCCCCCTTCATCGAAGGAGGAGTTGTAGGAGACGGTGTTGTGGTGGATTTCCCCGAAACGGCTCAGCCCGAGATGGGATACGCCGCCGCCGTACTCCCCCGAGTAGTTCCCGCATATGAGGTTGTGGTCCAGCTCATAGTGGTGGGCCCCGTTGAAGATGCCGATGGCTCCCGCCAGGCTCGTGCCCCCGTTGCCGGTGATCCGGTTGCGGTACACGCGCACGTGCTCGTTGTGGCAATCGCCTGAGTAGGGCCTGCCGATTGTGATGGCTCCTCCGAACCCGCCCCCGTTGTTCTCAAAGACGCAGTTGCCTATCTCGAGGTAGCGGCAGAAGGCGTGGACATGCACTCCCCCACCCACTTGCCCCCTCGCCCCCGAGACAGTGAAGCCGTCGATCTGGGTCTTGAACCCGTCGCCGAAGAGGCCTTGCCTGGCGAGGACGGTTATGGCTTGCCCCTCGGGGACGTTCTCGGGACCGTCGAAGGACACCCCTCGCAAGGTCCCAAGCCAGGTCCGGCGGTAGTGCTGGAAGAAACGCCCGTCGATAATCGTGGCCTCAGCCCCGTGCCCCTGAAGTTTCAGGTTCTTGTAGAGGATGGGGCTTTCGTAGTAGGTGCCGGGGCTGACAACTATCAGGCTCTTCTCCGGGGCGGCGTCGATGGCGTCTTGTATGGAATCTCCCGGCGGTACCACGCGCACCTCCGGCTCGTATCCCGGTCCGAGGACGTGGATGGTGAGGCCGAAGACGGATGCCTCTCCGGTCCAGCTCCGGACCGACAACTGCCACGCTCCGGGCGGCATGCTCCGAGGAACTCTGCACCAGATGGCGTTCGGGCACCAGTACCTGATAGGCAGTTCCCGCCCGGCCAGGGTCGCGCTGCCCCTCCTCCGGCCGAAACCTCGCCCGGAGATCACTAGCCCCCGCGATGTCGTGTCGTCGAAGTAGACCTGGTTGACCTCGGTTATGACCGGAACATCCTGCGGAAGGCCGCAATCGGGCGGCCGGGTGAACTCGGCCCGTGCGTTGAGCAGGAAGGCGCTTATCGGGACCAGAGCCACGTCGGCGTACGTTGTCTTGCCCGGCCAGACATCGAACACCAGAGGCAAGGTGTGGTAGTCGGGGTTGTAGGTGGGGTTGGGAGCATCCGGGTCCCCGGGGTCGTTGCCGATAACCCGGTACATACCGGGGGCGATGCCCGAGGGAGACGGGATGTTCGCCGTGTACGTGGAGGGAAGGAGTATCTCAAAGATCCCGTTGTCGTCCGATAGCACCGTAGCGAGGAGACGCCCGGTGAAGTCCCTGATCCCAACGGGGGTGAGTGGGACGCCCCGCTTGTCGCCATACCGGATCTTGGCCGGGTCGGTCTCCACGTTCAGGTCATCTATCAGGAGACCCAATATGCGTCCGGGGATGGGGACCTCCGTGTAGATGAAGAAATCGCAGGTGGCGTTCTGACCCGTCTCGAGGCGAACTACCTTCTCCGTCCGGCAGCCGTCCACGTAGGGCGGAGGCGCGATCATGACGGAGACCTCTCCCGCGGCGTCCGAGCGTCCGGGTTGGGGGACAGCCAGGGGACCGGTTTCCGGTGGCGCCGGCTCGTAGACGTCTCCGTCTCCGGTGTTCACCGAGCTCTCATCCAGTATGCGGTAACCTTCCGGGACCTCGACCTCGACCACGTAGGTCCCTTCGGGGAGACTCTCCGTGAGGCGGTCGTTCGGGTCCTGCGGGTCGACCAGGGGGTTGCCCGCTCCATCCAGGACCCACCTGTCCGCAAAGGCATACCCGCCGTCAAACACCCCGCCGGCGATGTAGTTGCCCACTCCGGGTATTTCGAGCACCGGATTGCCGTCGGGTGTGGTCGGGTGCTGCCACGCGTCCGTCGTGACGGAGTTGATCCGGGCTCCCTTGGAGTACCGGCCGGTTTCGGGGTCCGGCACCCCCTCGTAGAGGTTGACGGTGACGGCCGGGACTCCCGGCTCATAATCCTCCGCAACCGCATAGCGGGGGTCGAGCTCGTTACGCATCGTGGCGTAGTGGACGATGCCGGAAATGCCTCCGTTCGTGACTACGCCTCCGGAGCCCCCATCCCCGTCCGGGCCCGGCAGTGGGTATTCCTTCTTGCTCCAGAGGATGAGGTTCTTGCTGTTGGCCCAGGTCAAGGTGGTCAGGGTAAGGACGCCCTCATAGACGTTCGTGGGCCGCTGGAGGGGGTGTTCGTATTCGGGAGTAGCGATTGCGGCCAACCGCCCATAGCGCGTGAAGCCGACCTCGGCCACGGTGAAGTGCTCCAGTTCGAAGACCTCGTTAAAGGAGTAGTCGCCGTTCTTATTGGCCAAGGTCGAGTACTGGATGGAACCATCCTTGAAGCGGGTGAGCACCTCGACATCCGGGATGCCCTCGTCCGGGACCGCAGGGTCGGTCTCGAAGAGGGTGTTGGCGTCAGCGTCGCGGAAGACCTTGCCGCGAATCCAGCCGAACCACCGGGGAATGGCTACTTGCCCGGGGTAGTTGACGGGGTCGTCCGAGAGAGTGACGTGCCAGGCCCCTGTCCTTGGGTCCGGGACTTGGACGGTTCGAAAGGAAATGATGTAGTCGAGGGGGTCGTCCCAAACCGCCAACTGGTACAGCCCAGCCGGAACATTGGGAATGGTTATCCTACCGTAGCGATCGCCCCGGCCGGTGTAGACTTGCTGGTCATTGCTCCCGATGTCCGTGAGCGCCACCCACGGACGGTCGACCGGATCCCCCATGGCCAGGGGCGGGTTCGGCTCCTGCCTGAGGGTGGTCTCAAACTCGACGATGGTCCTGACCTGGACGGTTATGGTGCCAACGGTGCCGGCCGGACCCGGGACGGGGAACTCCATGGGGCGGACGAACCCTATCCACACCAGGGGCGCCGGGAAACCTTCTTCGGTGAGGTAGCCGGTGCTACCCTCCTCGATCCAGGCGTCAATAACCTTTGTTCCTTCTATGGTCGTTGTCTGAATCCAGCCGGTGCCGTCGGGAGGCACGGCCTGGACCCCGTACTTACCGGGAGCGAGGTTCTCGATGAGGGCGTTACCGTCGGGGTCGGTCCATATGTTGCCTCCCGTATCGGGAATCGGGATGGGCCTTCCGTCCGGGCCGATGATGTAGTGACCCTCGGAGTCTTTCTCATACTGGGTGCCTATGGCGTTCCCGAAGTAATCCGTGGTGACCTCCCCGACGGCGTCCTCTATGACGATGCGGAAGCCGGGTAGCCCGAACTCCAGCGGCTGGTCGTCTTCACCGTTGACCGGATGATTGTCGTGAAAGACGTGCACCCGTATTCTGGAAAGCGGCAAGGGGTGAGGTTGCAGGTCAACGGTAACCGTGATGGTCCCGTCGTCCGGAACGCTGGCCCAATTGCCGCCCAGCTTATATCCGGGGGCCCGGACCGTGACCAGGTAGTCCCCCGGGGGAACTGAGGTGGAAGGATTCGATGAGTCGCCGGCCGCCACCACCGGGCTGTTGCTTGCGGGGGGCCGGAGTGACGGCCACTTCGACGGGTCGGGGTCGAGAGGGTTACCGACGTTGTTCTCGTTGACCAGATACTTGAAGCTGGGGATGGGCTCGCCCGTCTGGGCATTCCTAGCCACAGCCGTTAAGACCGGCACTGGCCTTTCCTCCCACCAGCCTGAGCGCTCTTGTGGGTAGCCTATTCAGGCCAGTGGGGGTTGCCACTACGCATTTTCCAGGAGACTCAGGACGACTACCGGGTCCGGGGCGGCGAGCTCCTCCCTGGTCTTACCCGCAACCCAGCCGTGGCACTGCTCTCGCGGCGGGGCGCCCGCCAAGTCCGCCTTGACTATCCTCAAGGCCTCCGCCTCGAGCTTCCTGGCTTCCTTGACGAGTGGCACGAGGGCGCCGGCCTGCCTGTCTCCGACCGGGTCGGAGAAGTGCGCCGCGGCCGTCCATAGGTCCATACCCAGGACCTCCAGCATCCGGCCGAAGACGGCGCTATTCCGGGCGAACGCCTCGGCGGCAGCCTTGGCGTCGGAGGGGTTACCCCCTCGCC
>QZJP01000087.1 GCA_003599345.1 Bacillota bacterium | reverse complement strand
ACCCACCTCGACGCCGTGGAGCGGGCTAGGCGCGACGGGGTCCGGGTGGACGGCTACCTCTACTGGACGCTCATGGACAACTTCGAGTGGGCCGAGGGCTTCGAAGCCCGGTTCGGTCTGGCGGAGACGGACTTCGGGACCCTGGAGCGCCGGCCGCGCCCGAGCGCGCCGGAGTTCGCGGGGCTGAAGGACAGGTTCGTGAAGTGAACGAAAGAGGCAAGAGAGGTACGTGAACCCTCCGGTCGAAGGTTGGGGGGCCGGAGAGCGTGTCGAACCCTCCGGTCGGGGATTGAGGGCCGGCGAGCGTGCCCGCGGGGGAGGGGTCGTGAAATGAAGAAGTCCTGGGTTCTGCTCCTCATGGTCCTCATGGCGGTGTTTCTCAACGCCGACAACCTGGTCCTGTCCCCGAACATCGACGCCATCGAGGCCGAATTCGGCATCAGCGACGCCGACATCGGGAACATCTCGGGCCTGTTCGTGATCGTCGGGGCCCTGGTCAGCCTCATCTGGGGCTACCTCGGAGACAAGGGCTCCCGGAAGCTCCTCTTCGTCTTGAGTGTGGTCATCGGGGAAATCCCGTGCGCCCTGACCGCTCTGGCCGCGAACTACTCCCAGTTCTTCTGGCTGCGCATCCTCACCGGCATCGGCATGGGAGCCTCGTTCCCGGTGGCGTTTTCGCTGGTGGCCGACCTCTTCGAGGAGAAGGAGCGGGCGAAGGCGACGGCCTTCGTGGCGGCGGCCATCGGCTTCGGCTCGGTCCTCGGCACGGTGGTCGGGGGTTACGGCGGGGCGGCCTGGGGCTGGCGCCTGCCGTTCTTCCTGGTGGCCGCGCCGAACTTCCTACTGGGCCCGCTCTTCTGGTTCACGGTGAAGGAGCCGCAGCGCGGCATGTCCGAGGAGGGGTTCAAGGAGCTCGTCGAGCAGGGCTACGTCTACCCGAGAACCATCAAGTTCTCGGACTACAGGCGCCTGTTCACCATCCGGACGAACCTGCTGCTCTTCATCCAGGGCATCGCGGGCTGCGTGCCCTGGGGCGCCATCCCGCTGTTCCTCGTGGCCTACCTCAACCGCGTCCGCGGGTTCGACCTCAACGCCGCGACGACCGTCTTCCTGGTCTTCGGGCTCGGGAACATCCTCGGCATCATCGCCGGCGGGCTGGCGGGCGGCGCCCTCTACCGGAAGTCGCCGTCCCTGGTGCCCGTCTTCAGCGGGATAACCACCGTCGTCGGGGCGGTCATGGCTGTCCTGGTCTTCGAGGCCAAGTTCGTGTCGGGCTTCGGGCCAATCGTGATTCTCGGGTTCTTCACATCCTTGATGGCCTCGCTGACCGGGCCGAACGTGAAGACCATGCTCATGAACGTCAACGTCCCCGAGAACCGCGGGGCCATCTTCTCGGTATTCAACCTCACCGACTCGCTGGGCACCGGCATCGGCCGGTTCGTGGGCGGGTGGCTGGCCCAGCTTCTCACCATCGGCCCGGCCCTCACCATCTCGAGCCTCTTCTGGATTCCGTGCGGCATCCTGCTCCTCGCGCTCGTCCGGCTCTTCCCCTGGGACGTGGAGCACCTGAGGACCGACATGAAGACCCTGGCGAAGGAACTGGCGGGAGGGGGAAGGGAGTAGAGGGGCCGAGCCGCATATATGGGTCGCGGGCTACGAGTACGGGACGCGGGCCACGGGTACAGGTCGTCGGCTACGGGACGCGGGTTACAGGTACGGGTCATAGGGACTCCTGGGCCGGGTGACCATGGCGGAGAGCAGCAGCAGGCCCGCGACCGAGTGCCAGATGCCGAGGGCGAACGCGAGGAGGAAGGACCCGATGCCCGCCAGCGGCAGACCGACGTTGAACACCCACCGGGCCGACGGATCCTCGGCTGGTCTCTTGCCCAGGACGGCGGCGTAGATGCCGATGATGTAGAGCCCCAGCTGGGCGAGGGACAGAGGCAGGATGGTCTCCTGCCATCCTCCCGGGCCTCATCCCGTGGAACTCCTATTTCGACGGCCAGACTTCCTGGGATGCCGGCGCCACCTGGCAGGCCGCCGACGGGTCGAGCGTCATCTTGAACGACGAGGCCACCTACGCCGGGTGGAGTGGCATGGCCGGGGAGATAGCCGGCAAGTCCGTGACCTTCTGCGTGGGCCGGGACGTTCCGCTCCCCCTGTACGCCAAGGTCACTGACAACGGGGTGGAACTGGAGTACACGCTCGTCGAGGCCCAAGGCCTCTAGGCCGAGGGCACGCGGACCCGGCCTCGTCCTATCGCCCCTGCGTGAACCGGTGCTCGAAGTACTCCACCTTGTAGGTGGACCTCGGCAAGGTGCCCGGCGGGATCATCTCGATGACCGGCCTGAAGGCCAGTTGCTGCTTGATGGCCTGTTCCAGCTCGTCGCGCAGGGCGGCGATACGGTCCTCGCCCTTGATATCGTACCCGTACTCGACCTTCAGTCTGAGGTTCGTCCCGACGATGTGACCGGGTTGCTCGAGGACTATCCTCATCTCTCCCGTTGTCCGCGGGATGAAGGAGCTCACCACGTCCTTGACGGCCGAGGGGAAAACGTTGACCCCCTTGACCTTGAGCATGTCGTCGCTCCGGCCGATGATATGCAGCCGGAAGCTCGACCGGCCGCACCGGCAGGGTTCCGTCCGGACACGGACCACGTCGCGCGTCCGGTAGCGGATGACCGGCGTCGCTTCGCGGTCTATGGTCGTGTAGATGATCTCGCCGGTGGCGCCGTCCGTCATCTCCCGGCTCTCGCCAGTGTCGGGGTCGATGAGTTCGGCCACGACACAGCCCTGGCCCACGAAGTGCATCCCATCCTTGGCCTCGCACTCCGAGGCGAGGTCCGCGGCGACGTCGGCCAGCCCGTAGAAGTTCCGGGCGTCGATACCCCAGGTCTCCTCGATGTGGGCCCTGTCCTTATCGACCAGGGGCTCGCCCGCCAGAAACCCCTTGCGGAAGCTCAGCTCGTGCGGCTCACATCCGAGCTGCGACCGGATGACGTCCTCCAGGAGCCAGGTCGCGGAGGGCGTGGCGAAGAGGATGTTGGGCTCGAGGTCCGTGATGACCTGCAGGAGCTTGGCGATGCCGGCGCTCACGAGAGGCACGGGGGTCACGGTGATGCCCATCCGCTCCGCCGAGACGGCCTCGGACAGGCCGCCCACGAACAGGGTGAAGTTGGCCGGGTTGATCATGGAGTCCCCCGGCCTCAGCCCTCCAATCCATGCGTGCCGGGCGAAAAGGTCCGCCCAGACCTCCGTGTCGTGGGCCGTCAGGCCCACGTAGAGAGGGCGGCCGGTCGACCCGCTCGTCCCCTGGACCCGGACGACCTTGTTCCTGGGCGCGCAGAGATGCCCGCCCAGGCCGCCGTCTTTCTCCTGAGTCTCGCGAAGCTCGTCCTTCGTCGTGAACGGTAGCCGCTCGAGGTCGTCGAGAGAGCGGATATCCCCCGCCTTGACGCCCACCCGGCCGAACTTGTGCCGGTAGAACGGCGAGTTAGCTTCGACGTAGGCCGCCAGGTCCGCCAGCTTGCGGCTCTCCAGCCGGCGGAGCTCGCCCGGGTCCATCCCTTCAATTTCCGCGTTCCAATACTTGCGTTCCTCAGTCATTGCTCGAGCCATCACTCGACCTCCCAGCTGGCACCGGGCGGCAGGGCGGCCTGTCCCGTACCCCGGCTAGCGTCCGGCCGCCCCGGTGGTCGCTTCGGGGCCGCGGCTGGCGGAACCCGCCCGGCGGGCGTAGGCGAAGTAGTAGACAACCCCGAGGAGCACCCAAGCGGCGAAGATGTACAGCCCGACCGTATCCACGAACATCAGGGCCATGGCGAAGGCCCCGAGTGACCCGAGGATGGCCAGTATGGTTACCCAGGGGTAGCCGGGGACGCGGTAGGGTCTCTCAAGGTCCGGCTCCTTCCGCCTGAGCACGATGACGGCCGCGCTCACGAGGAGATAGGACACGGCGATGGCCGCCGACGCTATCTGGAAGATGAGGAGCAACTGCTGGAAGAAGGCGCCGGCGATACCCAGCACAGTCAAGCAGGCGATGGCCACGTGCGGCGTGCCGAACCTCGAGTTGATGGCCCCCAGCGACCGTGGGAGCACGTTGTCCTGGGCCATGCCCACCATGAGCCGGCTGGCCCCGACGAGGAAGCCGTTGAGAGTCGTGATGAGGCCCATGAGGCCGGCGACGATGATAATCATCGGGCCCGCGGAACCCAGGACGGCCGCCGCGGGCTCAAGGATAGGCACCGGGTTAGTGCTCTCGACCAGCCTCGTCCAGGGCTGGACGCCGGCCCCCACGAAGAAGGAACCGAGGTAGAACACGCCGACGAACACGATGGACAGCGGGATGAGGCGAACGGCCTTCTTGATGGGAGCCTTGACCTCCTCGACCGCCTGCGGCAGGATGTCGAAGCCCATGAAAGCCAGCATGATGACGGGGACCATGGCCAGCATGCCGGCCACGCCTCCGCCGAAGAAAGGCTGGAGGTTGGCCATGTTCACGTGGGGTATGCCCGCCACGATGAAGGCCCCCATGCCGGCAAAGAGAGCGGCGGCGAAAACTAGCTGCACGAGGGCCGACAGCTGAACCCCGATGATATTGACGAGCCCGAAGAACAGAGCCACCACGATGCCCGTCACTTCCATGGGGATGGACGGCGCGAGGGTCTTGACGACCTGCGAGAAGATGATGACCTCGCCCGGCATCATGGAGGCGTAGGCCAGGACGAGGAGCCAGCCGACCCCGAACCCCCATCCGCGCCCAAGGGCCCGGTTGACGAAGACGTGCTCGCCACCCACCTTGGGTAGGGCGCTGGAGAGCTCCGCGTAGCCGAGGCCTATGAAGACGCAGAAGACAGCGCCGATAACGACGGACAGGATGAGTGCCGGCCCGGCGAACGCAAGGAGTTGCCCGATGAGCGTGGCCCACGCCATTCCCACCATCGCCCCGCACATGAGGGTGAAGAGCGTGACGAGGCCGAGCGTCTTGCGGAACGAGCCCTGCTCGGGTTTATCCACGTTGATGACCTCCCTAGCTCCTTACGGCTAGTGAACTGCCCTCGATCTTCAAACTACACCCGGCGGTCGCTCGCCCCGGCCGCCGGCAGTCCCAAGAGCCGCTGGGCGTTTCCGCCGAGCCACTTCTCCTTCACCTCCTCCTTCAGGGGAAGTTCCCGCACTTCGGCCATAGCGCGGGCAAACGGCTGCATCGGCCAGGCAGTGGCGAAGAGAACCCTGTCCTTGAGCACCGTCTGCCCGTACTGGAGAAGGGGGCCCCAACCCGTGTCGGGCACGCCGATGTACTTCGGGCGGATGGCCGAGATGTCGAGGTAGACGGTCGGGTGCCGCCAGGCGACCGCGATCATCTCGAGCACCCAGGGCCAACCGGCGTGGCCGGCGATGATTTTGAGGTCGGGGAACTCAATAGCCACGCGGTCCAGCCGTAACGGGCGACCGAAGTCCATGGGGATTTCGCGGGAGTAGTTCAGGGAGGTGTGAACCCAGATGGGCACGCCGAACTCCATGCACTTGGCGTAGATGGGGAAGTAGAGCTCGTCGTCGGAATAGGTCCGGTGCTCCCAGGGCCCCACGACCGCCCCCCGCATGCCCAGGTTCCTGAGGGCGTGGTCGAGTTCGGCCACCGCCTCCTCACCCTTGTGAGGGTCGACCCCGGCGAAGGCGACGAAACGATCCGGGTGGGCCCTGGCCAGTTCGGCGACAGGCTCGTTCGGAATCTTGCGGCCGTAGGTGGTCTCAACGTCCTCGGCCTGAAGGACGGCCACGTCGAGCCCGGCGTCGTCCATCATCGATATGAACTGGTCGGGTGTCATCTCGGCGAGGGTCGCCAAGTACGGGGCCATGGACTTGTAGACCTCGGCGTAGTTGGAGAGGTGCCTCGGGACCTCGGCCAGGCCGGCCAAGGCCTCACGGATTGGGGGTGTCACGCAGACGTCGATGATCACTCTGACACCTCCGAAGACCCGGAACGGAGCAGACCTACCTGGCAATGGGTCGCCACGGAGCGGGCCATAACGATGGGTCACTATACTCTGAGAAGTAAGACTTCGACCGATAGTCAGATTCTTGGCTGACGGGCCGTCGGATTCCTTCCTCGCTATCGAAGGAAAAGCTTCCGTTATCGCCGAAGGTCGGAGGCGCGATGGAGACCAGCGAAAAGATGGCCAAACACAAGGTGGACGGCCGTAACCGCAGGCGCCAGGCCAACCGGACCGCTCTTCTCACGGCGGCCAGGTCCGCGTTTCTGACCGGCGGCTACCGGGCGGTGACCATAGGGCAGATCACCCGCCTGGCCGGGGTCGCTCACGGCACGTTCTACGGGCACTTCGCCAACAAGGAAGCCGCGCTTATCTGCCTTCTCGACGACCTGGCCGAGGCGTTCCAGGCAACGATGGAGATGCCTCTCCCTCCGATGGACGTCGAGGAGAACCGGGCCGTGATTCTGACGATGATCGGCCGGTTTCTGCGTCTCGCCTACGAATGGCGCTCGCTCTTGGCCGTTTACCGCGAGGCGATGTCCGTGGCTCCCCTCGTCCGGGAGCACTGGGAGCGGGTGATTGGAGCCGTTCAGCGGGCCGCGGCCGACGACATCAAACGCCTTCAGGCTCTGGGCGTGGCCAAGGCGGTGTTCGACCCCGATCTCACGGCCGAGGCGCTGGTCCGGCTCGTGGAGCACTTCTTCTGGCGCGTCGTCCTGGGGAGTCTCGGTGAAGAGGACATACCGGCCGTGGCTACACACTGCACCAGGCTCTACGTGGAAGGAGTCTACGCCTGAGCGGAGCTCCTTCTACCCCAGGCTTCCCCGCATCTTCCCCATCCGGATGATCCAGTCGGCGACCAGGCGCGCCTCGTCGGCGTCGTCCGTGAAGAGGCCGTGGCCGAGCCCCAGGAAGTGCTTGAGGATGGGCTTCGTGGTCTCGACCAGGGTGACGTAGAACTCGTCCTCGGGAGTCTGGGGGCCAGGCGTGACTCCCAGGACCTCGGTCACCCCGCGGACGTCCCACGTCACGTCGCTGGCGGTCTCCGGCGACAGGAACGCCTTGGCCGAGCCGAGGTTGAGGAACCGCCCGGCGTAGGCTAGGTCGTTCCGGAGGGTGGGGTAGTACCTCTCCAGGGCGGCTAAGCCGTCGGAGCCGTAACGCTCCTTCACTTCGGCCAGGCCGCGTCCGGTTCCGATGAACTCGGGCGGGAGGCCGATGGTGTAGAGGGCCGCCGTGAAGGCTATGGCCCTGGGCAGCGAGACCTTGCGCGTGGTATCGAACCGCCGCAGCCCGTCCGCGAGCTCCGCGTCCGGAACGAGAGCCGCCAGCTTGTCGGGCCGGGCCACGTCCCTGGCGTAGCCGACGGCGCTGAACCGCGCCAGGCGGTCGCGCTGCTTCGGCATGATGTCCGAGAGGGCGCACACGAGGTCGATGATGTCGAAGAATGTCTCGAGATAGTGCCTCGTGAAGATGGCGATGAGCCTGTGGAGTTCGTCGAACTCCTCGCGAGTGAAGGCCGTGGGCGATTGGTTGGCGGGCTCGGCCAGCCGTTGCCGCAGGCCAAGGCACACCTGGCGCGCGGCGTCTTCGCCGTGGTCGTAGCGCAGGGCCGACTGGATGGTCACCGTGCGCACGCCGGGGAAGGTCTCCAGGACCCCGTCGAGGTTGCCGGCGGTGACGTGACCCCTGAACGGCAGGGCCCCGGCGCCGAGGATAGCCGCGATCTCGACCCCCAGGGACTCGGCCACCTCGGCCGCCCTGGCCAGGGCCGCCCGGCCGGCGAGCACCGCCGGCACGAGGCCATAGGAGAGGGCCGGGTCCGACCGGCCCAGGAGGAACCGCAGGCTCCCCCCGCCGGCAAGGCCCGATTCGATCAGGTACCGCGAGAGTATCCTATCGATGCCCAGAAGTTCCGGGACTCCCTCGACCAGCGGGATGAGCCGGATGAGGTTCGGGTCGTCGGGCAGGCCGAACTCCTTGTGGGCGAGTTCGATGACGCTCCCCACCCGTTTGCGCACGGCCAAGAGCTCCTCGGGGGTCTCGCACATCGGCACGATGACCTCGCGAACCGCCTGCTCGGCCCCCCGCTCTCCGGCCTGGACGTTCGTCTCCACCAGGGACATGAGGGCCATCAGTTGCCGGAAGACGGTTTCCTTGCTGGCCGAGGCTATGCGCGGGGTGATGAACACGTCCCGGCCCGGAACGATGTCTCTCTCGAGGAGGGCCATCACGATTTGCGAGGGCTGGTGGTACGGGGTCATCTTGCCCTCGAAGTCGATCATGATCTCGTCGGCTCCGAGCCCACCGGGCGCGGGCGATAGGCCGCGCACCGCCTCGTCGGGTTCTTCCTGGATGGGAACATAGCGTGACGCGGAGTCCGGGTGTTGGGTGAGCATGGCGAAAGGAAGCTTCATGGCGGTGTCGTGACAACCCCTTCGGTCTCGGTTAGGCGTAATAGTAACATACGCAAGAGCGTTCCCGGGAGTGGTTTAGGGCCGTGAGCCTAGGCCGACTCCCCACCCCGGCCTGCCCCAATGGGACGTAGGTCGAGAGAAACATACCCGACCGTAGTCGTATTTGTTTTCCGTGGCGACCAGGAACGTGGCCGCCTTCGCCTGCGCTCCAGCTCCCGCATGAGGCGGTAGGACAAGCCCAGCTAGACGACGAAATACCCGGGCCATGCGCGAAGCCCGGATCCCTCTTCCCCCGAACCTGCGCCGCATGGCGCTCGTCGCTTTGGTCTCCACGCTAGGTTATTTCTCTTTCTCGGCGTTCCTGCCCGCCTATCTCAGAGACAGCGGCGTGACCGTGGTCGCCGTGGGCCTGTTCTTCAGCCTGACTTCGGCCGTCGAGGCCCCTATCGCCATCGCGGGCGGGGTGCTGGCCGATAGGTTCGGGCGCCGGCCCTTGCTCGCCGCAGGGCGCGTCCTGCAGATGCTGGGCTGGATCGTCGCCTCGCTGCTGCCCACCGCCCTCGGCCTCGTCACGGCGGCCGGGCTGCTCGGCCTGGCCGGCCTGAGCGGGAGCGCCTACCGGGCCCTCATCGCGGAATCTGCGGCCGAGGGGCGCCGGGCGAGCGCTTTCGCCGTCATCGGAGTGGTCGAGAACGCGACCGGCGTGGTGGTCCCCCTGGCGGTCGGGGTCCTCGCTGACCGGCTCGGCCTCAAGTGGGTCCTATGCGGGGCCGCCGCGCTTTCGGGAATCCTCGGGCTCGTCGCCACCCTCCGCCTCGATGAGACCTACCGGCCGGCCCGGCACAAGGAAGCTGGGCGCGCCGCCGAAGCGCGTGGGCCCGCGGACGCCGGCGAATCGGATGAGCCCGCGCCCGCCGGCGAATCGCATGAGCTCGCGCCAGCGGCCTCGCCTCTCGAGGGGTTCCGCTACCTCGTGAGCGGGGAAGGCCGGGGCGCAGCCCTGATGGGCGTCATATGGCTCTTCACCGGCCTCGGCATGGGGCTCTTGCCGCCGGTGTGGGCCCTCTACGTGACCGACCGGTTCGGCGTGGACTATGCCGGGCTCGGCGCGGTCAGCACGTCGATGGCCCTGGGTATGATGGTCGGGCACATGCTCGGGGGCCCCATCGCGGACCGCATCGGCTACTCGCGGCTCATGGCCCTTTCTCTCTGTGTGACCGTCCCGGCCTGGGTGGCCATGACCTGGGCCACGTCGGCCTGGTTCTTCGCCGTCCTCACCGCCGTCAGCTACTTCGTGGCCTTCATCGCCGCCTCGGCGTGGGAGGCCCTGGGGGCCGACGCCGTGCCGCGACGTGTGCGGGGCTCGGCCATGGGAGTCTATCGCGCGTTCTGGGCCGTGGGGCTCATGATGGGTTCGGCCTTGGCCGGCTTCGCCTATTCCAAGGCCATCGTGCTGCCCTTCTACCTCCTGGCCGCGGCCGACCTGGCCATGCTCGTCCTGGTCCTGGCCGGTCGCCGAGCGGGGCTGCGCGGCTTCGCGCCCGCCGGGCCTACGCGGGCGAAGCAGGGAGTGGAGGACACAGGTCCCTTGTCCCTGGAGCAGGGTTCCTGAGCACCCCGGGCGAAGGTGCGGTTCATTGGAGGCTCACTCATGACTACACCCACCCACCCAGCCAAGCCCGCGCTAGCCACCGAGCCGACCGGAGAGCGTGCGCGCAAGCCATCAGGGGTCGACGCGAACCTCCTCATCGTCTTCGGCGTGACCCTGTTCGCGGTCCTGGGCGTGTCGACAATCGCCCCGGTCCTTCCGTCCGTGGTCGCCGAGTTCAACCTCTCCGAGACTCAGTCGGGGCTCCTCATCACGGCCTTCACCCTCCCGGGGGTCATCCTCACCCCGTTCGTCGGAGTCTTCGGGGACAGGCTCGGCCGGAAGAAGATCCTGGTTCCCGCGCTTCTCCTCTTCGGACTGGCCGGCGGCTCATGCGGCCTGACGAAGGATTTCGGCCTGCTGATACTCCTCCGGATCCTCCAAGGAGCCGGGGCCTCGGCCCTGAGCACGCTGAACACGACCATCATCGGCGACCTCTACCAGGGTCCCGAGAGGGCGCGGGCCATGGGGCTCAACGCCAGCGTGCTGAGCCTCGCGGTGGCGTCCTACCCCATAATCGGCGGGAGCCTCGCCGTGTTCGGCTGGAACTACCCGTTCCTTCTCCCTTGGCTCGCCGTCCCCATGGCCGTGGCGGTCGCCCGCTTCCTCACGGCCCCCGAACCGCTCAACGGGCAAGCCCTGACGGACTACCTGGGGGACGCCTGGCACGAGATCAAGAAGCCCAGGATGCTGGCCGTCTTTGCGTCCTCGGTCCTCATCTTCGTGGTCCTCTACGGTGGGTACCTCACGTACCTGAGTCTCTACCTCGGCCGAGTGTTGGGCTCCTCGCCCGTCGTCATCGGCCTTCTCATGTTCGTGACGTCGGTGTCCACGGCCCTGGTGTCCTCTCAACTCGGGGCGCTGGGCCGCCGGTTCGGGACCAATACTCTGCTCGCGGTGGGGTTCGCCGGCTACGCCGTGGGCCTCGTGGTCGTGCCCCTGGCCCGCAGTGTTTGGGCCCTGGCGGTGCCGCTACTCGTCTTCGGCGCCGCGCACGGCCTCAATCTCCCAAGCCTTCAGACCATGCTGGCCGAAGAGGCCCCTCTGGAACACCGGGGCCTGATGATGTCTCTGAACGGCATGATGCTCCGGACCGGTCAGACTCTGGGACCCCTCGTGATGGGGTTGGCGTTCGGCGCCTGGGGCTACAGAGGCGCGTTCTGGACCGCCACTCTGGTCGCGCTCGCCGGCCTGGCGCTGGTCCTGGTGGTGTTCACTCCGGGGCGCGCCCCGGCCGGTGACAACCGTCAAGCCTGACGTTCAAGCCTGACCGTCACGAAGCCCGAAGCTCAGCCGCATAAAGGAGGGACTCGACGTGAAGGTCCTCGCTATTTCCGGCAGCCCCCGCAAGAAAGGCAATACGGAGTACTTCCTGACCCAGGCTCTGGCCCACATGTCGGCGAGCGGGTTCGAGACTGAACTCCTGACCCTCGACGACAAGGTCATAAAGCCCTGTCGCGCTTGCCTGGCGTGCCGGAAGGAACTCCGCTGCACCCAAGAGGGTGACGACTTCCACGCCATCTACGACAAGATGACGGCCGCCGACGGGATCATCGTGGGGAGTCCGGTCCACTTCAGCGGGCCCGCGCCCGCGCTGGTGGCCCTTCTCGACCGGGCCGGCTACTGCTCGCGACAGTCGCGCAGGTTCTTCAGCGGCAAAGTCGGCGCCCCTGTGGCCGTCGCGCGGCGGGCCGGCCACAACTTCACGTTCGCCTGGCTCCTTCTCTGGTTCTTCGTCAACGACTTCATAATCCCGGGTTCGACCTACTGGAACGTCGGGATGGCCGGCGAGGGCGGCGCCCGCGACGCCGAAGCGGACAAGGAGGGCCTGGACACCATAGCCCACTTCGCGAAGAACATGGCCAGAGTCCTCACGGCCCTACACGCATAGGGAACAGGCAATTCCCCTGTGCGCGTCACTCATCGGCCGTAGCTTATCGTCACTCTACCGTCACGCTCTTGGCGAGGTTCCTCGGCTTGTCGACGTCGCACCCGCGCTTGACGGCCGCGTAATAGGCTATCAGTTGGAGGGGGATGGCCGCCAGGACGGGCTCGAGATAGGGATGGGTCTTGGGGAGGTAGATGACTTCGTCGGCGTGCCCCGCAATCTCGTCGTCACCCTCCACCGCTACGGCGATGACATGCCCGCCTCTGGCCTTGACGACCTGAACGTTGGAGATGGTCTTCTCCCTGAGGTCGGGCTGGGTGACGAGGGCGATGACCGGAACACCCTTGTCGATGAGGGCAAGTGTTCCGTGCTTCAATTCGCCGGCGGCCAAGGCCTCGGCGTGGATGTAGGATATCTCCTTGAGCTTGAGTTGCCCTTCCATGGCCACCGCGTAGTCGAGACCGCGCCCGATGTAGAACACGTCCTCCCAGGCCGCCAGTCGCTCACCGAGTTCTTCCATGGCCGGCGCGCCGCCGAGGACCCTCTCGGTTAGTTCGGGAAGCCTCCGGCACTCATGAAGGATCTCCGCCGCCCGGTCGGCCGGGTAGGTTCCCCGGGCCACACCCATGTGAGTGGCCAAGAGAACGAACGCCAGGAGCTGGGCCGTGTAGGCCTTGGTCGAGCACACGGCTATTTCCGGGCCGGCCCTGGTGTATATGACCTCATCGGCCTCGCGGGCCACCGAACTGCCGACGACGTTGGTGATGGCCACGACGCGCCCGCCCCGGCGCACGGCTTCGCGCTGGGCGGCCAGTGTGTCCAGAGTCTCGCCCGACTGGCTCACGACGACGAGCAGGTCGCCGCGGCTCAAGAGAAGGTCCCGGTAGCGGAACTCCGAAGCGATGTCGGCCTCAACCGGCAGGCGGGCCAGCTTCTCCATGAGGTGTTTGCCGACGAGCCCGGCATGGAACGCCGTCCCGCAAGCGGTGACGAACACCCTGTCGAGAGCCGCGACCTCCTCGGTGTCGAGGATTCCCTTGTCGAAGATGATTCCGGTCTCGGACGGACCTTTCGGGCCGCCGTTCACGAGCCGCCCGGCTAAGGTCTGCTTGAGGCAGCCCGGCTGCTCGAAGATCTCCTTAAGCATGAAGTGCGGGAAGCCGCCCTTCTCGGCCGCCTCCGCGTCCCACTCGATGTCCATCGCCCTACGCTCGACCGGGTTGCCGGCGAAATCGGTCACGGTCACCCGCGACCGCTCGACGACCACGAAATCGCCGTCCTCGAGCACGACGACCCTCCTGGTGTACCTGAGGATGGCCGGGATGTCGGAGGCGAGGAAATTCTCGTCGTCTCCGAGGCCGACGATGAGCGGGTTCTCGCGGCGCACGGCCACCAGCCGGTCGGGTTCGTCCGTGCGCAGGACCACGAAGGCATAGTAACCGGCGAGCAGCGGCGTCACCTTCCGCACGGCCTCTACCAGATCGCCGTTGTAGTGCTCCTCGATGAGGTGGGCGATGACCTCGGTGTCGGTCTCGGAGCGGAACTTGTGCCCGCGGGCCTCGAGGCCCTGACGCAGGATGAGGTAGTTCTCGATGACTCCGTTGTGAACGACGGCCAATTGACCGCTGCAGTCAGTGTGAGGGTGGGCGTTGGCGTCCGATGGGCGCCCATGGGTGGCCCAGCGGGTGTGACCGATGCCGACGGTACTCTGCGGCGCGCCCGCCCGGGCCAGCTTCGCGATGAGGGCGTCGATACGTCCTTCCGTCTTAGTGACACCGGCCCGGCCGTTGCCCGTGACGGCCACGCCGGCGGAATCGTAGCCCCGGTACTCCAGTCTCTTCAGCCCGTCGATGATGACCGGCAGGGCCGGTCTCCGTCCGATATAACCTACAATCCCGCACATGCCACTCGATTCCTCCCCAAAGGGCTGGCTCGTATCCCTCCGACAGGAGGGGCCTAGGTCTCATTTCGGCCGTTCCGGCGCGAAAAGACCGCGTTCACCGACCTGGGAACGCGGTCCTGGGAACGGATTACCCTATGCTACTCCTTGGGGCAGACGACGGTGCGGCATGGCGGGACAACCCGGCCCGCCCGCGCCGCGCGCGCGTCAAGCCACCCTCGCATCAGGTTTCCTTTGTCCCGCCCGTCGCCGGGCGGATTTGTGAAACCTGTCCGGTCTGCGATCGACCGCCGGGCACCCGCCGAAACCTTCGATGAACCCGGCCCTCGTCAACTCCACTCGGGAGTTCTGGCGCTTCTTCGTCCCCGACCGCTGTCTAGCTCCTACCGGCTGGCTCGCCGGCTACGCTTCTTTCTCCCTGATTACCTCCCCTCCCAGTTCATTGGCCACCACACCCGCCAGTTCCAAAGCCATCGTCTCGATCTTCCGGGCGTCTCGCCCCTCAATCATAATACGCACGAGAGGTTCTGTGCCTGACGGTCTTACGAGCACTCTGCCCGCATGCCCCAAGGACTCCCGGACACGCTCTATAGCGGTGGCAACTTTCTCGCTGGTCTCGAGCTTATCCTTTTTCACCGCGGAAACGTTGATAAGCACTTGCGGCATTTTTTTCACCTTCGCCGCCAGTTCGGACAGCCGGGCCCCGGTTCGGGACATGACCTGCATAAGGTGCAGCCCCGTGAGTATACCGTCGCCGGTGGTAGCGTACCTCAACAGGATTATGTGACCCGACTGCTCCCCGCCCAGGATGGCCCCGTGCTGGAGCATCTCTATGAGTACGTTCCGGTCTCCGACGGCGGTCCGGCGGACTTTCCCGCCCAACTCCCGCACCGCTACGTCCAGCCCGAGGTTCGACATGACGGTGGCGACCACGGTCTTCTTCGGCAAGGCCTTCCTGGCTATGAGGTCCAGAGCCAGGACCGCCATGATCTGGTCACCGTCGACAACTTGACCTGTTTCGTCCACGGCTATGACCCTGTCCCCGTCCCCGTCGAACGCCAGCCCGGCCGAGGCCTTCTCGCTCACGACGCGCCGGCCTACCGCGTCGGGGTTCGTCGAGCCGCATCCCACGTTGATCCGCAGACCGTCAGGCGTGTCGTTGATGGGCCTGACAACCGCCCCCGCGCGCCTGAACACGTCCGCCGCCAACCCGGACGTTGCCCCGTACGCGGCGTCGAGGACCACTGTGATGACCGGCCCGTCCCGCCGGGAGAGCGCCCCTTCCCCGCCGATCGACCCCAGCAGGTGGTCGGCGTATGACCTGACGTGCCGCCGGCCGTCGATCAGGCGCCCCACGCCGTCGCCGGTCGGCCTAGGCATGCGGTCCACCCTGGCGCGAATCCTGGCTTCAATGGCCTCCTCCAGCTCGCGTGACAGCTTGTAGCCGGCGGCGTCGAAGAACTTGATCCCGTTGTCGTCGACCGGGTTGTGTGAGGCCGAGATCATCACGCCGCCGATGGCGCGGAGGCTTCCTGTCAGGAACGCGACTCCGGGTGTGGGCAGGATTCCGAGGTCGATGACGTGCGCGCCGACGGAAAGACACCCGGCGGTGACCGCCGAGGCAAGAAGTTCGCCGGACACGCGGCTGTCCCGCCCAAGGACGAGAAACGGCCGGCCTTCGCCTAAGGCCGCCCCTCTCTCCATCAGGCAGCACGCGCCGGCCCGGCCGATGCTGAGCGCTTGTTCGGGTGTGAGTGTCGCGTTGGCGACCCCTCTCACGCCATCAGTTCCGAAAAGGCTGGGCAAAGACGCCCCACCCCGTTCTTCCGCTAGTGTCCCCAGGCCGCGGGTAAGCCCCCATCCTACCGGCCGAGCGTCAGGCTGACTTCGTCCGGGTTCACTCCGACCACGTCGAGGTCCTGCGCCCAATCCGGGAGGGTCACGTTCACCACGACCGTCCACTGCCCCGCCGAGCGGCCGGACGCGTCGACCCACACGTCGACGTCGTCCGCGGTCAGCCGGTCGAGGAGGCTCCTCGGCCCGCGGATGAGCACACCCACTTCGGGCGGCGACACCGAGGCGACCAGTCCCGAGGGCACTTCCCGGACGGCGACCGTGAGCCCCTCGAACGACACGGCCCAACCGATCTCCACCGTCACCATGACCTCGGCGGGAACGACCTCGGCCACCCCGTCCGGAACGACGACCTTGACCGTGGCCTCCACGTCGGACGTACTTCCGGCTATGTTCACGGGCTCGGTCGGAAGACGGTCGAAATCGATGGTTCCCCCGATGCCGGGTCGCGCCTGGACACGGGCGGGCTCGCAGGTGATGCCGAGAACCGCGTACCCGGAAGCGGGGCTGCCGGTGAGAATCGGGTCGACATCGACGCTCACGGGAGCCGGCAGGGCGGTCACGGCCGCGCTGACCACGACGTCGGCGGGGACGAACGTGACACCGGCTACGATGGTTCCTTGGGAGTCCCGGGCCTCCAGAACGGCCCGGGTCGAGATGTCGGAGGTCGCCTGGGAGACATCGATCTTCGCCACCACCGTGGCGACCCTCCACACGGCCGACGCCGGGCCGCGGACGGTCACCACGCCCGGAGCAGCCGACGGGGCGCCGGCGACATAGCCGGACGGGACGGTTCCCACGAGTTTCGGCTGGACGGGCGCTTCGGCCGTCGACACGGTCTCCAGCGTCACCGACACGCTCCCGGGGCTGACGGACACGACTTCCACGCCTTCCGGGGCGTCGACGCGCACGGCGAAGTCCGCCGTCCCCGCCACGCCGCCCAGCAGCGAGACCTTCGCGACGAGGGACGACGGGTCGAGCCTGTCGGCCACGCGGCGGCGGCACTTCAGGGTCACGTCGGTCCGGTGCGGCTGCGGCGGAGCCGTGACCACCAACCCCTCGGGCACATCCTCGATCACGACGGGCACGCCGCTGAAGTCGAACCGGTCCACGGGATTCTGCACGGCGCTGGCCTGCATCCACAGCACCACCGCCAGGAGCACCGAGAGGACCTGCAGGGGGACGTCCTTACTCAGCTGGCGGCCCAAGACCGACACCCCTTTCCCGAGTTGCCGGCTGGGCCGGAGGCTTGGCCTGTACCTGGCCGCCGGTCGCGCCGGGAGCCCGGGGCGGGGTCTTCGGGCCTTTCGCTCCCGGCCGGCGGTCGGCTCGCGGCCCGAACAACCTGAACGGCAAAGCCGCCCCGACACCGCCCGTCAGTGTTCGGGTCTTCATTAGAGTCTTGAGCATGTCGCCCAGAGTCGAGTCGTCCAGGTGGCGGATGAGCTTCCCGGCGTTGGCCAGGGATATGGCCCCGGTCTCCTCCGAGACCACGATGACCAGGGCGTCCGACTGCTCGGTAAGCCCCACCGCCGCCCGGTGCCTGGTCCCGAGTCCCTTCGAGATGTCCTGGTTCTCCGAGAGCGGGAGGAAACAGCCGGCGGCGGCGACGCGGTTTCCGCGGATGACTATCGCCCCGTCGTGGAGCGGAGCGTTAGGCACGAAGAGATTGATGACGAAGGCCGATGAAACCAGACCGTCGACGGCAGTCCCGGTCTCGACGATTTCGCGCAGCCCGGTTTCACGCTCGAGGACAATCAGGGCGCCTATCTTGTTCCTCGCCAGGATGTCGCAAGCCCCGCACACCTCGGAAACGACCTTGGCCATCTCCTCCTCGGGCAGGGCGCTCGGCGACGGGGCGAAGAACCGCCCCCGGCCGAGTTGTTCGAGAGCCCGCCTGAGCTCGGGCTGGAAGACCACGGGCACGGCGACCACGAGGGCCATCTGCGCGTAGTGGAGGATGTAGACCACCGCGGTGAGTTGGAGCCAGTCGGCGACTATGCCGGCGATGATGAGGATCACGATGCCCCGCACGAGCTGTACGGCCCGGGTGCCGCGAAGCAGCAGGAAGACGCGGTAGAGCACGTAGGACACTATGGCGATGTCCAGAGTGTCCCAGACGATGCGGTAGTCCTGGAAGATAGAGAGCACCGGGTTCACCTGTCAGGGCGTAATGGGCTTAGGGGTCTCGCCGTGCGACTTTCTACGGTGGCTGAGCGTAGACCTTCCGCTTGCCGGCGCTCGATCCTACCTTCCGGCGCCTAATCACCCCCGGCCCCCGGCTCCACCCTCCGAGGCATCGTCGCCCCTGGCCTGTCGTAGGAGATGGGCCATGGCCCACCGAAGATGGCAAAGTCAGTGTAGTCACGTCCCCGCGGGGCACCGGCGGAGGGGGGATCCTCGTGGCCCAGGCTCGCATGGTGGCGGATAGCTCGGCGCACTCTCCCGACATCATCTGGCGGCCCACGGCAGCTCAGGTCCAAGGAAGCAATGTCCACCGCCTGATGGTTCGGCACGGCCTACCCAGTTATGAAGCCCTTCTGGACCGCTCAACGGCGGAACCCGGCTGGTTCTGGGAGGCGGTGGTAGACGACCTGGGTATCAGCTGGTACAGGCGATTCGATACGGTCCTGGATCTCGCCGCGGGGCTTCAGTGGCCCAAGTGGTTCCGGGGCGGACTGATGAACGTGGCCAACGATTGTGTCGATAAGCACGCCGGCGGAACCGCTCGCCGGAAGACAGCCGTGATCTGGGAAGGTGAAGAGGGCACGGCCGCCTCCCTGACCTATCAGGATCTCTACGAGGCCGCCAACCGCCTCGCGAACGGCCTCCAAAAGCTCGGCGTGGGGGTCGGTGACCGTGTTGGGGTTTTCCTCCCCATGATACCCGAGACTGTGGTGGCGATCATGAGCCTGGCGAAGCTGGGCGCGGTGGTTCTTCCCATCTTCTCCGGGTACGGACCGGAGGCCGCCGCAACTCGTCTGCGGGACGCCGAGGCTAAGATTCTCATCACCGCGGACGGGTTTTGGAGGCGGGGCCGGCAGGTGGCCATGAAGGAGGTCGCCGACGCGGCCGCGGCGTTGACGCCGTCCGTCGAAAGGGTGCTTGTTGCCCGGCGGCTGGGTCGCGAGGTTCCGTGGACCAGGGGCCGCGACTTCTGGTGGCACGACGTTGTCGCGGACCAGCCTCGGGAGTTCACGACCCTCCCGATGGACCCGGAAGACCCGCTGATGATCATCTACACGTCCGGGACCACGGGGCGCCCAAAAGGAGCGGTGCACGTTCACGCCGGGTTCCCGCTGAAGAGCGCTCAGGACATGGCCCACCACTTCGATCTTCGAGCCAGCGACATCATGTTCTGGTTCACGGACATCGGCTGGATGATGGGACCCTGGCTGATTTACGGCACGCTCACGCTGGGAAGCACCGTGTTCCTCTACGACGGCGCCCCGGACTATCCAGGGCCCGATCGCCTGTGGTCCATGGTGGAACGTCATCGCATCACCCAGCTGGGCATATCGCCGACCCTGGTGCGAAGCCTGATGCCCCTCGGTGAGGAATGGGTGGAGCGTCACGACCTATCCAGTCTCCGCATGCTGGGCAGCACGGGCGAGCCCTGGAATCCCGACCCGTACCTGTGGTTCTTCAGGACCGTCGGCAAGGGACGCTGCCCGATAATCAACTACTCGGGGGGGACCGAGATATCGGGCGGAATCGTGGCCGGCTCTCCCTGCCTGCCGCTCAAAGTGGCCTCGTTCTCCGGTCCGTGTTTGGGCATCGCGGCGGACGTGGTGGGCGAGGACGGTCGTCCCGTCCGGGGGCAGGTGGGGGAGCTGGTCATCCGTGGCCCCTGGCCCGGCATCACCAGGGGATTCTGGAAGGACCCCGACCGCTACGTCGATACGTACTGGTCCCGTTGGCCCGGGACCTGGTATCACGGAGACTGGGCCTCCATCGACGAAGACGGGTTCTGGTTCATCCACGGCCGGTCCGACGACACCATCAAGATCGGCGGCAAGCGCGTGGGCCCCGCGGAGTTCGAATCGGCCTTGGTGTCGCATCCGGCCGTCGCCGAGGCTGCGGTCGTTGGCGTTCCGCATGAGGTCAAGGGCGAAGCCGCCGTGTGCTTCGTGGTCCTTGAGCCCGGACTCGAACCTAGCGAGGAACTGCGCCAAGCTCTCAAGGAGCAGGTGGTCACTTCACTGGGCAAGGCCCTTCGGCCCGATGACCTCAAGTTCGTGGCCAAGATACCGAAGACCCGGAACGCGAAAGTCATGCGCCGGGTCATCCGAGCCTGCTATCTAGGCATCGAACCGGGTGATACCTCGGCCCTGGAGGACCCCGGAGCTCTCGACGAGATAGCCAGAGCTCGATAGGCCCCGGGGCCCTAGCATCCAAGCGTTCTGGCGATGACCAACCTCTGGACTTCCGACGTCCCCTCGCCTATCTCCATCAGCTTGGCGTCGCGCAGGTAGCGCTCGACGGGGTACTCGTCCATGTAGCCGTAGCCGCCGTGGATCTGGATGGCTTGGAGGGCCGCCCTGACCGACACCTCGGAGGCGAAGAGCTTCGCCATGGCCGCCTCGCGGGTGAACGGCTTACCCTGGTCCTTGAGCCACGCGGCCTTGCAGGTCATCAGGCGGGCCAGTTCGGTCTCGGTGGCCATATCGGCCAGCTTGAACTGGATGGCCTGGAACTTGGCGATCGGCTGGCCGAACTGGACCCGGGTCTGGGCGTAGGGGATGGAGGCATCGAGACAGGCCTGGGCGATGCCGACCGACATCGCGGCTATGCTGATGCGGCCGCCGTCGAGAGCCGTGAGGAACTGCCTGAACCCGGCGCCGCGCTCTCCGAGGAGGGAATCGGCCGGGAGGCGGCAGTCCTCGAAGACCAGTTCGGCCGTGTCCGAGGCCCTGAGACCCAGCTTGTTGTACGTCTGCCCCACGGAGAAGCCCGGCGCGTCCGCCGGGACGACGAAGGAACTGATGCCCCGGGAACCCTCACCTTTGTCGGTCACGGCCGTGGCCACGATGACACCGGCGAGGTTCGCGTTGGTGATGAAGCACTTGGTCCCGTTCAGCACCCACTCGCCGTCGTGGAGCACGGCGGTCGTCTGCGTCCCGCCGGCGTCCGAACCGGCGTTCGGCTCGGTGAGACCGAATGAAGCCAGGAACCGTCCCTGCATGCAGGGAGTCAGCCACCGCTCCTTCTGTGCCTTCGACCCGAAGAGGTGGATGGGCCCCATGCCGATGGAGCAGTGCGCGGCGTATGAGATGCCGAGTGAGGCGGAGACACGGGACACCTCCTCCACGGCCAGGGCGTAGCCGAGGTAACCGGCCCCCAGCCCCCCCTCGTCCTCGGGGAACGGCAGCGCGAAGAACCCGAGCTCACCCATGCGCCGGAAGACCTCGGGAGGTATGGCTTTCTTCTCCTCCCACTCGGCCGCTCGGGGAAGAACCTCTTTCTCGGCGAAGTCTCGGGCCATCTTCCTGATCATCCGGTGCTCTTCGCTGAGTTCGAAGTCCATGCTCCGACCTCCCAACCGGCCGGCCCGCGGCCGAGCGACGGACGCGGGCCGGCGACCGGACTCTACAGTGTCACGCCGGAACGAAGTACACGTCGGTAGGCGCGATTTTCGAAAGCCGGCGGAAGCGGGCCTTGACCTTCATCCCGATCTCCACCTTGCCCACCGGCACGCCGACCAACCTGGCCAGGAGCAAGGTGTCCACACCCTCGAACTCCACCATGACGAGGTGGTAGGGAGTCTCCTTCAGGAACTCCTGGCTGCCGAAGTAGCAGGTGGTCCAAGTATGGACGGTGCCTTCCAGGGGCAGCTCCATCCACTCGGTCTCCGCCCCGCACTGCATGCAGTGGGCGCGCGGGGTGGCGAACTTGTAGCCGCACTTCCCGCACCTAGAGCCCAAGAGCTTGCCGTTCATCAACCCGAGGAACCAAGGCGAATCCTGGCAGTAGCTGTGGATGTAGTCGATCTCGTAGTGATATTTCACGATGAGGGGGTCGACGTTGTAGACGACCGTCCCCGTCTCGGTTTCCGGGAACTTGAAGTTCGGGTCGAGCCCGTCCTTCTCGCTGGGTAGGGTCATGGTCAAAACCCCCTCTCGAGGACGGTGCAGGTGATGTAGGTGCCTG
>QZJP01000070.1 GCA_003599345.1 Bacillota bacterium | reverse complement strand
GTCGTTTGGTTGTGCCTCGCCTCCAACCCCTCACTCCCTACCCCTTAGCCCCCGTCCTCCGCTCGTGGCCCCGGTCCTCCAGGTGGCCTCCTCTCGTAGCCCCCACCTTCCCCCGGGGGCAAGAGAGGAATGGGTATGGACCCCACGTAACCTTGACGACCGTCCGTCGTCTTCACAGATAGGAGTGACGAGATGTGGAGTCCGGGACCGAGCCCGATCTCGACCAGGTCTACGCCAGCTACGTCGGGCCGGTCCGGAGCTACCTCTACCACCTCACCGGCGACTGGGAGTCGGCCGAGGACCTGGTGCACGAGGCGTTCTACCGGGCCATGCGCCAGTTCCTGATGGGCGCGCGGGTGCGACACGTCTCGGCCTGGCTCTACCGCATCGCCCGCAACCTCTACCTGGACCGCGTCAAGCGCAGAGGCCCCGAGGAGATGTCACTGGACGCCCTTGACGACCGTACCGTGCATGAGCTGTTCGAGCGGGCACGTGACATGGGCGGTGCTCCCGGAACGCCTGTGGGCCAGCCTGAGGTCGAGCTGGACCGGCGGGAGACCAGTGCCGGCATCGCCACAGCCCTGCGGGCCCTGCCGGAGCGGCAACGAACCGCGCTCATCCTCCGGGACGCGGAGGGCCTGAGCTACCAGGAATTGGCCGAGGTCTTGCGTACCAGCGTCGGAGCGGTGAAGAGCCTGCTCCACCGGGCCCGGAACAGGTTCATCGAGATCTACGGCCGGGAGGGCGAGGACGAGGAGGGCGATCGGGAGAGCGAGGACGCGGAAGGCGAGGACGGGGAGGACAAGGACAGCTAGAAGGATGGGTCACGAGCGAGTGCGTGGATTGCGAGAGGAGTGCCGGCGGTGCCTGAAGTGACTTGTGCGTTGGTCGATGACCTGCTCGATCTCTACCTTGACGGTGAGACCAACGAGGAGACCGCCAAGGTGCTGGAGGGGCACTTGAGCGGTTGTGCCCGCTGCCGGTCACGGCTCGAGCAGCGGCGGCGGGCGCGGGTGCGGCTCGCCCGCCTGGCGTGGGGAAACCGGGAGGTTTCCGACCTACTGGGGGCGGACGCCAGGGTCATCGCGGCGGCCCGAAGGCGCCTGCGGCGGGTTGTCTTCCGGGCCGTGGCCATTGTCATCGCCGCCGCCGTCGCCGGTTGGGCCGGGATCTGGTTCTTCAGCGCCCCGGCGCCCCCAGGCTTGTACCTGGCCAGGTTCACCGCCTCTCAGATAGTGGTCGACGGCCGGACCGGTCTCCACATCCCCTTCCTGTGGGTCCCCGAGTATCCCGGCCAGCGGCCGCCGGAACTGTGGACCGTCGAGATACCGTGCTCCGGCAGGCCCGGACTGACTCTGAAGGTGGCCGCGGTGACCCTGGAAGGCCCGACCTACGGACCGTTACGCTACCAACAGGGGTGGATTTACGCCTACCAACAGGAGGGCGTCTACACCGACCTCGGACACGGGTCGGCGAGCTTCCATCCGAACGAACCGCCGCTGGAGCCGTTGTGGGATGAGGGAAGCTTACCGTATGTCGCCCACAAGGCCCGCGGCATGACCGTGGTCACCCGTAGCGGGCAAGTACTGGCCAGCAGCACGGACATCGACCTTACCTTGGTCCAGTGGAACGACCGATCGATACCGGTCTACCGTCCAGCCCCCGATGCGCACGGTGCCTGGACCCCCGTCGCCGGGGTCGGCAGCGGTGCGGGCGGTTGCTTCGTGTACCTTGACCCGGATGTGGAGGGAATGGAGCTCGTTGACGTGGTTCTTCCCGACAGCTTCGGGCCGTTGTGGGTCGAGGTCTCGGGCGACCCCAACCCACCCGGCAAGGCGCAACCGCTCGAGCTTCCCTGGGAGATGCCCACGGGTTGGATACGGGTGCTCGGTGGCGGGGAGGCCGGACCCGGGTGCGTCGTCCTGAACCCGTTGGTCGTGTTCAGGGTCGCCGGGGAGACCTACCGCGAGGAGGCCGGTCAGTACATGAGCCTCTCCCCGGACGCGCCGCTCGAGGAGCTGTACGACCTGGGCCAACCCGATTAGGCAAGGGGGGTGAGGTGTGGCAACGTGCCCTATGTCCCAGAGCGTGGCCACATAGTATAGCTCACCCCTGGGCCCCGGACCGTGCTGGTCAGTCATCGCCCGCCCCAGCATGCCACCCCGGGGTCACCGACGCGTTCGAGGGTGAAGGTGCGACGTTCTTGAGTCATCAGAGGGCGCTCGGCGGGGGGGTACGTTTTTCGGTGGCCCATTTGACCCAAGACAGGCCAACCGTGGGTTTATTCCGAGGAAAGATGCCGGTTATCGCCGGCGCCTTGGTGGCGCTCGCCGAGCGGCGGCATTTGCCTGGTATTCGTCGACGGAGCTGCCGCGGTTGGAGCCGTAGGCCTGCTGACGCGGACGGGAGCGCGCTGGTTCTGGGTGGACGAGGAGAACTACATGGTCCTCCGGTCTCGAACCGAAGTCATTGATGACCCGGACTGCGACTACCTGGAGTCTGGCTTCCTTTCCATCGAGTTGAACCCAACTGTCGACCCTGCCGTGTTCGACCCCGCCATCCCCGAGGGAGCCAGCCTTACCGTCACCGAGCTCGGGACCGCGGCCGAACTAGCCGCCGAGGTCGGTATTCAGGTGAACCTGCCGGAAGGCATCCCCGACGGCTTAATAGCTGAGTCGGCCAAACTCTGCAGGTTCCCAGCCACGGGGCCGATCTGGAACTATCCCCTGCCACTCGGTGACGGAGAAGAAGTCGAAGTCCTGCCGGGGCTGAACGGCTGCTATGAGACCACGCGAAACTATCATAGCGGCCTACGCTGGCATAGCGGCGGGCTGACCTACATAGTCCAGGCCTTTTGGCGCCCATCGACCGTTGAGCAGCATGTGGACCTAGCCCGGAGCCTCCTGGTGGGCCAGTGAACCTAGGCGTCCTCCTCCAACAGCCCGCGCAAGGCCTCTTCATCGAGCAGCCGGATATGCCGGTAGCCCCGGCTGTCGATCCACCCGCGGTCGCGGAACTCCGAGAGGCGGCGGCTGAACGTCTCCGGGGTCATGGCCATGGTGCTGGCCAGCTCGGCCCGGCTCACCGCCAGAGCGATCTCCTTGCCTTCCGGGGTCACCCGCCCCTGCGTCTCGGCCAGGGAGAGGAGAAGGGCCGCGGCCTTCTGGGAGCTATCGTAGCGAGCGAGGTTGCGGACGATGTCCTCGGTGCGAGCCAACCGTTTCACGAGGGCCAGAAGGAGACGGTAGGTGGTTTCCGAGTGCGTGAGAAGGTGGCGTTCGAGCCGGTCGCGCGGAATCGAGCAGATGAGGCCGGCGGTGGCCATTGTCGCCGTGTAGCGCGAGACCTGTTGCCTGAGGAACGAGAGCTCCCCGAAGAAATCCCCGCGGCCGAGCACGCCGAGAACCTGTTCGGTGCCGTCCTCCCCCACGCGGAAGAGCTTGACCTGGCCGGCGTGGATGATGTAGAGGGCCCCCAGTTGGTCACCTTCTCGGACCACGTCGTCGCCTTTGCGGTAGTGGCGGTGTACGACCAGGTTCTCCAGGTCGGGAATCTCGTCGGCCGGCAGATCGGCGAAGAGGGGGACGGCCCCCACGCAATGGCGCCCGCACTTGCGGCAGAGGACCTCGGCCGGTTCGCCCGGTTGGCCCAGGTGGAACACCCCCCGGGCCATTCTAACAGAGCCGAGCGGGGTGGCGCACGGACGAGCGGGGATTGCGGAGCCGAGCGGGAGAACGAAAGGACGAGGGGCCGGTGGGCGGTGCCGCCTCCTCATTTTACAGCCTCACTGCCCTCGCCTGCGGAGTCCCGCGGCCCCGGCGGTCAGGCCGCTGGGCTGAAGCAGCAGCACCCGATGCCGTCGCAGCGGCGCTTCATCTCGGCCCAGACTTTCGCATCCTCAATCATCTTCAGGGCCGTCGGGTAGAGGATGTTATCCTCCTTGAAGATGTGGTCCCTGAGGTGGAAGACGATATAGCCGGCCAGGTCGGCCACTTCCTGGCGCCAGGCCGCGAACTCGGCCGGCGCCATCGGAGCGTTGACCGGCTGCGTGACGGTCTCCGCCAGTTCGAGCAGGCGGTGCTTCCTGGGCCGGAACTGACCGTGCTCCAGGCGCATGATTCGAGGCGGCCCATCGACGCCCCGCTTCTCGAGCTCGGGGAAGAGCACGTCCTCTTCTCGCTGGTGGTGCTTCTCCGCGCCGACGAGGTGCTCGGCCAGGTGGCGCAAGAGAGTGTGGTCCTCGCTCGCGGGGTCGTGGGCCTCCGTCACGCCCAGGCGTGCGGCGAGCTTATCGAGCTTGTCGAGAAAGCCCAGGATCTCCACGTGCTCCCTATAGAGCGTGTCGAGGACGTGTCCGGCGGGTAGGCTGTCGCGGGCGGGCACGTTCCGGCGGTTGAGGAGTTCGAGGTGGATGTCGCACGCCGCCCGGAGTTCCTCCGGCGCCATTCCCCCGTCGATGAGCATCTGCTCGGCCTGGGAGACCTCCGCCGGGGTGGCCCTGGCCATCAGGGCCTGGGCCCGCCTCCGCTGGGCTTCGACGGCTCCCGGTTCCGAAACCTCCCGGAGTGCTTGCGCGAGTTCGCGAGTGTTGACCATCGTCAAATCCCCCTTTGGTCACTGGTTTGAGTTTCGCTTCCTTCTGGGACCAGTGTAGGGGAATCGCGGACGGGATTCCTTGACCCAGGTCAAGCGGGTAACCCTTCGCTCCGTCCCGGGCGTCCAGCGCGTGTGGCCCCGCCGGTGAGACCCCGGTTTCGAGTCCCGTTGGTGGGTGCAGGGTGCTGGGAGGGACCTCTGGGTTGACCGCGAACCGCTCCAATCCGTGAGGTGAATCAGGTGTCATATCTCTCTTCCCACCAATCCCACCAATTGACTGACACCCGGGGGGTGGTATGGTGACGGGCAGCGGAACCTCGGATACCGGGACGACTCCCGCCGCGGGCAGGCTCCCGGCCGTGGGGGAGAAGGCCTCCCTCTCCAAGGCCGTCACCGAGGCCGACGTGGTCCTCTTCGCCGAAGTCACCGGCGACACCAACCCGGTTCATCTGGACGAGGAGGCGGCCGCTCGGAGCGTCTTCGGACGACGCGTAGCCCACGGGATGCTCACCGCGGGCCTCATTTCGGCCGTGCTCGGGACGCGACTTCCCGGGCCCGGCACCATCTACCTCGGCCAGGAACTTCGCTTCACCCGCCCCGTGTTCATCGGCGACACCGTGACGGCCACGGTGGAAGTCATCGAGGTCACGCCCGAGAAAAGACGGGTCAGGCTCCGGACGACATGTGTCAACGACCGGGGCGAGACGGTCGTCGAGGGCGAGGCGCGGGTAATGGTAGAGGGGAAGAGGAAGGAGTAGGACCGGGGGAGTCAGAGACCGGCTGCCTCTGCCGGAGTTAGAACCCAATCTACGTAGCCCGACGCGGCCTGGATGAGCCTCTGGTCGCACGTGACGATCGGGGCCCCCCGGCTCTCCGCCGCCGCCAGGTAGGCGGCATCATAGAAGGACACGCCGAGACGCCGGCTGAAGGACAGGGCCGAGTCCATCTCACCGCGCAGGCTGATCGTTTCCAGATGGAGCCGTTCCAGTTCTTCGATGTGCTGTAAGGCCACCTTCTCCGTGAGACGCCCGCGACGGACCGCCACCAAGAACAGGCTACCCATCTCGTAGAGGAAGAGGTCGGGCACGTGGAGCCTCAGCTCGCCCGTGGCATAGCGTTCCAGCAGGTCCAAAGCGGGACGGTCAGCCCGCTCATCCCTGGCCCGGACGCGGTCACCCCAGGTCTTCGACAAGCGCTCGGGCTGAACGTGTCTCCGCGCCTCGGGCCCATCGGCCGCTCCGTAGCCGGGCTCTGTCTCACGGATATGGTCACCCCCGCGCGCCACGGCTTCCTCTTGACCCTGGCCGTAGGGGGCAATTGCCGGCGGCTTCTCGGAGAGCTTTGGCGCCACGCAGACCGCTCCTCCTGAGGGGGCCTTGAGTGGTCCGGCTGAGTGCGGCCTCGACCCAGCCGGGGAGTTGAGTCGGCACGTTTTCTGTCCACTTCCGGTCGACGCCGACCCGGTCACCGTACTCGATGAAGTCTTTCCAGGTCGTCCGGTCCCCCGCCGTGGCCCAGAAGTACTTGCCGGCGAGGATGACGCAGAGGTCGTCTCCGTGCCAGAAGTGACCATACCAGTGAGGCTTCATGGCCCTGCCTAATTCGGGCAGGACGCGCCGGAGGTCGCCCTCGACGACCTGATACCATCGAACGTGCCAGACCGGCGCATCCGAAAGTGCGCATTGCTTTCCCTCTCCGGCTGTCTGTTCTCATGATTCCCCGGCCCCAGCACATGCTGTAGGCCGAAAACCGAATCCCCTCGTGTCGGCGGCAGGCACCAGGCCAGCTCTTGGACCCAGGAGGGCAATTCGCTCACCGGAAGTTGACCCCTGCAAAGGCATGACCCTCGTGAAGGTTTGGTTCATGGCGAGCCGGTAGCGACTCGAACTACCACCCGACGCGTCCGGTGGTAGCGGCGCCACGTCCGGCGACGGAGGATGCTGGCGGAGGTGTAGAGCCCGGCGGGGAGAAAGGCAATAGCAGGGACGAGGTGCATGGACAGAAGTAGAGATCGGAACCGGAGCAGAGGCCGGAACCGGGAGACTGGTTGGACTCCACCGTCACGAGCGTCCGTGCGTTTTGCGTTCCGGCCGCTCCTTGCCGCGCCGGCCTTTGGGGCCTCCTCATCTACCCGGTTCTCGGCGGGCGCTACGGCCGGCCCAAGGGCGTGCTCAGTTCGGGGCTCTGGTCCTACACAGGCATCGCCGGCATGTACTTCCCCTTCACCGGAGAGGCAACGTGAACACCGCCATGCCGGCCTCGTCCATACCTTTCGCTGCCACCGACACCGACTTCCGGTATTCGGGGGTCCTGGGGGCCTCAAGGCCAACGGCCAGGCCGACGGGGTGCGGAGCTACGGCCGGATGGTCGATCTGTTACTGGCGGAGTACCGGGCCGATGAGGGTGCGGGCTCGGACGGGGGGAACCCTTGACCGTACTGAGAGATGCCGGCGCAACCCCGAATCCGGCCGCTAGGTACGCCGGGATGTCGAGGAACGTTCCCGCCATGGCGGTGACAACCGCTGTGATCGTGGGTTCGAATATGCTTTGGGCCCCCATCTTCTCGCTGATCATGCGGGACTTGGGGGCTTCCGACCTCCAGATAAGCTTGGCCATCTCCGTCTGGGCCCTGATCGGCGCGGTCGCCCAGTACTACGCCGGCCTGCTTGCGGACAGGGTCGGGCGTTTCCCGCTCATCGTTTATCCCATGCACCTAGGTGGTCTGGCCTTGGTGGCGGCCGGCTTCATGCCGTCGTGGCTGCCCTTCGCGGTCATCTACACCGTGTGGGCGGTGGGGAACGCGGTGACTAGCCCGGTGTTCTCGCTAATCGTTGGGGAGTCCGTCCCGCCTGCGAAGCGCGGCCGCGCTTTCGGCCTCATCGAGTTCTCCATCGGCGTCAGTCTCATTCTCGGGCCTCTTGCCGGCGCGAAGCTGCTTCCGTATGTCGGCGCCAAGGGCCTGCTCATCATCTCCGGGGTCCTGGTGGCCGCGGCGGCCACGGGCAGGCTCTTGTCGCTGCGCGAGACGCGCCCGGAGAGCACGGGCTCGAAGCCTTTCGCCTTCCGCCACGTTTTCGAGGGCCGGATGGGACTCGTGCTGCTGGCGGTGGCCTTGTGGAACGTCGTCCTCGTCATGACCATGTGGGGTCCGTTCCTTTCGCTTCACGCCAGCGACGCCATGGGCTTGTCCAAGCCCACCATCAACCTGTTCTTCGCCCTGAGTTCGGTCGTGTCGGCCCTGATGAGCCTGCTAGCCGGCAAGCTCGTCGGCAGGTTCGGGGCCAACCGGATGCTGTCCATCGGTGGCCTGGGCCTAGCCGCCGCCGTCGTGCTCTGGTCGGTGCAGCGGTCCATGGCGGGAATCGTCGGCGGGTTCGTGCTGATGAGCGCGTTCATGATGCTGGCCATGGTCGCAAGCGACACCTTCAGGGTCTCGGTCGTCGAGGAATCCGTGCGGGGACGCGCCCTCGGAGCCATCGGAATGATAACCGGGTTCGCGACCGCCGTCGCCACGCCGGTCGCCGGCTACCTCAAGCAGTTTTCGTCCACGGCCCCCTTCTGGATCTCGCTGGCTGCTGCCGCCGGCCTGGCGGCCTCGGTTGTCGCTCTCACCCGCCACGACACCCGCACGGGGTTCCACGGCGGACCGGCCCACGAGGGCGAGCCAGGGTCTTTGGACCTCCCAGGGGGTTGACCACCTGGTCAACGGGCAGTATAATGGTCGTTGGTTGACCGGGTGGTCAACGCCCCGAGTCACGCAGGGAGGATGCGCCGTGGCTGTCATCGAGACCGAGCGCCTAAGGAAGTACTACGGCAAGGCCCGCGGCATTGAAGACGTGACCCTGACCGTCGAGGAGGGCGAGATATTCGGGTTCATCGGCCCGAACGGGGCCGGCAAGTCAACGACCATCCGCACCCTGCTCAACTACATCTTCCCGACCGGCGGCACGGCCAGGGTCTTCGGCCTCGACATCGTCGAGGACAGCGCCCAGATCCGGGCCCAGGTCGGCTACCTCCCCGGCGAGGTCGGCTACTACGACGACATGAGCGTGGAAGCCCTCATGCAGTATGCGGCGGGGTTCTACCAGGGCGGCTACTCGGAACACAGGCCACGCATCGACGAGCTCCTCGACATCTTCGAACTCGACCGGCGCCGGAAGATCCACGCGCTGTCGCAGGGCAACAAGAAGAAGGTGGGCATCGTCCAGGCTCTCCTCCACCGGCCCCGGCTGCTCATCCTCGACGAGCCAACCAGCGGTCTCGACCCGCTGATGCAGACTCGCCTCTTCGAGGTCCTGGCCGGGGAGCACAAGCGGGGAGCCACCATCTTCTTCTCCTCGCACGTCCTGAGCGAGGTCCAGAAGTTCTGCCACCGTGTGGCCATCATCAAGGAGGGCCGCATCCTCCGGGTGGAGGAAGTGGAGAAGCTCCGGCACGGGCTCTTCCAGAAGGTCAGGGTCGTCTTCCGCCAGGCAGGCGGGGACGAGGGCGCCGGCGGGGGCGAAGCCGGGGTCGCGGCGCAGGCTCAGGCTCTAGATCTCCCCGGCGTGGTCCACCGGGCGGTCGACGGCCGGACGGTCGAACTTCTCTTTAGCGGGGACGTCAACGAACTCGTGCGCCGGCTGGCCCGCCACGACCTGGAGTCCCTCTGGCTCGAGGAACCCCCGCTCGAAGAAGTCTTCCTCCACTACTACGAGAAGGAGGGACGGTAGCCGTGAACGTCTTCAACCGGGAAATGCGGGCCAACTACCGGTCCCTGCTGGTCTGGGTCCTGGTCATCGCGGGCCTGAACGTGCTGGTCCTGGCGGTCTACCCGTCCTTCGCGGAGGACAGCGCCAAGCTCCAGGACCTCATGGAGGCTTACCCGGAGCAGTTCTCCAAGATCTTCGGTCTCGACCGGCTGAACCTGGGCGACCCCATGGGGTTCTACGCCACAGAGGTCTACTTTATGGTCCTGCTCTTCGGGAGCATCTTCGCCGCCATCCTCGGGGCCGGCATACTGGCCAAGGAGGAGGACGAGAAGACCATCGAGTTCCTCCTGGCCCGCCCGGTCACCCGGACGCGCATCCTCACGGACAAGGTCCTGACCTACGTGACTTACATCGTGGGCTTCAACCTGCTCGTGAGCCTGATCAGCTACGCCGCCTTCGTCATCTTCATCACCCAGGCCTACTCGACCAAGGCCCTGCTCCTCCTCATGGTGGCGCCGGTGTTTGTCCACCTCACTTTCGCCAGCCTCGGTTTCCTAGCGGCGCTGTTCTTCACCAGGCGGCGGTCGGTCTACTCTGTGACCATCGGCCTGGTCGTGGGCCTCTACTTCGTGGGCGTGATAGCCCTCCTGACCCGGGGGCTCGACTGGCTCAAGTGGCTGAGCCCGTTCCAGTACGTGGACGCCGCTGACATCGTTCTCAATGAGTCTATCAGCGCGCTCAACATCCTCATCCTGCTGGCGGTGAACGTGGCGGCCGTGGCCGCCACCTATGCCCTCTACCGGCGGCGGGACATCACGGTGTAGCGGGCCTTGGCCAGGGGACCCGAGGACCTTCCTCCGGACAAGCGCGAGCGCATCATCCGGGCGGCCGTGGAGGAGTTCGCCGAGCGCGGCTACGAGATGGCCTCGACCAACGCCATCACCGCGCGCGCCGGCATCTCCAAGGGACTGCTCTTCCACTACTTCGGGAGCAAGAGGAACCTCTACGTCCACGCGCTGAGAGAGATGGTGGGCAGGGAGGTAGAGCGGTTCAAGAGAGCCCGCCGGGAACTCCACCCCGATATAGTGGAGCGCGTCTTTCAGATCGCTCTCTACAAGCAGAAGCTCGTCCGGGAGGACCCGGTGACCGCCCGCTTCCTGGCCACCGTGCTCCAAGCGCCCGAGGAGGTCAAACCGGAAGTCGCCGCCCTCTTCCGCGAGTTGGAGGGGCTGAGCGCCAAGGTCCGGACCGAAGGCGTGGACACTAGCCGGTTCCGCCCGGACATCGACCCCGCGAAGGCGATCACCCTCATCAACGTGTGCGTGGAGGGGTTGAGGAACCTCTACGCGGGCCGGGTAAGCCCGGAGATGGTCGACGAGCCCGGCGCCATCGAGGCCATGATGAACGAGGTCCGCGAATATCTGGACATGCTCAAGTTCGGGGTCTACCGGCGGGACGACGGCTAGGTCCCCACTCGGTAGTGCAGCCACACACGCCCGTCGGCGCGGGCGCCGGCCTTGAGCAGCGTGAGGCGGGTCGGCCATTCGCCGGGTCTGAGGTCGGGCGAGTCGAAAAGCGACGGTGTCTCGAAACCCCCGATGACCACCGGAGCCACGATGATGTGTATCTCGTCCACGAGACCGGCCCGCAGGAGGGCGCCGTTCAGCCTGCCCCCGGCCGTGGACAGCGCGTTCTCCACACCGAGCTTGCTCCTGAGCTTCCCCATGGCCGCGGGCAGGTCTACCCGTTTCTCTCCCGAGACGAGGTAGGGGATGCCCGTGTGCCGGAGGAAGGCCAGATACTCAGGTGGCGCGGCTCGTGACACCAGGTGAAGCGCATGCCAGCCCGGGGCGTCGGGCGTTCCCTTGAAGCCGCCCCTGACACGCCCGCGCCCGTCGACAATCACGAGCCATCCCTCGTGTCCCGCCCGGCCGACGACCTCCTCGGGGAGGAAATCCTGATAGAGTGCCCCGCGGTCACCGGCGAGCCGGTCGAGCGGTGCGGGTGACCCCGGCGGCTTCGGGGTCCGCCCTTCTTTGACGAGCGAGGCGCTGCCCAGAATGTCGGCCTGCAGGGGGTGGGCCGCGTTGATGCTCTCCCGCACTTCCCGCCAGAGGTCGGCTCCGACCATCGTCGTCGTGAGCCTCGGGTCGGCCATGTCTTCGAACATGGTGCGGTTCGGGGCGATGGAGATGCGCCCGTCGGCCGACGCCGCCACCTGCAGGATGAGATAGGGCCTGTCCATGCTCTGGCTCCCCTTCCCTGACTGACTCCCGTACGCCTGCGGCAACTCCCGGAGCCAGGCCTCGCTCTTGGTCCCGAAAGCGCGGACCACCTTGTCACGGAAGGTAGGCGGGATGGGGAAGAAGCCCGGCGCCACGCCGCACCACCTCCCGAAGGTAGAGCTCTTCGGCGCGGCGGGCCGGCATACCTGGGGCTAGACTCTCGGGACCAAGGAGACTGTGGCGAGATGCGGCTTCCGGTGTGATCTCTGCCTCGCCCTCGAGGACAATGCCCGCAGGAGTTGCCGCAAGCTGGCCGAAACGCCTGGGTGAGTGTTGAGGAAGCGTGAGCGGTGTTCAAGACGGGGCCAGGGAGGCCAGGTCAATGAGCCAGCGCGGCGTCACCGTTCTGAGATGGACGGCTAGGATTTCGAGCCTGGTGTTGGCGGCGATTGTTCTCCTGATGATGTTCTCGCCCGACCCCTACAGGGAGCCCAGGCCCTTGCGCCTCGACGAGATCATCGGGCTCGCCATCTTCCCCTGGACCATGCTGGCCGGTACTCTTCTGGCCTGGCGCCGGCCGAGGGTCGGCTCGCTCATCGCCATCGGGTCTGTCCCGGCCCTCTACATCGTGCAGATCATCCTACGCGGCAGCTTCCCCTTCTCGGCCTTCTTCCTCGTGCCCCTCATACCCGCGTTCCTGTTCCTGTGGCTCTCGTTCGTGGAGCCCAAGGGAACAACCGGGGCGGAGCCGCAGAAGACCACCAGTTCCTAGACATCCTCCCACCAGCGGATTGCCAGGGAGGCGAAGCGGTGTCGAAGGCCGTCATCAACCCTAGTCTCTGCACTTCCTGCAATATCTGCGCCGAGGTGTGCCCGGGCACGTTCGGCGAGCCTTCGAGCGACCCGGGAATCCCGAAGCTCGCCCCCGATTTCATGTGCCTGGATTGCGGCCACTGTGTCGCCGTGTGCCCCACGGGGGCGATAGCCCACAGGGCCTTTCCGGCGGGGACTATCCGGCCGGTGGAGGACGGGGGGCGCGTGCCGACATACGAGGAGGTCATGAGCCTCCTGCGGACGCGCCGGTCAGTCCGGGTGTTCCGCGACCGGGCCGTGGAGAAGGACGTCATTCTCAAGGTCCTCGAGGGGGCGCGTTTCGCCCCCAGCGCCACCAACACCCAGAGTACCGAATACGTGGTCGTTACCGACCGGGGGCTCCTGCGGCAGGTCGCTGAACTCACGTCGGCCATCCTCTCGGGGTCAGGGGGAGCGGGTGACCCCTACGCCTTTGTCTACGGGCTCATCGCCGAGGACATGGAGAAGGGGAGGGACCCCATCCTCCGCGGGGCCCCGGCCCTGATCGTCGCCCATGCGTTCTCCCGGGCCAACTACGCGGGGGTCAACGCCAGCGTCGCCCTCCAGAACGCGGTCCTGGCCGCCTCGAGCCTGGGGCTCGGGACGCTCTGGGCCGGCTACGTGATGTCCGTCTGCCGGCGTGACGAGCGCGTCCCCGCCCTGCTCTCGATTCCTGACGGGCACCAGGTCTACGGGGCGCTCGCTCTCGGCTACCCCAAGTACGAGTACCGGCACTGGGTGGAGAGGCGACCGCTACGGGTCACTTGGCTCTAGAGTCTCACGGGCCGGCGGGGTTCCGCCGGCTACCCGAACGATCCATTCCGATGAGCGTCGTCTTGCCGGCTTCAGCGTCCCCATTGTGACCCTGTTGAGCCCGAGCAGCCTCCCGGAGGAGACCGGCGGTTTGTCTCCTAGGGACGACCTGGCCCCCGAGGTGTTATGCTAGGGGCAAACCCGCGGTAGTCCTACGTGCGCCAGCTCGAGGCCCGTCTCGGCGCCCGGACGGTGGCCGTTTTCGGGTCCCGCGCCCGCGGAGACCAGCTACCGACCAGCGACTATGACCTTGTGGTGGTTTCAGCCGGTTTCCGCGGCCTTGACCGGCTAGCGAGGGACCCGGGCCGGGGTCCGACTCGCCAGGGCCCGACTCACGCTAGCCGCCGCCCTCCTCCGCGAACTCCCTGTAGGTCAGGGTTACGCCGAGCCGGCGGTAGAGCCGCTCGTAGAGCTCAAGCTCGCGCCGCTCCCAAGCCTGGGCGCCGGTCGGCGTGACCGGGGCGTTACGGTAGTGGCGCTCCAGGGTCCGAGCCACCGAGAGGGTCGCCAGAAGCTTCAGGATGAGGCCCGGCCGCCCCGCGCCGCGAACCCCGCGGACTAGGTAGTCCCCGACCGCGTAGCGGAACGGTTTCCCCACCCAGATGGGCGAGAACTCCGGGCTGCCCACTATCTTCCGGCCCATGAGCCAATCCACGTCGGCCTCGGGCAGGGAGGTCACCAGGAGGCGAATGGCGTCGAGGAAGGCGTAGTTGGCGCCGAGCCCGTGCTTCCAGGCCACGTCGTAGGCCCAGAGGTCGGCCGCGGGGGCGAAGGGGGCGGGGTTGCCCGCCTCCATTCCCCGCGCCACCGCTTTCGCCGCCACCTCACCCGCCAGCCTGCCGGCGGCCATCGAGGAGTAGATGCCGTAGCCCGTGCCGGGACACACCTGCCAGGCCGCGTCCCCCACGGCCATGAAGCCGTTGGCCACCAGGCGCGGCAGGCACCGCCGCAGGGGGATGTAGGGGGAGCCGCCGTGACCCTTCGCCGCGCACTCTTCGGTGATGGCCGGGCTCCCCGCGCAGAAGTCCCGCACCAGGGCGTTCGCGCCGCGGACCGGTTTGCCGCCGCCGGGGCCGTAGTCCGGCGCGATGGGCCGGTCGAGGACGCCGATGCCCACGTTGACCCAACCATCGGCCTCGCGCACGGCCCAGAGGTAGCCGCTTTCGTAACCGAGGAAGTCGTGGTAACCGGGGTAGCCTTCCGGCGGGACGAGGGGGTCGTCGGGGCCGTTCAGCCTGCGCACTTCGCGGTAACCGTGGATGGTCTCCTCACGGGCGATGCGGTAGGCGGGGAAGACCTCGGGCGGCAGGCGGCGCCGCACCGGAGCGAAGAAGCCGCCGGCGTCGATGGTCACGGGGGCGCGGAGTTCGCGGGTTACCGCCATAGCCTGGCCCCCGTCGCCCGCTTGCCTCACCCGGATGCCGGCGAGCCCGGCGACCTTGCTGCCTGGCTGGCCGCCGCCACCGTCGCTGCCCTCGACAACCACGCCGGCCACCTCGGTGCCGGCCATGAGTTCGGCGCCGGCCTCGAGCGCGTATCTTAGAAGGCGCTGCCCGAGAAGCCCCCGGTGCACGAGGAGGTTGGGCACGTCGCAGTCGGCCCAGTGCTTCTTGGAGGGGGAGTAGATGCGTAGCCTGGATCCCTCCGCGTCGAGTTCCTCGCCCTCAGGGCGCGGGAGCCCCAGTTCGTCGAAGGCGTGGGGCTTGATGGAATCGTAGGAGACCTTGGCCCCAATCTTATCGGCTGGACGCCTTTCCACAAGGGCCACCCTGGCGCCGCGCCGGGCCGCGTACATAGCCGCCAGGCAGCCGCCGCTACCCGCGCCCACCACAATTACGTCGTAATCCCCCACGGTGCCCGCCGTGCCCACAGCCACCTCGCCCGCCTTGGGCATAACTCCCATCCCCCCGTTTTTCACGCTGTCGGTTCGCCGACTGTCCCGGCGGGGCGATGACCCGGCGGCTGAACGGCCATGGCGTGGGCCAACTCGATGTCCCGGGCGCCCGCCCCGGCTATCCCCCCAGCCCCCACCTCCAGCCCCTCTAACCTCCGGACGAACTCGAGTCCGCTCTCCAGGGCCACCTCCCCGAACAGTTCGGCCAGGCGACCGCGGGCCCATCGGTCGCGGATGACCCCGACCCGGTCATGGAGGCCCGGAACCCCCAGGGTTCCGTCGGTCTGCGGCAGGCCGCGGCGGCTGAACCCCGTGGCCACCGCCTTCAGAGTCGTTCCGAGGGGGTCACAAGAGAAGCTCATAGGGCCGCACGTCCGTCCTCGTGTTCCGGGCGCGCCGGGCCGTTCGCTATCTGCTTCTACGGCGCCCATGGCCTACCTTCGCCGCCGCGCCCCCTGCCGGAGCAGGCCGGGAGGTTTGCGCCCACCTGCCGCAGAAGAACTCCCGCCCAGCGCCAGCCGGTTCCAGGGCCGGCGCTCGGACCCGGAGGCGGCCTTATGTCCGACAAGACCAATACGCGGGGCGGCGCGGCAGCCGAGACTTCGGAGTTCGGGCTCAGGCGTGTCCTGGGGCTGCGCGACCTGGTGGCCGTCGAAATCGGCCAGACCGTGGGGGCGGGTGTCTTCATCCTGACCGGGCTGGCCGTGGCCTACACGGGTGGCAGCCTCCCCCTGGCCTACATCCTTGCGGCGGTCCCCATCATCTTCTTGTTCCTGGCGGTAGCGATGCTCGGCTCCGCCGTACCCACGACCGGAGGCACCTACTACTACGTGAGCCGCTTCTTCTCGTCGACCGCGGCGGTTGTGGGCATCTGGGGCTACACCATCTGCGCCCTGCTCGGGACCTTCCCCCTCTACGCCGTGAGCTGTGCCGGTTATCTCCAGGCCATTTGGCCCGGTCTGCCGACCATCCCGACGGCTCTAACAGTCCTGACCATCCTCTTCGTCGCGAACGTCCTCGGTATCGTGGTGGCGGCCGCCATCCAGGCCCTCATGGTGCTCGTGCTCGTGGTGGCTCTGGCCGTCTTCGTCGGCCTCGGCCTGCCCCACATCGACCTGACCAACCTCTCTCCGTTCCTCGGGGGCGGCGTGGGCGGCCTCATTCTCGCCTCGTGCCTGCTCACCTTCACCCACACGGGCTCCAACGGCGTCATCGAGCTCGGCGGCGAGATCAAGAACCCGGGCCGGAACATCCCGCTCTCCCTGGCTGTCTCGGTGCCCATCGTCGTGGTCTTCTACGTTCTCATCGCTCTGGTGACCGTCGGCGTGCAACCGTGGGCCGCCGCGGCCGGTCGCCCGCTGACCGAGAGCGCGGCCGCCTTCATGAGCGGGGGCCTCTTCGCCTTCTTCGTCATCGGCGGCGGCGTCCTGGCCATCGTCACCAGCCTCAACGCGACCTTCATGTTTGGGACCAAGTCGCTCATGCGGATGGCCAACGACGGGTGGATACCGAGGTCCCTCATGGCCGTCAGCGAGCGGTTCGCGACCCCGCACCGGCTCCTCACCGGCGTCTACCTCATCTCGGCCGTCTCCCTGCTTGCCTTCGGCGAGAACGCCCTGAGCGGCTTCGCGGCCCTGGCCTCTATCGGCGCCATCATCATCTACGCGCCCATCATGGTGGCGGCGATGCGCCTCAGGCGATACGCGCCCAAGGAGTACGAGGCGGCCCCGTTCAAGCTCAAGGGTGTCTGGTACTACGTGGCTCCCGTCATCGGGATCCTTCTGACTCTCCTGGCCGTGGTCATGCTCATCGCGGACCTCTTCTCGCGGCCTGACGGCGTGATCTTTGCCGTGATCTTCCTGGGGCTTTTCGCCGTGGGGTGCGGGCTACGTCGTCTGGCGCGGCAAGAAGCTGACGGGCGAGATTCGGGCCGGGGCTGCTGCGGCGCCCTAAGCATAACAGCCTTGCCGATAGGCATCAGTCGCGCGCCGGTTCAGCCGCAGGACGCCGACCGGCCCTCCGCCCTCCTCGGCACCTCCTGCGACGGCCATACACCTATCCCCACGGAAAACAATCACGTCCACGGTCGTATATGTTTTGTCTCGGCCTACCTCCCGTCGGGGAGGCCGGGTTAGCGGGGTGCCGGTTTCGAGCGACTTAGGCGTCGGAACCCAAACCGCCTCGTCGCGCCATAGTCGCCGGCATCGCCAGGAGGGCCGGGACGGCCGCCCTTAGGGCCGCGAAGGCCGCCAGGAGGCGTGCCCGGGTGCCGCGACCGGCCTCCCGGTTGGACCGCTGGGCGAGAGCCGTTTCGAGGGCGGGTGTGAGGTCGGGAAGTTCCCCGGCCAGCCACACGGCCGCCTCGGCCTTGGTGCTCACGCGCCCGGTGCGGAGGCCACACAGGCACCGGGCTGCATTCAGGAGCCATTCACCAAGCTTGGCGTCTGACGCGACGGAGCCGGGGGCCGCCCGTTCAGGGCGCTCAAGGAGATCGGCGAGGTAGTCCCGGAGGGCGCCCTCGAGGACCTGACGACTCACGGGAGGGATGAGGTCCGTAGGCGGCGGACCCACGAGGGCGCGGCCATGCTCCCGGAGGGCGAGCATGTTGTCGGCGCTGTAGTCGCTCGGAACCGAGGGCACGAAGTCGCGTCCTGGTTCCACCGCGGCGATCGACCCCTCGAGACCCCAATCGCGTATCTGGTGGCGGGCCGCGTATCCGCCCTCTAGGCGTCCGCCCCATGGGCTGTTGGAGGCCAGTCTCCTGTGCAGAGCGGCCAAGCGGGCGGCTTCCGTCGCGTTCAGCGGGCGGTGAGCGATCCCGAGAAAGTCGATGTCGCTTGACTCGGGGACGAAGTCGCCGGCCGCGTAGGAGCCAAAGACGTACAGGGCGAGAAAGTTGTCTTCGAGCGCCTGGGACACGCCGGAGGCGAAGGCGCCGAGCATGACCTCGATCTCTTGGCTGTGGTCCGGGGTGTTCACGTGGTCACCTCGTCCGCGGGTTCGAGCTGCAAACCACGTATCCTCCAGGTTGACTACCCTAGTGCTCGGTGTGCTGGTTACGACAACTGGATGCTTGGGGCTGAACGGCTGCCGGATTCGTTGACCAGGGTATCGCGCAGTGGCCTGCTTCTCGAGCGTCGGACCGATGCAGGGCTGTTCCAGGTAGTCCTCGTGGAGCCGAACGGAGAGGTCCTACTGGAGAGGGTGCTCATTGAAGCGAGCGGCGATCTTGACGGTACTCCCACGGTGTCCGACGCCTCCTCAGTCCACAAAGGCTACCTCGCCGTGACCGGCGGCTCCACATGGGAGAGCACTACCGGGGGAGTGTACCTCATGGTGGTCAGGCTGCCCGGGTCCTGAGTCTACCTCAGGGCTCACTCCCCCGGAGCATCACGTAGGAGTCTCCCTGGACCCCCCGCAGGCGACCGTCCTCCTCGAGCCGGCCGGCTATGTTGCGCAGGCAGACCGCCGTGAGGTCCCAGGAGGCGAGGAGCCCGACGGCGGCCTCGAGGTCGGCCTGGCCTGCGTACGGGGCCAGGTCCTCCGGCAGAGCGGACGCGGCTTCGGCCGGCTCGGCGGCCGAGGCGGTCGCCAGCATCCGGACAAGCCCGGCCATGACCGACTCGGTGGAGTATGTCATGTCGTACTTGTAGGCGTAGAACTCCTCGGGCGTGATTGAGTCGTCCCCGCCGAAGAGATCGAGGGCCCAGGGCACGGTTCGCCATGTTCGTCTGGATGCCGAGCGTCGGGGAGAAGTTCTCGGGGCGCGGGTTGTCGGGCCCGGTCGTCGTCCGGTACGGGGTGCTGTTGCAGTTCTGGACGAAGCCCGAGGACGGATTGAGGACTTGGGGCAGGCCCTCGAACAGGACGTACGAGGTCCAGAGGGTCTCGGACGCGTTCCCTGGCAGGTATAGCGACCAGTCGTAGTTCTCGGAGTGGACGGGAAGGGAGCCGTTGTAGAGGTAGTAGATGTTACCGTCCTTGTCGGCGTAGCCGATGTTGAAGCACGGGAAGCCACTCGTCTTCACGACGGCGAGCCGCTCGCCCAGGTCCCGGGCCCTGTCCATGCGGTAGAGCTGCTCGTAGATGCCCGCCCGGTCCATGTTGGCGCAGCGGATGGCGTAGGTCCCGTGCGCGGCCCGCACGACCGGCCCGTAGACCGACCACAGGGCTTCTTTCCTGACGGTCCAGACCAGAGACGCTGAAGGTGTTCGAGCCCGGGTTCTCGGGCAGGTCCCCGGTCATGGCGTAGCCCCTGCGCCCGGCGCCGGGGTCGGGCAGGCTGGCGCCTTCGCCGAGCCTCTGGCACACCTCCCGCGCCCGCTCAGGACCGAAGAGCTCGCCCAGGGCCTTATCCAGACCGAAGAAGAGCGGCGACTTGTGGACCGAGCCGGCGACCACGTCCTTGCCCGAGACTGGAAACATGCCGTGGGCGAGGACTTCGTCGGGATGGAGGAAGGCGTAGTAGTTGAGGCCGGCCGCGTAGCCCTCGCATAGGGCCTGGGTCTCCGGGGAGAGGTCGACGCGGTAGCGGCCGTCGACGACTTCGTGGACGCGGAGCAGGGCGACCATGTAGTCGTTGGGGGCCGCGTCCGGCCCTTAGACCGTGGCCAGCTCGCCGCGGACGGCGAGAAGCGACTGCTGGATGGTGAGGAAGTCGTTCTCGGCGTGGGCGTAAGCCAGGCCGAAGGCGCGGTCGGCGTCGGTGACGCTGAAGACGTGCGGCACGCCCCAGGTGTCGCGCAGGATGCGGACGTTGTATCCCTCGGCCGAGCCCGCTAGGGCCTCGAGAGACTGCGTGCCCTGGGGCCAGAAGACGTAGGCCGCCGCCGCGGCCACCAGGATAAGGAACCCGACACCCACCCTCGTCCAGAAGCGCTTCAGGGGAACCATCCTCCCGTCGACCGCTCGCTCCGTCCAGGACCCTCTTCTGGCCGTGGCTGCGGGAACCTTCCGCGAAGGGGATAAGGGGGGGGCCAGATCGCCGGGCCTGGCGTCCGCTAAGCGGAGAGGGGGAGGGGAGAGGGGGAAGGGGCTACCCCTCTACCCCTGGCCTACAGGCGCCGGCAGGATGCGACCGGCTTGGCGGCAAACGGTAGGGCGGAGTCCCCTGTTGCCATGGCGACAGACGGACGACGGTTCTTGGGCTGATCCGCATAAGGCACCTTGATAAGCTGCTGGCAGGGGCAAGTGACGTGTTCCTTAAGGGTCGTGGAGATCCCGCCGGTCGATGACGCTGGGTTCCTATGCGGACAGGGATGTAGACTTCTGCATGTTATGAGGATTGGTCTAATCATTGTTGGCGCGACGCCCGCAGGTTCTCTCTTCACGTAGGGTTCTTCTCCCAAGTGCGGTTTCGCAGGGTGCGCTCGTGTTCACAGAGGGGTGGGGGGAAGGGTCAGGGACCACCCCATGGCAGGGTGCAGCGGCCTCACGCCGAAAACCCGCACGCAAGAGCTTCCAAAGCGCTGCGCCAACAGGCGGCTGCAGCGGACGCGCGGCGGCTCGGCGAATCTTGAGTAGGACTCTGCCGGCGCCGCTGAGCCGCCAGCCGTTAGACCGACGGCAAAATGGCAGGCTTTCTGTCGGTTGAATGCTCCTCGTCGTTCAGGCGTTGATCTATGGTGGTGACCGTACATGGCGGCATTGTACACCAGCGTGCGCAGTGCCCTACCCGTGATTCTCGCTCTTGTCGGTGTGGCTGTCGTGCTGCTCGCCAGATTCACGATGGCCCCTTCTCAGACTCTGGACTGGCCCGAAGAAGGCATGCTCATAGAGCCCGACAGTGCAGAGGAGATGGTGGCCAGCCTCTTGGAGGCCATCAGTCAGTCGGATTGGGAGACGGTCAGCAGTCTGGCAACCATCCGGCACGGGACCCCGTCTGGGGTCCACGCCGGCCAGACCATCGGCAGTGCACTGGAGAGCATGGGCAAACTCACCCGCTGGATGGTCGTCGACAGTCTTCCGGGAGTGCCCGGGGATTCGAAGACCCCCACTCGTGTCCGCGTGTACTGCCGTTTCTCACGCGTCGGAGACGTGGCTCTCACCGTGGAGGCGTTCCCGGACCCGGAAGGTTGGAGATTCCGGAACATCACCACCAGCGACTCCTGGGCGCCAGGCTTCAGAGCGCCTGAGTGGGTGGTGGGCAAGACGACCTACCTTGAGCTCCGCGTTTGGCCCGGACATCAGCAGGACATGGACTATCTCCTTGCCTCCGGGGACTCTGCCGTTGACAGGGCGGTCTCGCCTCTTGGCGGTATCCAATCACTCCCCGAGACTGTGCTTGCTCCCGCAACCGTCTTTGTGTTCAGGTCTCTTCGAGACCTGGAGGCCGCTATCGGGCAAGACCTGCCCGAGTGGATCGTGGGTATGACTGTCGGTGACTCGGTTCTCATCCTCTCCTCGTCGAGTATGGACCAGGAGTTCTCCTCGATACTCACCCACGAGCTGAATCACCTGTACCTCGGTAGATACTTGCTTGCGGTGGCCGAAGAAGCGGACGGGGCTCCAGGCTCGGTGCCGGCGTGGCTATCGGAGGGAATGGCGGGCCTAGCCGCCAACCAGTATATTGGTAATCTCCAGCTAGTCAATGAGTCTTCTTCAGTGCTCCCTACTCTAGACCAACTCGCTACGCCGTTCAGGGATAATCCAACTCCGCAGTGCTACCAGTTCGCTTACTCCGTGGCTGAGTACATGACTCAATACGCCGGACCCTCAGCCCTTCGCGACATGGTTGACCTAGTGGCCACGGGCAAGGCCTGGGAGGACGCGCTCAAGATTGTGACGGGACTCAGTGTCGATGAGTTCACTGCGTCCTGGCACGCGTGGCTCCGCACAGGAACGGGTTAGGCGAAGTACGGATGCATGTCGGGGGCGGGTGCTCCCTGTCTGGTAGGCGGTCTAACCAGCCGCTCAACCTGACGCCGGCCTCCTCTGGGGCCCGTCCGGTTGGCCAGGCCGGCGCAGGTTAGACACGGAGGTGTCCCATTGGTCCGTATCGGACTGGTTCAGATGCGTTGTGAGAAGGGCGCCACCGCCGAGAACCTGGAGCAGATAGCCTTCTACCTCAGGGAGGCAGCCTCCCGGGGCGTGGACATTCTAGGATTCCCCGAAATGAGCCTCAGCGGCTATGCCGACCCCCATAGGTATCCAGAGGCTGTCCTCCGCGTGGACGGTCTAGAGGTCGGGCAACTCCTTCGGTGTCTGGTAGTGTGCGCAGACATGGATAGCCGTAGCGACACAGGCAGGGCGGACCGTAGACGAGGATTTTCCCGGGGGCGGGTACGCTTTTGCTCCCACGGGCCAGC
>QZJP01000076.1 GCA_003599345.1 Bacillota bacterium | reverse complement strand
GGGCCTCGCGGTCCGGGCCTCGCGGTCCGGGCCTCGCGGTCCGGGCCTCGCGGGCGCAGATTCGCGGGCGGTCACCTCAGCGCGCTCGCCGCGATTATCACCCGCATTATCTCCGACGTGCCTTCGTAGATCTCGGTAATCTTTGCGTCCCGCATCAGGCGTTCGACGCCGTACTCCCTCATGTAGCCGTAGCCGCCGTGAATCTGCACGGCCTTCACCGTGTGACGCATCGCCACCTCGGCGCACTTGAGCTTGGCCATGGCGATTTCGGCCGTGTGCCGGCCAGGTTGCTCATAGAGCTCGGCGGCGCGGTAGAGGAGAAGACGCGCCGCGGCGATGTCCGTGGCCATGTCGGCAATCATCCACTGGATGGCTTGGAGCTCCGCAATCGGCTTCCCGAACTGCACGCGTTCCTTCGCGTAGATGACCGACGCCTCGTAGGCGGCCTGCGCTATCCCGATGGCTTGCGCCGCGATACCGATGCGACCCGCGTCGAGCGCCGACATGGCTATCTTGAAGCCATCGCCTTCATTCCCGAGGCGGTTGGCCGCCGGGACCGGAACCTGGTCGAGGAACACGTCGGTCGTGTGCGACGCGCGGATGCCCATCTTGTTCTCCGGCTTGCCGAAAGACAGCCCCGGCATCCCCTTCTCAACGATGAAGCAGGTGAGGCCCTTCGAGCCCTTGGAGGGGTCGGTCATAGCGAAGACGAGGTAGAGGTCGGCCACGCCCCCGTTGGTGATAAAGCACTTCTGACCTTCAATGACGTAGGTACCCCCGTCGGGGGAAAGCTTCGCCGTGGTCTTGACCGCCCCCGCGTCCGAACCCGCGCCGGGCTCGGTGAGACAGAACGCGCCGATCCTCTCCCCGGCGGCAAGCGCCGTCAGGTAGATCCTCTTCTGTTCCTCAGTCCCGAAGTGGGCGATGGTCTCGGAGTGGAGCGTGTTGTGGACCTCGAAGGCGACCGCGGTGGCCGCGCAGCACCTGGCAATCTCCTCGACGCAGATGGTGTGCGAGAGCGTGTCGAGCCCGGCCCCGCCGTAGTCCTCCGGAAGGTTCATCCCGATGAAGCCGCCCTCAACCAGCAGCTTCAAGTTCTCGTGTGGGAACTCCCCGCTCTCGTCGTAGGCGGCCGCCCGTGGCCTGAACTCCTTCTCCGCCAGTTCCCGTATCCGGCGCCTGACGGCCTCGTGCTCTTCACTGGGCGCAAACAGCATCTACCGCGACCTCCCTCTCCCTCTCCCTCTCCCTCTCCCCCGCTCACGCGGCGGGGAGTGTATGTCCCGGGACTCCTACGGCCGGCTCTTCCTCTGGACCCGGCCGAGAAACCTCGTTACCAGACCCGCAGCGGCCGACCTCGGGTCCGTCCGGCGGGCCAGGACCTCCGACAGTGCGCTGTCCCACGCGCCGGCCGACCGGGCCCAGTCAAGGGCGGCGCGCCCCGCCAGGTCGCGGACCAGACCGCGCACCTCCGCGTTGAGTTCACGCTCCAGCCGGGCCTGAAGACTCCCGCTCGATTCGAGGTAAAGGTAGTGGTCGTGGGCGGCGGCAAGAACCGCGTCGAGGCCCCGGTCGGCGGTGGCCACCGTCTTCAGGACGGGGGGCTTCCAGGACGCGGCAGAGCCCGCGCCAAGCTCGAGCGTCGCTTCGAGTTCGCGGACGAGGCCGTCGGCACCTTCCCGGTCGGCCTTGTTGACCACGAGGATATCGGCGATCTCGAGGATGCCCGCCTTGATGGCCTGCACCTCGTCTCCGAGGCCCGGGACGAGGATCACTATGGTGGTCACGGCGTACCTCATTATCTCGACCTCGGCCTGGCCCGCGCCGACCGTCTCGATCAGGATGGTGTCGAAACCCGCCGCATCGAGCAACCGGACAACCGATCCCGTGTGCCACGAGAGCCCGCCGAGATGCCCCCGTGTCGCGAGGCTGCGGATGAAGACGCCGGGGTCCGAGGCGCCTCGGCGCATGCGGATGCGGTCCCCCAGGATGGCGCCGCCGCTGAAGGGGCTGGTGGGGTCAACGGCCACGACGCCGACCCGCCTGCCGGTCGCCCGCTCCAGGTGGACCAGGCCGTCCACCACGGTGCTCTTCCCGACACCGGGCGGGCCGGTCACACCCAGGGTGCGGGCACGGCCCGTGTGGGGAAAGACAGCGGCCGCCAGGTCGCCCGCGAGCGGGTCTTCGTTCTCGGTGAGTGTGATCGCCCGGGCCAGAGCCCGCCGGTCTCCGTCAAGAAGCCTATCTACGAGGTCCATACCGAAAGCGTGGCCCCCCCAGGAACCGTCCCTCGTGTGGCAGCGTCGGCCGGTCGGCTCACGCTCCGCGACGGCGAAGGTTGGCCAGCGTGAACTCCACAATCTCGTCGAGGTTCGCGCCGGGTCCGAATACTCCCGCCGCGCCGGCTTCCTTCAACGCGGGAACATCCTCGTCGGGGATTATCCCCCCGACGAGGATGAGAACGTCGTCGGCCCCTTTGGCCCGGAGACGGTTCACGACCTCCGGAACCAGGGTCAGGTGAGCCCCCGATAGGATGCTGAGGGCCGCGACGTCGACGTCCTCCTGCACGGCCGCCTCGGCTATCTCCTCGGGCGTCTGGTGGAGCCCGGTGTACACCACTTCGAGGCCGGCGTCGCGGTAGGCCCGCGCGACCACCTTCGCGCCCCGGTCGTGGCTGTCGAGCCCCGGCTTGGCTACCAGGACCCTCACCTTGGCGTGGGACATCGTCACCCTCCTCAGGGTGGGTCGTACGTAAAGTCGTCCGGCCCGGCTCAGAAAATGGCCGGTTCGCGGTATTCCCCGAACTCCTCGCGCAGCACTTGGATGATCTCGCCTAGTGAGGCGTAGGCCTTGACGGCCTCAAGGAAGACGGGCATCATGTTGCCCGTGCCCCGAGCCTGCGACCGCACCGCCTCGAGAGCCGCCCTGACCCGCCCCTGGTCGCGCTTGGCCTTGACGTCGCGGAGCCTGTCCAGCTGCCGCCGCTCCACCTCCGGCGATATCCTGAGGAGTTCGACGCGGCTGGGCTCGTCCTCAACGTAACGGTTGACGCCGACGACGCCGAGTTCGCCCGATTGAACCTGCCGTTGGTATCGGTAGGCCGCATCCGCTATCTCCCTCTGGAAGAACCCTTTCTCTATGGCCGGCACCACCCCGCCCAAGGCCTCTATCCGGTCGAAGTAGGCCAGCGCCTCTTGCTCCATCTGAGACGTCAGGTACTCGACGAAATACGAGCCGGCGAGCGGGTCGACAGTGTTGGCGACCCCGGTCTCCTCCGCCAGTATCTGTTGAGTGCGGAGCGCTATCTTCACCGCCTTCTCCCCGGGCAGGGCGAGGGCCTCGTCCATGGAGTTGGTGTGCAGTGACTGGGTCCCGCCCAGGACCGCGGCGAGAGCCTCGTAAGCCGTGCGCACGATGTTATTCTCGGGTTGCTGCGCGGTGAGAGACACCCCGGCGGTCTGGGTGTGGAAGCGCAGCATCCAGGAGCGAGGGTTCTTGGCTCCGAAGCGCTCCCTCATACCCCGGGCCCAGATGCGTCGTGCCGCGCGGAACTTCGCGACCTCCTCGAAGAAATCACTGTGGGAGTTGAAGAAGAACGACAGGCGCGGGGCGAAGGCGTCCACGTCCAGGCCCGCCTCGATTCCCGCCCGCACGTACTCGAACCCGTCGGCCAGCGTGAACGCCAGCTCCTGGGCGGCCGTGGAGCCGGCCTCCCGGATGTGGTAGCCGCTGATGCTGATGGTGTTCCACTTCGGCACACGCTCGGACCCGTAGGCGAACGTGTCGGTGATGAGGCGCATCGAAGGTCCCGGCGGGAAAATGAACGTCTTCTGGGCGATGTATTCCTTGAGAATATCGTTCTGGATGGTGCCGGTCAGCGCTTCCGAAGGGACTCCTTGCTTCTCGGCCACAGCGATGTACATGGCCCAGATGACGGCAGCCGGGGCGTTGATAGTCATGGACGTCGAGACCCGGTCGAGAGGAATGCCGCCGAAGAGGACCTCCATGTCGGCTAGCGTGTCGATGGCGACCCCGAGCCGGCCGACCTCCCCGCGCGAGCGCTCGTGGTCCGAGTCGTAGCCCAGCAAAGTGGGGAAATCGAAGGCGACCGACAGGCCTGTCTGGCCGTGGCTCAGGAGGTACTTGTAACGGGCGTTGGACTGCTCCGCGGTCCCGAACCCGGCGAACTGCCTCATGGTCCAGAGGCGCCCCCGGTACATCGTTGGATGGACCCCTCGGGTGTAGGGGTAGTCCCCCGGAACACCCAAGTCCCTGTGCGGGTCGAGGTCCCTAATCTCCTCTGGCCCGTAGAGCCCGCGAATCTCCCTGTCGGAGATGGTTATGAACCGCTCGCGCCGCTCCCCGCCCCCTGGCCGGTGTTCAGGTACCTCCAGGTGAACACCCCCACCGGGCGTGGCGGGGGCCTTCCGGGCCGCCGGCGGTCGGCAGGGGTCCGACCCGCCTTGGGCGGAGCGGCCCCCAGGTCCACACCGGCGGTTTCCCTCGGGGTTGTTGGACACGGCGGGGGGACCTCCTCGCTGGAGCCTTCTCTACTAGTCTATCGGGTCCGGCCTAGCCGGCTGTTGCGAACTTCGCTGGTCTGAACGAAGCTTCCTGCCCGCCTGGCATTCCCAGGCAAGAGACGCCCCCGGCTCTACGCAACCCGGGGACAGGACTACGCCCGGCCGAACCCTGTTGCCGGAGCCCGGCCGGACTCAGGAGAGGTAGAAGGAGAGCTGTTGCAGTTCGAGCGTGACGTCAGAGTAGTGGACCCTGACGTTGTCCGGAACGAACAGCTTCACCGGCGCGAAGTTGAGGAGAGCCTGGATGCCGGCCTGGACACAGAGGTCCGCGACCATTTGGGCGGCGGACGCCGGGACAGTCATGATGGCGATGTCCAGGCCCTCCCGCTCCATCTTGGCTGGCAGCGCGTCGGGAGGCGAGACCTGGACCCCTTCGAAGGTCTGGCCGATTTTCCTGGGGTCGGAGTCGAATATCGCTGTGATGTGGAAGACATCGCATTCCTCGCCGTGAGGACACCGGTTCAGATAGCGAGTCAAGGCCCGGCCGAGCTCGCCCAGCCCGAAGATGGCCACCTTGATGGGGCGGTCCTGGTTGAGGATTGACCTCAGTTCCTCGCGAAGGTTGTGGGCCTCGTAGCCGACTCCTTGCTTGCCGAACTCGCCGAAGGACGCCAGGTCCTTTCGGACCTGGGCCGGGGACACGCCGGCACGCTGGCCGAGCTCCTGCGAGGAGATGTAGTGCGGACCCGTTTCTAGTTCCATCTCGTTGAGGATGCGCAAGTAGATCACGAGCCTGCGGATGACAACGTCTGGTACTCTGAAGCGTCTCATGGGTTATCCCCCGCTTTCCGGGCGACCGCTGTCTTCCAGATACCGGTCACCCGAGTCTATGTACTCTCGTACGCGGAACTCGGCGCCGATGTCCGCGGCTATCTTTCGGCACGCTTCCACGTCGACACCGGGGACCCTAACGACCGTCAGAACCACCCGCGGGAACTGCCGCACCGCCCGGCGGGCGAACTCGATCACGGCCGGGTAGGCCTTGTCACCGAAGGCCGGCCGGCTCACTTCTTGGTAGGTCGCGTTATCCTGAGCGTTCAGGCTGATCGAGAACACGTCTACGAGCCCGAGAAGCTCGGGCAGGACGTCGCGCCCGAGGAACAGGTCCGCCTGGCCGTTGGTGTTCACTCTGATCGGCGTCGTCGACCGCCGGCGGACCTCCCCGGCAATCTCCGCGAGTTCGGCCGCCCTCAGTAAGGGTTCTCCGTAGCCGCAGAAGACGATCTCGCGGTAACGACCGGGGTCACCTATCGCTCTCACGTAGTCTCGGGCCGGAGGCTCCTCATCGAGCCACAATGTGGAGCCCGCCACCCCCGGACCCGTGCGGCGGATACAGAAAGCGCAGTCGTTGACGCAACGGTTCGTGAGGTTGACGTAGAGACTGTCGCCGATCTCGTAGACCAGATCGCCCAGGTCCTAGCCTCCCCCTTACCCGCCTCTGAGCCAACGCTCCCCGTAACGCATGATCACGAACCCCATGGCCACCACCACAAGCCCCCAGTGAAGGAGGTGAGGCCAGATCCAGATCATGGTCACCGCCCCGATGATGGCAATAGCCAGCCCGATCTCACCGGGTCCGATCACGCCGAACAGAGGGAACGCTCGCGCCAACCGTTCCTTGACGGACACGCGGACGGTCTTCCGGCGGGTCTCCTTGGCCAGCTTCTCCTGGAGTTCCGCAAGCGGGCGCGAAGCCCTGCGCGCCCCCGCCCCTCCCCGCGAACCTCGAGGCTCGCTGTGGGGCCCGCGACCGGGTCGACGGGGCTCGGGCGCCGAAAACACGGGTTTGTCCCTATCTCCCTTGCTCCCCTTCGGGCTCACGACGGGACCCCCTTCGTTCTAGCTCAAGTCCACCCACGCCAGGATGGCCATCGCGACCGCGGCTATCACGTAAGCCAGGTGCGCGAGCCCCGCTGGAGTGCCGTTCGTGTCGCTCGCCAGGCGTGAGGCCAGGTGACCGGCCAACAGCACGGCTAGAGCCAGAGGCGGGCCGAGGAAGTAGAGCACGCCTGCGGACGTCGAGTATCCGAGAGCGCTGAAGGCGACCAGGCCCGCGAAGGCCACCGCGGGGGCCCATCCGAACGCTCGCGGGTCGTCCGGGACCAGTAGTCCGGCCGACGCCGTCCAGAGCCCCACACCGAGCATGACGGCGAGACGCGCCATCCATCCGGGACCCCCGATGAGCGCCCATGCGAGCGCCGGCACCACCCCGACCGCGACACCCACCCCGGCTGCCTTGGCCCAGGTCCCGGCCGCTCTCCTGCCTATCCGGAATCCCCAGGCGAGGACGGCGCCGGCCACCCCTACGGCGAGCAGCACGGCCGACATGAAGACCGCCGCCCCGCCGGATGGGATGGTCAGAACGAGCGCGACCGCCAGGACCGCGAGTCCCGCCGCCGGGCCGGCGAGCCCGGAGCCCCTACCTGGCCGAAACCCCGCTACCCAAGCTCCGTAACGTTCCCGCCACACGGGGGAGGCTCCTCTCCGGCATACTTCAGCCGACACGCGACAGACACCGATGGTTCAAGCGAACGTTGTCGATTTCCTCCTGAGGCGACCACTACGGTTATGGCCGGCAGGAAATGGCCATATGATTCCTACGTTCCCTTTGCGGCATCGACCGGTCCGGAGGCGATACCGATGCCCGACATCATCATCCAGGCCCTGGCCAGGCGCACGAAACTCCCGCCCGAGCACCGCGAACTCCTGGGCAGAGGGACTGTCGACCTCACCCGCAAGGAAAGGAAGCTCTACAGGCAGTCTCTCGCTCCCTGCCTCAACGCCTACCGCGAGGCCCTCGCATCCTCCTACAGCGACTTGTGCCGCGCTGACCCGTCGACACCGGACACCTGGGCGACGGCCATCGCCTTCAACATCCTCAGCCGCGGCTACGCCACGGTAGCGGACACGCTGGGCATGATGGTCATCGGGCGCCGGAAAGTCAGCGACATAGTAAAGTCGTTCCGGCCCGGCGCGACAAGGCGCTCCGCCAGATGACCCGTTGGAGTCCGGCCGAGCGTCAGGCCGGCGGCCCACCTCCACGCTACAGGGCCAGACCGCAGTGTCCACAGTGAGGGCTCTCGGCGACGTTCTCCCCTCCGCAACCGGGGCAGGTCTGCATCAGCACGCGCCCACACCCGGCGCAGTGAGTACCCCCCAGGGAGAGTGGGAACCCGCAGGACGGACAGGCCGACCGCCGGAGTCTCGACAACGCCGGTCTCCGGGCCGCCGCGGCCCAACGTCTCAAGGCAACGAGACCGGCCACGCACACCGCCGAGCCGGTGACGGACAAGGCAATCGGCCCGATGTCACGGAGCAGGTACCAGCCGTACTGCCCCACCAGGGCCAAGGCCTGGATGCCGGCGAAACCCATGAACGCCGTGGCGATGATATGAGGGCGACGCCTCCGCCTGAGGTGGAACCACACCCAAACCGAGGCCGCGAACAGCGGGAGCGCGTAGGCGAAGCGCAGGGCGAACAGAGAGAGCTGGTAACGGTCTTCGGCCCGTTTGTAGGCCTCGCCCACGCGGCGCGACGCCTCCTCGTAGAACGTCCTGGGACCCGCGAGACGCCCTTCGAGGGAGGCAAGAGTCGCCTCGGCCAGTTCGTGAGAGACCTTGGCCGCTTCGAAGACCGCCCTGGCGCTCTCGTAGGCTTGGGTGAGGGCGGGGCTTTCCACGCCGAGTTCAATCGCGACCCGAAGCTCCTCACGCCTGTACTCGTAGTCTGAGCGCGCTCTCTCCATGGCCTCTCCGGCCTGCGCCACGGCGGCCTGAGCCCTCAGGTAGTCGGCCTCGGCCTCCCGGAAGGCCGGCTCGACTCGAGTCAACCCCTGGGCTTCGGCGATGGCGGCGTAGTCGGGCCTCTGCGGAATGGAGCCCAGACGGTCCAGAACCCAGAACCCGCCGACCAGGAGGAAAGCCACCAGTCCCACTGCGAGAAGCCTCTCGACGCGCGAGGATTCGATTTCCTCAGTTTCTGGATTCGGAGCGATCGACATTGGCTTTTCCCTCTCTTCGGAGGATAATCGTACGTTGACTTGAATGAGGCTGAACGATTCTACAATTGCGAGCCCGGTCCTGGCTCGATCGTGGCTCACGGGAGGGTACCCTACTTGGCAACTTCAGCTAGCGAACACCCCGGGGCAAGGAACCCGGGCAACGTCGCGCTCTGGCTCAGGGAGGCCCGGCTGCCGTTCATGACCGCGTCCGTCATCCCGGTGGCCTTGGGGGCGGTGGTGGCGTTGTTCGAAACCGGTCTCTTCAGCCTCCCCTTGTTCCTGCTGACTCTTGCCGGCGCCGTCCTGGCCCACGCCGGCGCAAACATGGCCAACGACTACTACGATACCATGAGCGGCAACGACGACATCAACCGATACCGCAGTCCATTCAACGGCGGCGCCGGGCTGATTCAGGACGGGCTCCTTACGTCTCGACAGGTCCACGCCGCGGCCCTCACCGCGTTCGCCGTCGCGGCCGGGATTGGCGTTTACTTGGCCTACGTCAGGGGGCCGGCCGTCCTGGTCCTGGCTCTCGTCGGGGGACTCTTCGCATATTTCTACACCGCCAACCCCCTCCACCTCGCCTACTACGGCCTAGGGGAGTTGATGGTCGGGGCGAGCTTCGGCCCGCTCCTCGTCGTCGGCGCCTACCTGGTCCAGACCGGGACGGCGTCGCCCGTGGTGGTCCTCGCTTCCGTGCCCGTCGGCTTCCTGATAGCCGCGGTGCTCTATATCAACCAGTTCCCCGACTACGAGGCGGACAAGGCGGTGGGCAAGCGGCACTGGGTGGTCAGGCTCGGCACCCGGCGGGCCCTGCCGGGCCTCAGCGGGCTTCTCGCGGCCACCTATCTCTCCGTCGTGGCCGCGGTCGCCTTGGGGTTGGCCCCGTGGCCGACTCTTTCGGCCCTCCTTACGATACCCATGTCAGCGAAGGCTCTGAGGATCGCCTGGACCCATCACGCGTCCCCGGTTGAGCTCCGGCCGGCGAACGCCCTGGTCATAGGGACGCATCTCGTGACCGGTCTCCTCCTGTCCGCGGGCTTCCTTGCCACCGCTCTGGTGCTCGGCTAGTGAACGCATCGCGAGAGGCTGACCGCATCCCGGGGGGAGCCGCCAAGGAGCGATTCGTCAGGCGTCTCTTCACCGCCATCGCCCCCACCTACGACATCATGAACGTGGTCATGTCCGCGGGCTGCATCTATCTCTGGCACCGGTTCTTTCGCAGGCACACCGCGCTCGGCCCGGGCGACCGGGCTCTCGACGTGTGTACGGGAACCGGGGAACTGGCTCGGATAATGGCCGAGCAGGTCCGCCCCGGCGGCCGGGTGGTCGGCATCGACCTGACTCCCGGGATGCTTGAGATCGCCAGATACAAACTGGCTGCCCGCGGGCTCGACGAGGAAGTCGAGCTGATTGAGGGCAACGCGCTCAGTCTCCCGTTCGACGACGGCTCCTTCAAGGCCGCCAGCATGGGCTTCGCCCTGCGCAACGTCGCCGACATTCCCCAGGCCATCCGTGAGATGGCGAGGGTCGTCCGTCCCGGGGGCCGCGTCCTCAACCTGGAGCTCTCCAAGCCACCGTCCCCCTTCGTCCGGGTGCCCTACTTCTTTTACTTCTACCGCGTGGTCCCGGTCCTCGGCAGGTTGATCGAGCGCACGGCCGCTCAGGTGGGCTCGATCAGGCCCTACACCTATCTCCCGGCCTCCCTGGTGAAGTTCCCCGACCAGGCGACTCTTGCCCGCGTCTTCCGCGAAGCGGGTCTCGTGAACGTCCGATACTACAGCCTGACAGGAGGCATCGTCACCCTCCACGTCGGCGAGAAGCCCGCCTGAGTCCCGCGCCCCCGGCCGGCCTACCTGCCTCAACCTCGTACCTATGGCGCTAGGACTCGGGAGGAAGCGACACACCTAGACGGAATACGTGTTCGGCTTGAGCCGACACCACCGCCCTCGACAGGGGAGGTCAGCGTTCATGAAGCTCTACGAATACCTGGCCAAGGAGGCCTTTGCCCGCCACGGCATCCCGGTGCCTCCGGGCCGGGTGGCGACGAGCCCTAAAGGCGCCGCTGAGGCGGCTCAGGAACTCGGCGACGTCGCTCTCAAGGTCCAGATACTCGCTGGAGGACGAGGCAAGGCCGGTGGCATCCGCTTCGCCTCGACGCCTGACGAGGCGGCCCGGCAGGCGGCCGAGTTGCTCGGCACCGAGATTCGAGGACTGCGCGTCTCGAAGGTCCTCGTGGAGAAGAAGTTACAGATAGACCGCGAGTTCTACCTGGGCGTCGCCGTGGACGGAGGGGCGCGGCGACCGGTGGTCATCGCCTCGACGGCCGGGGGAGTCAACATAGAAGATGTGCCCGAGAAACTGATCATCAAGCAGGCCGTCGACCCCGCCTGGGGGCTGATGCCGTTCCGGGCCCGCCAAATCGCCAGGCGGCTTGACCTGGGGCCGGACCTCTCGTCGCAGTTCACCGACATCCTGCTCCGGCTGTATGACGTGTTCCAGACGTATGACGCGGAGCTTGCCGAGATCAACCCGCTTGCCCTGCAGAAGGACGGCCTGCTGGTGGCCGCCGACGGCCGCCTGAACATGGATGACGACGCGCTTTTCCGGCATCCCGATAGCCCCGTGGTTGAGGAAGGCACGGAACTCGAGCTCAGGGCCAGGAAAGCCGGGCTCGCCTACGTCGAGCTCGACGGCGACATCGCGGTCATGGCCAACGGCGCCGGGATAACTATGGCCACACTCGACATCATCCAGCTCTACGGCGGAAGGCCCGCCAACTTTCTCGACGCCGGCGGCGGAGCCGGCGTGGAGACTACGGCGGCCGCCATCGAGCTGCTTCTTTCGAGGCGACCCAAGGCCCTGCTGATCAACATCTTCGGAGGGATAACCCGTTGTGACGACGTCGCCAGGGCCCTGGTCACCGTCGGTGAACGGCGGGGCGGCTTCGACCTCCCGGTGGTCATCCGCCTCGTTGGGACGAACGAGAAGGAAGGGCTCGCAATCCTGGAGGACTACGGCCTCAAAGCCTACCGGACTATGGACGAGGCGGCCGCCCAGGTGGTCCACGCGGCCAAGGTGTCGGCGGGCGACCAGCCGCCTCCCCGCGCGCCGGCCGGAGCTGGGCCCGCGGGTGACCCGTCGGCGGTCGAGAGAGGGGGCGGCCTCTGATGGCCATCTTCGTCGACGAACGGACCAGGGTCGTCATCCAAAACGCCACGGGCAGGCAGGGCCGGTTCCACTTGACGCAGATGCTGGCGTACGGCACCCACGTAATGGCCGGGACCTCGCCGGGTAAGGGCGGGCAGGAAGTCGAGGGCATCCCCATCTATGACACGGTTGAACAGGCAGTCCTGCACCATGCGGTCAACGCGTCGGTGATATTCGTCCCGGCCGCGTTCGCCAAGGACGCCGTCTTCGAGGCAGCGGACGCGGGTCTCGGCGTGATCGTGGTGATAACCGAGCACATTCCCGTCCACGACGCCATGGCCATGATGGCCTACGCCCGCCAGCGCGGGAGTGTTGTCGTGGGTCCTAACACCTTCGGCATCATCTCGCCCGGAAAGGCCAAACTCGGCATCATGCCGGCCGTGGCCTACACCCCCGGGCCAGTGGGTATAGTCGCCCGGAGCGGCACCTTGAGCTACGAGATAGCCTCGGCCCTTACCGACGCCGGCCTCGGGCAGACGACCGTGGTCGGTCTCGGCGGAGACCGTGTCGTCGGGCTGAACTTCGTCGAGGTGCTGAAGAAGTTCAGCGACGACCCCGAGACCAGAGCAGTGGTCCTCGTCGGAGAGATCGGCGGCAGCGCCGAGGAGGAGGCGTCTGAGTACATCAAGGGGATGTCGAAGCCCGTGGTGGCTTACGTCGCCGGCCGGAGCGCTCCGCCCGGGAAGCGCATGGGGCATGCCGGAGCCATCATCGAGCGGGGACGCGGCACGTTCGAGGGGAAAATCGAAGCTCTCGAGGCCGCGGGGGTCAAGGTGGCCGCCCTGCCGTGGCAGGTGGCCGACCTCGTGGCTGAGGTCCTCCCACCCACCCCGGCCGACGGCGGCGGCAACGGCCGGAACGGCCGGGCCGGAACCGGCGGCGAGGCCTAGAGTGCGGCCTGTGCATGAGCCGGTGCCCGAGGTAGGGGACTAACTGCCGGCCCGGCGGATTGACAACATCCAGGCGCGGCCCGCCGTGGCCGGCGCCCAAGGGGAGGGGCTCGAGATGCCCGGCTTCGCCTTGGATACTGACCAAGTGACGCAGGAGGCAATCGGCTTCCTACAACGTCTGGTCCGGTTCGACACCACCAACCCTCCGGGGAACGAACTGGCGTGCGCGAGATACATCGCCGAGGTCTTCGAGAAGGAGGGCATCCCGGCCGAGGTCGTCGAACCGGCCCCCGGGCGCGGGAGTGTGGTGGCGCGACTGCGGGGCGATGGTTCCCGGGGTCCCCTTCTCCTCCTATCGCATCTTGACGTGGTCCCCGCGGTGGCCGCCGACTGGGCCTACGACCCGTTCGGGGCGGAACTCGTCGACGGGGAGATTTGGGGCCGTGGAACCCTCGACACAAAGGGGCTGACCGCCCTCTGGATGGCCGTGATGCTCGAGACCAAGCGGCGAAGGATCCCCCTGCGGCGCGACCTCGTCTTCGCCGCCACCGCCGACGAGGAGATGGGCGGCACCTGGGGTGCCGGCTGGTTGGCCGAGAACCGCCCCGACCTCCTTGACTGCGAGTTCTGTCTCAACGAGGGCGGCGGCACGGGCTACAGGATCGGCGGGAAGACCGTCTTCCTATACCAGACCGCCGAGAAGGGCATCTGCTGGACGAGGGCGACCGCCCACGGGCGGGCGGCCCACGCGTCCATGCCGCACGACGACAACCCGGTCGTGCACCTGTCGGCCGCGGTCCACAAGGTCGGGACCAGCCTTCTGCCCATGCACCTGACCGACACCTTCCGCCTGTTCGTCGAGCGGCTGGCCGCGGCAGTGCCGCCCCCTATGGACCGGACCGCCCGCATGCTGCTCTCCGAAGACACCATAGAGCAGGCCCTGCCTTCGCTCCCCGATGACCACATGGCCGGGACCATCCGGGCCATGTCGCGCAACACCGCCTGCCCCACGGTCATCAAGGGCAGCGACAAGACCAACGTCATCCCGCAGTCGGCCACGGCCGAGATCGACTGCCGCATCCTACCCGGTCAGACGCCTGAGAGCGTCATCGCCGAGCTCATGGCCCTCTTGGGGTTGACGGGAGAACCCGGCGGGAAGGTCACCCTCGAGCTCACCCGCACGTCCCTCGCCACGGAATCACCGCCCGACACCGAACTCACCGAAGCCATCGTGAAGGCACTGGCGAAACACAGCCCGGACGCGGCGGCGGTGCCGTTCATGGTGCCTGGCGGGACTGACAGCCGGTTCCTCCGCCCCAAGGGAATCGTGGCCTATGGCTTCTGTCCGACTCTGCCGGACGTAGACCACAAGACGGTCCACGGCATCAACGAGCGAGTGAGCGTGCGCTCGCTCGAGTTCGGGCTACGCGTCCTGTGGGACGTGGTCGGCGGGATGGCGTTCGCGTAGAGGTCGAACTTATCGGCCGCGGTGGGCCGGGCGTTTCGGCCCTCCCGGCTTCTGCAGGATGACGATGTACTGGTGGGCGATGTTGGGGACGTAGGCATAGGGGTAGCCGTAGGGTCTCAGCCGTGCCCCGGCCTGGTACCAGACGATTTCGCCCTTGGCGACGAAGCCGGCCTGTTCCGCGCCCCTGGCCAGGTCGGCGTGGGTGAACAAGTATCTCCCGCCCTGATAGGCGTTGCGGACGATGACGGCCATGTACCGGCCCGCCTCCAGAACGCGCAGGCACTCGGTGAACACGGCCTGCATGGCCGCCAGGTAGTCGCCGTAGGAGGCCATGTTGGCCAGGTCGGCCGGTTCGTTCGAGCGCATGTTGTAGTCGGTGCGCCTGTTCGAGTGGCTGGCGTCGTACCGGCCGTCGCACATGGTCCGCTCGAGGTGCACGTTGTAGGGCGGGTCCGTGGCGATGAACTGGAAGTGGCCCTCCGCGAACCTTCTGAGAACCCGCAGGCAGTCGCCTGTCACCATCTCCTGCGCCTCAATTGGCCGCCCCTCGTCCCGCAGGCGGCGCACCGCCTGGGTGTAGATCTCCACCCATCTCGGGTTGATCTCCACCCCTACGGCCCGGCGCGGGGGCACACAGAGAGAGGCTCCTAGCAGCGTCCCCCCGACCCCGGCGAATGGATCGAGGACGACACCGTCGCGAGTGGTGAAGAACTCGATGAGCCGGCGCATCAGTTCGGGGGGCTTGTTGGCGCCGTGTGCCTTCCGGAGGTCGTGAGCGTAGTCGCTGGGGTACGAAGTCACAAGGAGGCTCTTGGTGAAGTAGAGCCACTCCGCCCCTGATAGCTCGTTGAGCGTGTTCCTCGGGTCGGCGCCCTCCTTCGGCCTCTCGGCCGCGGCGCCGCCGTCGCCCAGCCTTACGTCGTGCGGCCGTTTCATGCTCGATGGACTTCTAGTCGGCCGGCGACCCTCCTCCCGGGAAGGGTTCGTGGACGTAACGTAGTACATCGCTTAGTTTCCACTGCCGAAGAACAGTGAAACCCAAGACCCGCCTGTTTCCCTCGTACGCGCGGTGGCCCTCGCAGTAGCCCTTTCGGCCGTCGCGCCCGCTGAGCACGCCTTCGCCTGCTACTCGTACGTTCCGTGCGCTCTCGAATGCGTCGTGACCGACGACGGAGTGGTCCTCGAGTGGTGCGCCCCAGAGGACACCGGCGAACTCACGCTGGTCGGCTACTTCGTCTACCGCGGCGATTGGGAGGGCGACTCCTGGAGCGAGGACCTCCTGAACGAAACACCGGTCACGATCACCCGCTGGGTCGATACCACACCCGTGCCCGGGGTCACCTACACGAGACCCGCCTCAATGACGCGCCGGTCGAGGGCTGCTACTGGGTGGGCCTCGAGGTGCGAGAGGGGACGACCTACTGGTACGTGGTCACCGCGGTCCTGGGCGACGGCAGTGAGACGGGCTGCTCCAACGAGGCCGAAGTCCACACCTATGACGGGGAACCCGCTCCCCCCTACGACCCGGGCGAGCCCGGCGAGCCCGGGGGCGGTGACGCCGGGCTGCCCGGCGGCGACGAGCCGGGAGACGACGACCCCGGCTCTGACCTGCCCGACGGCTGCGGGCCCGTGGACCTCACCGCGTCCCTGGTGGGGAAGTCCGTGAGACTGGACTGGGAACCGCCCCAATCCTGCGGGAGCCTGGACCTCATCGGCTACTACCGCCGAGCCTTCGAACGTGGTCGAGATCACGGTCGGCGGTTCCGTCGTGAGCGCCCGGCCCGTCGCTTGTTGCGTTGGCGCGCTTGTTCGGGCCTATTCGGAGTCGCGGTCCTGCGTCGCGGCCGCTTCGGCCGCCGCGGTCCGCTGCTTCCCCGGGTCCGCCTCCGGCCCCTCCCCGACGAAGAGCCCCTCGCCCTCGCCTTCCGGTAGGGCTTCCCTCTCGGCCACGGCGGGGAGGGACCTCACCAAGATGAGCGACCTCCGTATCTGGTCGGCGATCCTCTTGATCTCGTCGTAAGCGTTGCCTATCATCGTGGCCCCGCGCTGGATGCTGTTGTCGAGCACCTTGTCGAGCGACTCCACGCTTCTTTCCACATCCGACAGGGCGTGGTCCAGGCTATCGAGGTCCACACTGCGCGCGTACTTGAGGTGGAGGTTGTAGAGGTTGAGCACGTACGGGACAGTCATGCTGTAGGACATCAGGACGACCCCTCGGCGATACGCCTCAAAGGCGAGTTCCCCGCAGAGCGGGTAGACGGCGTCAGGGATAGCGGCGATGGCCATGTCGGTGGTCGTCATCGGGTCGATGTACTGGGCCACCTCGCTAACCTTGCGGCGGATGGCGGCCCTGACCTCGGTCACCAGCCTCTGCCTCACGGCCGGGTCGGGTTCGTCGGCCAGCTTCTCGACTTCGGCCGTGGCCGGCCACTTGGAGTCGATGGGCATCCTCCGGTTCCCGCTGAGGACGAGGGCGTACTCGACCACCTTGCCGCGGACCCTGAAGTTCCGCTCGACCATGTCGGGCGGGAAGCCGGAGAAGGCCGCGTCCAGGATGTTCTCCCCCGCGGCGCCCTTGGAGGGGGCTCCGGCCAGGACCGCCTCGAGATGGCGGACCGCCCGCTCGACCTCGTCGTCCCGCTGCTTGCGCTCGGCCAGTTGCGTGCGGACCTCCTTGACGAGGTTCTGTGCCTCCTCTATCTCTTTGTGGATGGCCGTCTGAACCTGGGAGGTCTTATCCGCAAGGGCCATGGTGGTCTGATCGACCCTCCGGTAGAGGTCGACGACGTGCCCGCGCAACTCGGCCTGGGCTTGGTGTAGGGACTCCACCCCCTGCCGCACCTGCCCGAAGACGACCATGGCCTCCCTGACGTCGCCCGCCAGGTGGGCCACGTCCGCCCCCAGCCTCGGGTCCATGCCCGGTCGTCTCAAGACAAGGGCGAGGATACCCCCGATGACCACGCCCCCGCCCAACACGGCGAGGAGCAGCACTCCCCAGGAGAACTGCCCGTCCATGCCCGTACCTCCCCTCAGGGCTTCATGCCCCCTACGTCTTGTGCGAGGGCACCTCGGTCACGGCGGATACGCTCTTTCCCGCTCGGGCGCAGCGGCGGCACCGCGCCTCGTACTTGTCGGACCCGCCGATCTCCTTGGTCTCCGTGGTGGTCGTGGCCCGGCCGTAGGACACCCAGGCCTCTTCCCCACAGCAGACACAGATGGCCCTGAGTTTGACCGCTTCCTCGGCCGTTGCGGCCAGGGCGGGCATGATGCCGAACGGGCGACCGTAGCGGTCCATGTCGAGACCGGCCGCGATGACAGTGCGGCCCTCGTCGGCCCAGGCGTTGGCCGCCGTGACGAGGTCCTCGTCGAAGAACTGGGCCTCGTCGACGATGATGACCTCCGTGTCGGGCTCCACGGCGGCCAACAGGGCGGCCGTATCCCGCACCGGGAGAGCCTCGACGGCCAACCCGTCGTGAGTCACAATCTCGCTCTTGGCGTATCGCCCGTCGTCATACTTGAAACACTGAACCTTCTTCTGGGCGGCCCGGGCCCTCAAGACCTCTCTGAACAAGGCCATCGACTTCTGCGCGAACATGCCCCCCCAATAGACCTTGAGCAAGACCTCGCCTCCTTCCCGAGAATTCGACCGTGACCGTGCTTCCTCCTATGGTGGAAGCTGGCAGGGCAACCCGCTCCACGTTGGCCGGCCTGGGAGCCGCGAGAACGCCGGCCCGGCCCGAACGCCTCCCGCGAGCCCGCCGGAGAACGTCGAACGGGTTAACTTACTGTTAAGACCTTCCCAGAGGAGTAGACAAGCCGCGCGAACAACTGTACACCTTGGGACGGGGGAACCTAGCAGGGCTAGCAAAGAGCCGGCTACGGGTGCTTCGCCCCCCGCACGCCCTGACCGGAGGGGTGCCATCCCTTGTCCAGACCTAGGACCATACTCATCATCGTCGTGGCGGCCGTCGTGTTCGGGGCCGCCGTCTTCGGCTTCCGGGCGGTCCGCGTGGGCTCCTGGCGCGCCCGCTCCGGGGCGACGAGCTACTCCACCGCCGCTGCCGCCAGGGGAACCCTGGAGGTCGCCGTGACGGGCACCGGAACCCTGGCCGCGGGGACCAGGCAGGTCTGTCTTTCCGGTTCGGGCGGCAAGGTCGCCTCGGTCGAGGTCGAGCCCGGACAGACCGTCCAGGCGGGGCAGGTCCTCGTCGTTCTCGTGAACGAGTCCCTGTCGGACCAGGTAGAGCAGGCCCGCATCGAACTCAGACTCGCCCAAATGGACCTCGAGGCCATGACGCAGCCCGGCCCGGGATTGGCCACCGACGCGGCGGTGGCTTCGGCCGAGGCCGCCGTGGAGACGGCCCGGGTAGCCGTCGACCGGGCACGCCGCAACGTCGAGGACCTCACCGTCGAAGCCCCGTTCGCCGGGCGGGTCTTCGGTCTTGACACTAGAGCAGGCGACGAAGTGCCGCCGGGCACCACGCTCCTCACTGCGGCGACCACTGAGGAACTCAAGGCCGTCCTGTCGGTTCCCGAATGGGAACTTGAGCATCTATCGCCCGGCGGCGAGGTGACTGTGACCGTCACCGCCCTCGGTGAGAACCTCCGCGGGCACGTCTCGGCGATAGCCCCGCAGGGAACGGCCAACAGCCGGGGGGACATCTACTACCAGGTGACGGTGGTTCTTGACGAGTCCGACCCCCGGGCTCGCGGCGGAATGAGCGTGGCGGCGGCCATCAAGACGGGCGATCCCTGGCCCTTCGACACCACCACCGTCCACGGCCTCCTGGCCTACGTCCGCATCCAGCCGGTGGTCGCAACGACCGGCGGTACCGTCACCGCCGTCCACACCGGCGAGGGCGAGGCCGTCACCGAAGGGCAGCTTCTCCTCATCCTCGAGAACCAAGAAGCAGTGGCGGCCCTGGCCCAGGCGGAGGCCGACCTCGACCGGGCCCTGGAGCGACTCGCCCAGCTCACCGGGGGTGAGACGACCTCCTACGCCGCGGCCGACATAGAACGGCAGACCCTTCGTGTGAAGGCCGCCGGCTTGAGATTGGCCGGCCTGGAGCGGCAACTCTCCGACCTGACCGTCAGGGCGGCCTTCGCCGGTGTGGTCACCGACGTGGCCGTATCGGCCGGTGAGGAAGTGACCCCCGGCAAGCCCGTCGCGGTGGTCGCCGACCTCACCACAATCCAGGCGGTGGTCACCGTCGATGAACTCGAGGTAGCCAACCTCTCTCCCGGCCAGACGGCCACGGTGCGCGTGGACGCCCTGCCGGGCGAGACCTTCACCGGGACCCTCGACAGCCTGTCCCTCGAAGGAGTCGTGCGGGACGGGGTGACCAGCTACGAGGCCCGCGTGTCGTTGCCCGGCGACGCTAGGATGAAGGTGGGGATGAGCTGCTCGGCCTCCATCCAGGTGGCCCGCCGGGAGAACGCGTTGCTCGTGCCGGTCGAGGCCGTTTACGGGGCGGGGGCCGAGGCGACCGTCCAGGTGCTGGTCGACGGCAAACCCCAGGCCCGCCCGGTAGTCGCAGGCCTGAGCAACGGGACGTTCACGGAGATTCTCGACGGCCTCGAGGAAGGCACCACCGTGATAACCGGAAGCCTACAGGTGGACAACAACCCCTTTGGTTCCGGGCAGCAACCCGGCAGCCAGCCCGGAAGCGGCGGGGGCGGGTAGATGCCCCACCTTCTCGAGGTACGAGATGTCTCCAAGACCTACGGTGAGGAAGGCCTGGCCGTGCCCGCCCTGCGCGGGGTGAGCCTGACGGTGGACGAGGGCGAACTCCTGAGCATCATGGGCCCGTCCGGGTCGGGCAAGTCGACCCTCATGAATATTCTCGGCTGCCTGGACCGTCCCACTTCCGGAACCTATCTCATCGAAGGCCGTGACGTCTCGGCCCTCACCGACAACGAGCTTGCCGGCATACGCAACAGGAAGATAGGCTTCGTGTTCCAGACTTTCAACCTCCTCACCCGGGCCACGGCCCTCGACAACGTCGAACTCCCTCTCATCTACCGGGGCCTCCCCCCTTCGCGCCGGCGCGCCATGGCCCGCGACGTCCTGTCTCTCGTGGGAATGGGGCACCGCCTCACTCACCGGCCGGCGCAGCTCTCGGGGGGTGAGCAGCAGCGAGTGGCGATAGCCCGGGCCCTGGCCGGTAATCCGCGGCTCCTCCTCGCCGACGAGCCTACCGGGAACCTCGACACCCGCACCGGCGAGGAGATCATGAGCATCTTCCAGCGCATCAACTCAGACCTCGGGGTGACCATCGTCCAGGTGACCCACGACCCCCACCGGGGCCGGCAGACCCGCCGGGTCGTCCGTGTTCGTGACGGCCGGATCGTCGAGGACCTCCCCGTTCCCGGCGACCAGTTCATAGCGGCCGAAGCCGGACCGCACGAGGGCGATAGGGAGGGCCTGCCGGCATGAACCTCCTTGAGAGCTTCCGCCTGGCTCTCGACGGCCTCAGGACGAACGCCATGCGCAGCTTCTTGACTATGCTCGGGGTCATCATCGGCGTAGGGGCGGTTGTCACGCTCGTCTCGGTGGGGACGGGAGCCAGCCTCGAAGTCACGTCGCAGGTTGAGGCCCTGGGCTCCAATCTCGTCATCGTCCTGCCCGCCAACGCCCGAGGCCGTGACCTACGCTTGGAGGACGTCACGATGATCGAGTCCCGGGTGGAGGGAGTCATTCACGCCGTCCCGAGCCTGAGGCGAACGGCGACCGTCGTGTGGGGGGGCCGCTCCGTGGAGACCGACGTGGTGGGCACCACAGAGTACATGCCGGCTGTTCAGAACCACCCGGTCGACAGCGGTCGGTTCCTGTCAAGCCAGGACATCCTCTACCGGCGACAGGTGGCGGTATTCGGAGCCACCGCGGCGCAGGACCTTTTCGGTCTCAAGAACCCGGTGGGCCAGGAGGTCCTGATTCAGGGCTATCCCTTTACGGTCGTCGGCGTCCTGACCAGGAAGGGCCAGGGCGGGATGATAACACCGGACACCGACAGCCAGGTCTACGTCCCCATCACCACCGCGCAGCGCATCTTCGGCACGACCAGGGTCGGGGCCATCTACGCCAGCGTGGCCGGAGGGGTCGACGCCCAAGTGGTGACCAACCACATAACGCGCATGATGGAGCTCAGGTTCAGCGACCCCGAGGCCGTCCAGGTCTTCAGCCAGGAGCAGATTCTTGCCGCCGTGGGAAGCGTGACGGGCATCCTGACCATCCTCCTCGGAGCGATAGCCGGGATATCGCTTCTCGTCGGGGGCATCGGCATCATGAACATCATGCTTGTCTCGGTCACTGAGAGGACCAGGGAGATCGGCATCCGCAAGGCGGTAGGGGCCAAGAACCGGGACATCCTCGCGCAGTTCCTCGTCGAGTCGGTCATCATCAGCCTCACCGGCGGCCTCATCGGCATCGGATTGGGCGTCCTGGGGTCCGAAGCCATCTCGCACCTGGGCAACGTACCGTCCGTCGTCTCGCTTGGCTGGGTGGGCGTCGCCTTCGGCTTCGCGGCTGCCGTGGGCGTCTTCTTCGGCATATACCCTGCTATGAAGGCCGCTCGCCTGGACCCCATCCAGGCCCTCAGGCACGATTGAGGCGGGCCTTCGGGCACCACTCAACCTGACCCGCAGGTACGGCATGGCCACGCCCCCGGTGTTCAAAGTCTGTTCATAGATCCGTAACTCCCCGGCAAGAGTCGCGGGGGACAATGGTGGCGGCCGGACCAGAAACAGCCGGCCCACTCGGGGCCGGACTCCGAGGAGGGTAATAGATGACCAAGGTTATCACGTGACGGGCGATGTTCTTCGCCTACGGGGTCCTAGCGGTCGTCCTGGTCGGCCTTTTCGCGGCCACCGCGGCCGCCGGGTTCCTTTCCGACCCCGGCGGACTGCCTCCGGACGGTCCAGGTGAACGAACTTGAGGGCATCGTCACCGAGGCCGGCGACAACGCGGCCGCCGAGAACTGGGAGGAAGTTGAGGGTCTCCTTCTCGACTACGTGGCCGGTCTCGTCGAGCTCGAGGGCGCGATGGCCGAGTCCGCAGCTTCCAACCCGGGCGAGAGGCCGTTCCCCGTGCGCTATCACCTCGCGCCGGTCATGGACGCTCTCTCGGTCCAGGGACGCGACCTGGCTGGGATCTGGCGGCTACTGCCCGAGGACAACCGCGCTCCCGTGGCCGACGCCGTCCGCTCCGCCGCGGAGGCTAGCGACCACCCCGCGTTCCGGGGGCACCTCGTCCGGCTCGTGCGAGGCGAGCTGGAGCCTCCCGACC